>SLBP01000109.1:0-30736 GCA_007126245.1 Planctomycetales bacterium
AGAGCTCGACCGGCGGGCCGTTGAAGATTGTGGTGTGCCCGGATTGGTCCTCATGGAAAACGCCGGGCGCGGGGTGGCGGATCATCTCTGCCGCTGGAGCGGACCGGCGCGCGTGGCAGTTTGCTGCGGAAAAGGGAACAACGCCGGAGACGGCTTCGTCATCGCCCGCCATCTCGACCTCCGCGGCTACGACGTGCGGGTGCTGCTCTGGGCGGAACCTTCGGAGTTGGTCGGCGACGCCGCGGTCAATCTCCGCATCGTCCAGAAGAGCGGCATTCCTCTCACGGCATTCGGCCAACGGTTTCCCGCCGCCGAGGTGACGGGCGAGCTGACGGCGGCTGGCTGGATTGTCGACGCCCTGCTGGGCACGGGGGCACGCGGAGCCCCGCGGACGCCGGTGGACGCGGTCATCCGGGCCATCAACGCGGCGGAGAAGCCGGTCCTTGCCGTGGACCTCCCTAGCGGCTTGGACTGCGACAGCGGTCAACCCGCCGACCCGACGGTCCGTGCCCGCGCGACGTGCACCTTCGTGGCCCACAAGCGGGGCTTCCTCGCGCCGGGGGCAGCCGCCTTCACGGGCAGCGTCCACGTGATCGATATCGGCGCTCCCCGCCGGCTCGTCGAGGAGATGCTCTCGGGCGAGGGGGGGATATGAGCGAAAGAGGCAGTGTGCCTGTCAATCGAGCCCGGCGAGGGCGGCGTCTACATGGGCGGTGGTGGGGACGCGGCGCATGCCGGGTTCCAGCAAGGCGGACATCAGGTCGTCGGTCTCGTCGTAGAGGTCGTCGAGGCCCAAGAGGTGGCCCATCTCGTGCTGGAGCACGGTGAGCAGGTCCACGCGGCCATCAGCCGGGCCGCCGGGGACAGCCCGCAACGTCGAGCCGGAAGGACCGGGGAGGAAGGCATCGTCGCTGAAGGGTTCGGGGTCGAGGAACCAACCCCATCCCGACGCCGAGGCATCGAGCGTGATCGTGCTGCCCGACGTGAAGGCCAACCGCCCCCCGCCCAACTCGGCCACCGCCAACTCTGCACCCCGGAGCAGGGCCAGGCCTTCCGAATCGAGGCCTACGGCCGCCCAGCGGGCCACGGCAACGTCGAAGAGCGGGGCCACCACCTCGACGGAGTACAAGGCGAGGGCGTCGTCGGCCCCGGGGCCGGGCTCCCCGGCCAGGGTCTGCGGCGACCCGATGGCGAAATTGGCGATGCTGGTCTTCTCTTCAGGCGTCAAGTGGGCCAGCCCCTCGGGGGGAAGCGTCGCCAGCTTGTGGGCCTCCGCCGCGGCGGCCGTCTGGCTCGATGCCTGCACGGCGAAGGTCATGATCCGCACTGCTTCGCCATTTCCGGGCACGGTGAGGGAGAAGGTCCACTCGAAGCGATTTCCTTGGACCTTCGCGGAGACCGGCTGCAAGCCTCCGTCGCCCCAGACGACATGGGCCAGATGGGCGGGCTCGGGGCCGGCGTCGGTGCCGAACCAGTGGTCGACCGTCGAGAACGCGGTATCGCCGCTCGAGGAGTCGTAGATGAGGATGAGCGCCCCGAGCTCTCCGGAGATCTTGACCTGCCGGGTGACGTCGGAAGGGGTCGGGTTGGTGAAGGTGTCGATGATGCGGGCGAAATTGCCGCCGTCCTCCGGAACGTAGACCTCCCGCTGGACGGCGGTGTTGTCCCAAACTCCCTGGGGTGGGAAGACGATGGTGCGACCCTCGTCGGCCAGCGTGTACCCGCTGCCGTTGAGTTGGTAGTCTTTGCCGTCGACCGTCAGCCGGTAGGCCGTCTGATCGGCGACGCCGAGCGGATACTCGAGGCCGGCCGTCTGGGGATCGAAGGGGTAGAGGGAGCCGTCGCCATCGTAGAGGGAAAGGTCGACGTTGAAGACGCCGTGGAACTCGTCCTCCGGCAGCATGGCGTTGCCGTCGAGGTCGAGAATGCCGGGTTTGATGGTGACCGGGTAGGGTCCCATCGCCGTCTGGGGAGTAAAGTGGATGGTGACCGTGGCCCCGTCCACGACGACGTTTTCCACGGAGATCGGCTCCCCGGAGGCGTCGAGGATCTCCACGCGGCCGGCAAAACTCTCCTCCCTCACCGGTTTGGAGAAGAGGACCTCGAAGCGGTCGACGACGGGCCCCGCCCGGGCCGGCGTGCGCTGCGCGAGGACATAGGGGCTGGTCTCGCCGACGGAGAAGGCGAAGACCGCGTAGGGACCGGTGCCGCCGGCCGCTTCGAGCCGGTTGCCTGCCGGATCGGCGACGTCGTCGCGGAAGACGTGGAGCTGCCAGTTGCCTGCGGTGAGCTCGTCGGTGCCGAGCCGGATGAGGTCGTCGCCCTCGAAATGATATGTCGGGTAGATCGTGGCCGTGCCATCCGCCGAGACGATGCGGAAGGTCTGGTTTGGGGCGATGCCCCCCGGATTGAGCAGCGGTTCGCTGAAGTGAACGAGGATCTCCTGGGGGACTTCCTGCACGAAGGAGTCCGGCTCGACGGCGGTGACCTTGGGTGGGGTGCGATCGAGCGCAAAGCTCACCGTGGCGAGCGATTCGGCATCCTCCTGGTCGCGGGCCCGGACGTACACGGTGTAGTCGCCATCGGCGAGAGGGCCGTTGAACTGGGTGTCGAGGAAGAAGGGGGTGACGGTGAAGCTCCCCGTCGCGGCGGGGAGCTCCGCCCACGGGCCGTCGGGACCGAGAGCCACCTCGAGCGACTGCAGGGGCCGCCCGCTGGTGACCTGCCCCGCGATCGTCGGATCGAAAGTCAGCCCGTCGTCGTTCGTTCCCTCGTAGGCGGTATCGTTGGCCAGGCCGGCCGTGACCACGGGGGCGGGGGGCCGCCAGGCCTCGGGGAAGGTTTCGGGGTAGATGATGTCGTTGGTCGGTTGGCTGCGCCCGAAGTTCCTCACGACGCCGAGCAGGTCGGGGACGCCCACGAATTCGTCGCCGTCGAAATCGGCCCAGCGGTGCTCGGGGGGGCTTTCCGCAGTGATTGTCTCGCCAAAGGCCCGCACCACGCCGAGCAACTCCGGGACACCCACCTGCGGCTGGGCGCTGAAATGGTGGTAAATCACCGCCCAGAGCTCGGTCGGCGGCATGGCGGCCACCTGGTGGCTGCCGGAGCCGTTGGCGAGCGACATGGTGGTGTGCGTCAGGCCCAGCCCGAGCGAATAGGGGCCGGCGAAGATGTGATCCGGGTGGAACACCAGGGGGGTGGAGTCCGTTTCCGGATCGGGCACGAACTTGACGCGGGCCAGCAGGGCATACCGGTCGTCGCCGATGCCGCTCTCCGTGGCCGTGGCGGCGATGCCCGTGACCCGACCGGCATCGTCGAACTCGTACTGGCCATCCCGGTTGAAGCCGGCACCAAACTCCACGTCGGTGGCCGTGAAGTGCTGAGCGTGGTAATTCACTTTCACCGCCGCCGAGTCGACGCCTACGGTACTGCTCTGCGCGGTGCTCACCCATATCTCGGCGTAGAAGGTCGTCCAGCCGTCGATCCAGGCCGGGTTCTCCGGCAAGGTGGCGCGTTCGCCGACCTCGCTGAGATCGGCCGTCGGCGCCGTGCTGAGCGTGAGGTTGAAGACGCCGACGGCGAGCAGCGCGCGCCCCTCGAGCGGCTCGAGAGAGAGCCGGCGCGAGCGGGCGCCGCGGGGCTGGCGATTCGGCGGCCTACGGGTTCGTCTGCCGCGCAGCCATTGGGACAGGACCATTCGCTTGCTTCTCCGTTTCCGCGGCGCAGACACAACCGCCCCGGCCGGCCGAGGCCGTCGTGCGAAGGCATGCGCGACTCACCGAGGAGGAGTGCTCGAGCCGCGCACCCTCGAAGAAACCCAATGCTTTTCTGTTCCTGAATCTGCGGGCGTCCGGCCCGCTCAGTCCGTCAGCTTCGTTACTATGTCGTTCCCGGCTGCGAGTGGCAGGAGCCGAGCCGTCACGAACCGAGCAGCTCGGCGCCGAGAAGCGGCTCCTCCCACTCGGCCAGAACGGCGTCGAAGGCTTCTTCGCCCGCCGCCGCTCCCCGGAGTCCGCCGATCCCCTCGGGCAGCTCCCAGCGGTCGTTCTCGCCCTCCTCGCGACCGTCCAGCCAGGCGGCCAGATCGATTCGCCGGGCGTGCGTCCCATCGACGAGCGCCCGTTGCAGCCCCTCGTGGCCCAACCTGCCGAAGACGGCATCGTTCAGCCGCCCCAACCCCACCGGAGCATCTTCACGGTCGATGACGAACAGGTTGGGCATTTCTCCCTCGATCGCCTGCCCACCCAGCACGATTCCCCAGCTCGGCGCCCCGGCGGCCGGCGCCAAAGGCAGCTCGGCGCCGAACGGCTCGGCGGTCTCGGCCATCTGTGCTGCCGGAGTCATCTGGAAAAGATCGCCGCTGCTCGGCACGGCGTCGTAGGCGGCCAGGAGGATCTGCACGTGCAGGTCCGTGATCTCGCGGCGGACACCCGGCGGGAGCGTGGGGTTCATCAGGTCGTCGGGAAAGGCAGCGGGATCGAGGTGATCCCCGGGGGCGTCGAGCCTGGCGAAGACGCCCTCCGTACTGAAGGCTTTGAAGCCGTCTACGACACTCACCAGATTACTGAATCCGGCATAGGCCGAGGTAAAGCCCAGGACGTGGCCCACCTCGTGCGCGAGCACCGAGTAGAGGTCGAACCTGCCGGGGGTCGGCGGGGCCTCGAGGTGCGCGTACCAGCCCAGCTCCATGCCGTCGTTGTCGATGGTCACAATCCCGGCTACCGGCCGTCCGTGGTCGTCGACTTTCGTGATCACCGCCTCGCCGAGCTGGTTGGAGCCGAAGTCCTGGACCACCAGTTCGATGTGGACGTCGTAACCGATTCCCAGCTTCGCCTGCCAATCGGCCACCACCGCGTCGAGGAGGGCGCCCACGTTGACGTCTCCCTCCGTCTCGAGCGTGGTGCCGATGTACCGCCGGGAGAAGCTCTCGGGAAAGACGAGCAG
The DNA here is from genome assembly GCA_007126245.1 of Planctomycetales bacterium. GTDB lineage: Bacteria > Planctomycetota > Planctomycetia > Pirellulales > Thermoguttaceae > SKOZ01. The sequence continues at coordinate 4,945 of SLBP01000109.1, forward strand.
GTGGCCGTCCGCCTTGGTAACGCCGAAGTTCGTTACCATGGAAAGAAGGTCCGATACGTCGATCTCGCCGCTGCGGTCGAAGTCCAGGGCGCGGGCGAAAGGCGAATCGGAATCGACCGAGTTCTCTCCGAAGAGCTCGACGAGTTTCAGCAGGTCGCCCACGCCGACCTGGCCGTCGTTGTTGATGTCGTAGGGGACGGCCCAGAGCTCGGTCCGCGGCGCGGCGCCGAGATGGAAGTCGGCGACGGCCGATCCCTCCGTGAGGAGTTCGGCTGCGGAGATGTTCAGGCCCATGTGGTAGGGGCCGATGAACTGCGTCACCGGATCGATGGCGATGCCGTCGTCGGCTAGCGAATCGAACCGGACCCGGCCCAAGAGGGTGTAGGCGTCGCTCCCCGCGCCGCCGTCGAGCGCCACCCCGCCGATCCCGGAGACCAACCCGGCCGCGTCATCGAGAGATGCCGCCGTCAGGCCCCCGAAGGCGGGCCCCAGCACGACCTCCGTCGCGGTGAAGTACTGCGGGTTGTAGTTGAGGTCGACCAGCGCCTGGCCGATGCCATCGGCCGCGTCGCTCTTCACCCAGACCTCGACCCAGTGGGTGTTCCACTCGTGGATCCAGGCGTCGCTCTCGGGGAGCTGATCCACCTGGCCGCCGCTGCCGGTCGCGGTCGGCTCGGTCACCAGGCTGAGATGGACGCCCGTTCCTTCGGACGAGGGATCAGCGGGAGTCTCGCCCATCAGCGGCGTGCCGGTGACGGTGACCTCCACGAGATCGGGGAAGTCGATTTGGCTTATGTGCGTCAGTTCTTCGTCGCCGTTCCTGTACCGTGCAAAAAACAGCGAATCCTCATCCAGCGACAAGCTGACCGTGCCGGGCGTGTCGCCGGCCACAAGCTTCAGGTAGCCGACGCGCTTATAGAACTCGAGCCCGTACCCCGTCGACGTCGTGACCGACTGGAGCCTCACCTGCTCCTGCCCCTCGCTCACGGGCCCCATGTTCGCAATGAAGCCGGAGCCGTGCTGCCAATCCTCCGGCTCCGGAAGCCGGCCCAGCATTTCGAGATTATAGTGCAGGTTGAAGTCGGTCAATAAGATGCCGTCCGAGACGGGATCATCGGGATGGATCACGTCCCCATACAGCCGGTCGATCACCCAAACCTCGACGTAGAACTCCGCTCCCGCGGCGACCGAGGTAATGGAGTCGGGGGGCGTTTCACCGAAGTCTCCGATAGCCGGAGTTGTCGGTGTGTCGAGTATCACCAAGTGGATTTCCGCGGTGATTTCGGGCTGGACCTCAACCACGAAATCGAGCGGGTCGCTTTGAAGCGCGGGGTCGTTGGGATCCACGGCGCGAACCACGATCGTGGATGGCGACCGGTCCTGGGCGTTGGCATAGGACTCGTGCGCCCATACGATGAGGTTCTGCCCGTCGATTCTATAATCGATAACCTCCGTGTTCAGACCCGCGGTGTCGAATGAATACTGAAGGCCCTCCTCGCCGTCGAAGTACTGGCTGAGATCCCAGGAGAACTCCTCCCCCACCTGGGAGTCCGGGATCACGATCTTGGCAGGCTCGCCGATCACCTTGGGGAGCTTGGCCACTTGGATCGCGACCGGCACGTCGATGGACAGCGGCGGGTTGCCGTTGTCGCTGACGCGGACCACGATTTCATAGCTGTCCGCCTCGATATCGTCGACGGCCAGGGTGATGTTCCCATTCTCGTCAATGGTGAAGAGGTCGTCGTCGCCCGAGACGATCGTGTAGCTCAGGTCGTGCAAGTCGGGATCCTCGGCCACGAGTGTCCCCACCGGATCGCCAGACTGCGACTCGTCGTCGATCAGAAAACTCGTCTCCCCGACCACCACCGGGTAGCGATTGACGGTGATCTCCACGGTGGCCGTGTCCGTCAGGCCCGGCCCTCCCTCGCCGTCGCCATAGGAATCGATCACCTGGACGGTCAGCGTGAACGCGCCGTCTTCGGCAAACGCCGCCGCGTTGGCCACGGTGATGTTTCCGCTGCCGTCGATGGCGAAAGCGCCCAGGTCGTTTCCGGCGATGATCGAGAACGTAAGATCATCCTCATCGTCGGGATCCCAAGCCGTCACCTGACCGACGGTCTCATCGTCTTCGGCGATGGCGAAGTCCCACGCCGCCTCGTCGAACTCCGGCGGGTTGTTGCGGGAGACGAGGCGCACGAAGGGCTCGCTCACGTTGCCGGCACCGTCCTCGGCGACGACCGTAAAGGTCGTGTCGCCGAAGGCGAGGGTCACGTCGAAGGAGAACTCGCCTGTCGTTGCATCGGCGGTAACCGTATCCTGCACCACCCCATCGACGAACAGTCCCACCCGGGCGCCCGCCTCGGTCGTGCCCACGAAAGTCGCCGTCTCCTCGCCCGTCAGGTAGCCGACGACGCCGTCGATGGTGAACTCGGGCGTTCCCGGCGGGACGGTATCGACGAGGATCGTCAGCTCCGCCGCCGCCACGCTGCGGTTGCCCGCCCGGTCCACGGCGAAAGCCCGGATATCGTGGGCCCCCTCGTCGAGTGCGCTGGGGATCGTGAGCGTCACCGTGCCGTTATTCACCTGCGCGATGGCCACCGGATCGGGATCGTCGCCCACGAAGAGCTCGATCCATACGCCGCTGTCCGCAGCGACATCAAAGCTCGGCGTATTCGTGTTCGTCGCGTTGGGCTCAAAGCCGGTGTCCTCGACGAGCGTCAGGTCGGTAGGCGCCGCCGGTGGGGTGGTGTCCAGCGTGAAGGTCAGCGTCACCGACTCGTCGTGGACGTTGCCGTGCTCGTCGCGGGCGCGGAGGTAGAGGGTGTACTCGCCGTCGGCCAGGAGGGAGTCGTTAACCACCTCGGCCCCCGGAATCTGCACGAGCACGCCGTGATCGAGGGTGAAGCTCCCTCCGTCGACCAGACCGGCGAACTGCGCCAGTTCGAGTAGGTCGATCCAGTCGGTCGGAGCGGCGGCGGAAAAATCGCCGTCGGTGCCCTCGAAGCTGGCGAAGAAGGCCTCGATGGCGCTCTGATCCGTGATCGTGCCCGCAATCGTCGGGTCGGAAGTGTAGTTGTCGTCGTCGAAGAAGCCGGTGTCGTCGGCCAGCTCCACGTCGATCACCGGCGGGCGGATATCGACGAGGAAGACGGTCGCTTCGGCGTCGGCCTCGAGGCCCAACTGGTCGGTGACCCGCACCGTGAGGGTGAAGGACTCGTAGAGGTCGAAGTCGATCTTCGAGGTGTCGAGCACGGTGAGGACGCCGGTGGCCGGATCGAGGGCGAAGGTCCCGTCGGAGTCGTCGGCGATGATTTCGTAATGCAGCGAGTCGCCGTCGGGGATGTCGGCGTCGTCCGCCACGATGGTCCCGATGACGGTCCCCTCCACGGCTCCGTCCGGAACGTCGAACTCCTGATCGGCGATCACCGGCTGGGCATTGCGGGTCACGTCCCGGGAAAACGTGCTCGAATTGCCGGCAATGTCCGTGGCCGTGACGGTGAACTGCGTCACGCCCCAGGGGAGCGCCACGTCGTCGAAACGAAAGCTGCCGTCCGTGGCTTCAACGGCGAACTCCTGGCCGGCAAAGCTCAGCGTTACCGCGACCGGGTGCCCCACCACGGGGTCCGAAGTCGTGCCGAAGATGTCGACGACCTGCTCCGCCGTGTAATAGTCGTCCTCGGGCCGGGTTACGGCGTCGAGCTGAAAAGCGGGGGTGATGGGGGCGGCAGTGACGACGTGTACCGTCAAGCCGGCCGAGAGGGCGCTCTCGTTCCCCGCCTGGTCGGTGGCCATCGCGGTGATCGCGTGTGCTCCGGCTGCCAGGGGAGACGAGGCGATCCGCACGAAGCCGGCCGCGTTCGTCGTCCCCTCCCCTATGACGCTCCCGTTGGCGAAGAGCGTCACCAGCGCGTTGGCCTCGGCCGTTACGTCGAAGCGGGGTGTGGTGACGTTGGTGATGTTGTCGTCGTCGAATGCGCCGCTGTCGTCGGCGGCGAGAAGGTCGGGCGCGCTGGGGGCCGCGGGGGCGGTGCGGTCGAGCGTGAAGGTGAAGGTCACCGGCACGTCGTGCCGGTTCTCCAGTTCATCCTCGGCGATGAATTGCAGCGTGTGAGTCCCCTCGGCCAGCTCGCCGTTGAGGGATGGTGCCCCGCGTGAAAGGAGGAACGCCTCGTCGAGCGTGAAGCTGCCGTCGTCCTGGACGAGGCCCGAGGCCCAAAGGTCGAACCACTCGCCCCCCGCGTAGCGCACGTCGAAGGCGACGATCTCGCTCTGGTCGGTGATCTGGCCGGCGATGGTGGGGTCTTGCGTGACGCGATTGCCGGGAAAGGGCCCCGTGTCATTGGCCAGGCCTACGGCGATCTCCGGCGGCTCCATGTCGCCGACCAACTCGACGACGGCTGGGGGCGCGCCGTGGTTGTTCTGTTCGACGATGTTCCGGTCGAAGGTGGTGATGACCCCGTTGAGATTGGCGTCCAGCTCGCGGCGGTAGAGGTCCTCGCTGACGTCGATGCCCATCATCTTGTAGTAGGCCGCGGTGACGTGGTTGCCGCCGCCGCTGCTCTGCAAGACCGCCGCCGATGCCCAGAGGTCCTCAAAGTCGTCGACCACGCCGTCGCCGTTCAGGTCGCCGGGGAGGAGCGCGTCGATATAATAACTTCCCACCGTTCCCTTCTCGCCGCCGGCGTAGAGCGTGTATTCGCCGGGCGGGAGCTGGATGAGGAGGAGGCTGTCCTTGTTGCTGCTGGAGATGTCGTTCTTCTGCAGGAGCGGCGTCATCCAATGACCGCTCGAAGACTGCACGCGCATCATCCCGGGATCGAGACCGGCGCCGTCGGCCCGCATGACGAACTGGTAGACCGTCTTGGGGCCCCCCTCGTGGATCGTCAACTGCAGCTCGTTGACGTCGCCGGAGTTGTTGATCAACCCCTCGACCGATTCGTCGAGGAGGCCGATCGTTAGCAGGTGGCGGTCTTCGAGGCGTTCCAACCTCGGAGAGAAGCGCCCCAAGGGCCTGTGCCCGCCGGACGCGCGGGCGCCACGACGGTTCTTCCGGTCCCCTGCAATCTTCCTGGAAAGCTTCATGATCTCGACCCCGGGTGGCGACAACTCGACCTGGACCGCACGTGGAGAAGGCAGCCGGCGGACTGAATGGATTCGATGGCAAAGCGGCAGCTAGAGTTCCATCTTTGCCAGGGGCTACAAGCGTGTCAAGAAGATGGTTTGAGTAGCATGGGTAGGCCGGCCGGACTGAATTGCCTGGAAGAAACCCGCCCCAAATGCCTCTCCGGCAAGAATTCGGGTCTCTCTTGAGAACGAAGAGGGGGCGCAGCTTGCGCAATACGAAACGCCGAGATGACCCGCAGCAGCGATTCGATCAGTGCCCCTACTCATTGTGAGGGATTTGCCGAATCCGTCGGCAGGTTCACGAGCCGTGTGGGCCGCCCCTACTATCCCGGGGGCCGAGTTCTTCGGCGTGCTCGGTGAACTCGATCATTCCTCGATCCCCTCGAAGAGGGCCGAGCCGACGCGGACGATCGTCGCCCCCTCCTCGACGGCTATCTCGAAGTCGCCGCTCATTCCCATCGAGAGCTCGTCGAGCTGCATCCCCTCCGGGCACTCGGCCCGCAGCCTGTCGCGGAGTTCTCGGAGCGCGGCGAACTCGGCGCGGGCTTCGTCCGGTCCGCTCGCCAGGCCTGCCATTCCCATCAGTCCACGGACGGAAATATGGGGAAGGGCCGCCAGAGTGGGGAGAATCGGTCTGATCCGCGCGGCAGCGAAGCCGTGCTTGGCCGCTTCCCCGGAGAGATTCACCTCGAGGAGGACGGGGACCCGGATTGCCAACTCGCCGGCGATGCGGTTGACGGCCTCGGCCAGGCGCCGGCTGTCCACCGACTGGATCAGCGCCACGTGGGGGAGGACCTTGCGAACCTTATTCCGCTGCAAGGGGCCGACCAGGTGCCAAGCGATGTCTGTTCCGGTGAGGGCCGAGGCGCGTTCGACGAGCTGCTGGGGGCGGCTTTCGCCGAGTTCGCGGCAGCCCGCCGCCGTCAGCGCGCGGACGGCCGCGAGACTCACATATTTGGTGACCGCCACGAGGAGTACCTCTTCAGCGGAGCGGCCGGCTCGGCCCGCCGCTTCCCTGATGCGCTCGCGAACGGCGGCGAGGTTTGCAGCGATGGTGGGGACCAGATCGGGCATTCTTCGCCTCAGTCGAAGAGCACGCTCACCGATTCGTTGCGGTGGATCCGTTTGATGGCCTCCCCCAACAGGCGGGCGATGCTCAGGACCCTGATGTTCGGGAGGCTCCGCTCGGGCGGGAGCGGTACGGTGTTGGTGATCACGATCTCCTCGACGGGCGCCTCGCTGAGGAGCTCCATGGCCCGCCCGCAGAAAATGCCGTGGGTGGCCGCCAGATAGATCTCGCGGGCGCCGGCCCGCTTGACCATATGAGCCGCCCCGCTGATCGAGCCGGCGGTGCTGATCATGTCGTCGAAGATCAAGGCTACGCGGCCCTCCACGGGCCCGCCGATGAGGTTTGCCTGGCGGGTCGTGGCGCCGCTGCGGCGCTTGTCGACGATCGCCAGGCGTCCCCCCAGGGCGGTGACGTGGCTCATGGCCCGCTTGATGCTCCCCTCGTCGGGGCTGACGATCACCGTCTCCTCCAGGTCGAAGCCCTTCTGCCGGAAGTACTCGTCGATTTCCGGGGCCGCGTAGAGGTGGTCGACGGGAACGTCGAAAAAGCCCTGGATCTGCGCCGTGTGAAGATCCATGGTCAACACGCGGTCGGCCCCGGCGCGGGTGATCAGGTCGGCTACCAGCTTGGCGGTGATGGGGACGCGGCCCTCGTCCTTGCGGTCCTGCCGGGCGTAGCCGTAGTAGGGGATCACGGCTGCGATCCGTTCGGCACTGGCCCGCTTGAAGCTGTCGATCATGATCAACAGCTCGAGGACGTTCTCGTTGACCGGCGGGCAGGTGGGCTGAACGAGGAACACGTCCCGGCCACGGACGTCCTCCTCGATCTTGCAGGAGATCTCCCCGTCGGGGAAGTTCCCCAGCGCAATCCGTCCCACCGGCAGGCCCAGGTATTCGCAGACCTGGCGGGCCAGCTCGCGGTGGGCGCGTCCGCTGAAGATCTTCAGGTCGTTCATGAGCGCTGTTGAACTCCTCCCCACTCGCAAGCGAACCTCCCGGCAGATGGATCGAGGAAAGCCAAGGGTTGCGACAAACGGGAACGTCATCACATGGAGGGGGCAATACCCCCCGAGCGAGCGCGGCCGCAGCCCGCGGCATCGATTGTAGCCGCCCTGCCGGGCAGCTACGAGGGGTCCAACCCGGCCGTTTCTCCCACGGCGGGCACCGCGTAGCCGAAACCGACATGGGGCTGGCGGATTCGCCGGTCACGCCGCTGAACAGGCCCCAGCCCAGCCGCGAGAACCTCCGGGACCCTTGCACATACGCCAACTATGAGAATTGTCGCGCCAACTCAGCTTCCACGGCAGCGAGATCGTCGACGGTATTCACCCCCAGGGCCTCGCAGGCTTCCAAGACCGGCAGGGCGCGAACCTCCTTGCCCGCGGCAAGCAGGTGTCCGGGGCAGTCGGTGATGTAATACTCCCCCTGGGCGTTGTCTGTGCGCAGCTCGCCCAAGGCGGCGAGGAGATCGGGAGCGTGAAAGACATAATAGCTCATGTTGACCTCGGTGATTCGCCGCTGCTCGGCAGTGGCATCCTTCTCCTCGACCACGCCGATGAAGTTCCCCGCGGCGTCGCGGAGGATGCGTCCCAGCCCGGTGGGATCGGGCCGATGGATGGTCCCCATGATGCAGGCCGCCGGCCGGCGGTGGTAATCGGTCAGCAGGGCGGCCAGCGAGGGGCCCTGCATGAGGGGCGAATCTCCCGCCACCACGAGGACGGGGCCCTCGTGGCCCTCGATGTGCTCGCGGGCCGACATCACCGCGTGGCCCGTGCCGAGCTGCTCGGCCTGGAGGGCGAAGTCCAGACCGCCCTTGCTTTCCAATGCCGTCCGCACTCGATCCGCCTCGTAGCCGACGACGACGACCACACGCCCAATGCCGGCGGCGTCGATCGCGTCGAGGACGTACTCGATCATCGGCCGGCCCAGGACGGGAAAGAGGACCTTGGGCAGCTCGCTCTTCATGCGCGTCCCCTTCCCCGCCGCCATCACCACCGCAATCGCTTCACTCGTGGTCATCGACCAGTCATCTCCTCGAAAAAAACAGGTTTCAGGCCGCTGCCGCGCTCCTGCGAACGCAACACGCGGTGCCCCTATCTACTCGGTATCGGCTGCCCGATTGGCCGCGGCCAGCCTACAGCTCGGCAGGCTGGGGAGCCGGCGTCGGCACCGTAACTGCCTCGAGCGTTTCCCCTTCCGGATCGCGGACCTCAACGGCGATGGCCCCCCGCGCCGTGAGCCCTCCAGCGGCCAGGGCGACCTCGTCGGCCGCGGGAAGGAGCATCACCGCGCGGCCGGCGGCGGTAGCAGCGGTGAGAAGGTAACCGCCCTCGATCTCGGTCAGTTCGGGGGGCGGAGGGGCGGCGTCCGTCAAGCGGTAGGGGCGCACGACGGTGAGGAATTCGACTTGCCGACTCCGCGCGGGGGAAGTCGCCGTGAGGTGCCACTCGCGAACCTCGATCCGCTCGCGAGGATTAGGATCGTACTGGTCGGTCTGCGTCCGGGAGAGCCCCGCGGGCACGAGCATGGCGATCGTGCAGCCGGCCTCGCCCACGGCCAGGCGGATGTCTTCCTGCCGGCGCGCCTGGAAGGTCTCGGGGGAATGCAGCCAGTACTGGTACTCGGCGGGTTCGCGGGCCCTCAGGCGGTCGTACAGCACCACCAGATCCGGCTTGACGAAGACGATCGACATCCGCATCAGAATGCCACCGTGGAGCCGGGCAGCGGCGCGGCATAGCGGCCGTCGGGACCGGCCTTCACGGGAGCCGGCGTCTCCTCGTTCATGTGATCCACGTCGGCGAGGTATTCGAAGTCGGAGTTCAGCGCCTCGTCCCAGGTGACGTACTGGCCGCTGTGCGTGGCCATGCGGCCCATGAGCCCCGCCAGGTTGGCCTCGGCGGCGCGCTGCGCCTCGTTGTGGGGCTTATCCTGGCGGATGGCCTCCAAGAGCACCCGCCACTCCTCGTGGTACGGGTTCGGCTCCGGCTGACCGAACCGCCAGGCAAGATGCTCGTCGGTCATCTGTTGGCCGTCGTAGATGCGGGTGTTGGCGGCCCCCAGGCTGGTCATGAGGACGGCGGAGCCCTTGGTGCCGTGGGCGAAGTCGGCATACTCCTGCCAGCAGTTGGGCATGTGGCGGGCGAAGGCGTACAGCTTCGTGCCGTCGGGGAACGTGTACTCGACGGTGTAATGGTCGAAGAGGTTTCCGGCCTCGGCGTAGCAGCGGCCGCCCATCCCTTGCGCGGCTACGGGCCAGGCTCCCTTGGCCCAGCAGGCCACGTCGATGTTGTGGCAGTGCCAGTCGACGAGGAAGCCGGCACTGGTCCAGTTGAAGCAGGCCGGCCGCTGGAGCTGGAACATGAGTTCGTTGGCGCCGTCCGGCAGCGGCTCGATGTGGACCGGCCCGTGGACGCGGTAGATCCGCAGCGACTGCACCTCGCCGATGGCGCCGTCGTGGATCCGCCGGATCACCTCCTGGCGGGCCTTGCAGTGCCGCCACATGAAGCCCACCCCCACCTTGAGGCCCTTCTCCTCCGAGGCCGCGGCGGCTTGGAAGAGGCGGCGGTTGGCGGGGGCGTCTACGGCGAAGGACTTCTCCATAAAGACGTGCACGCCCTTCTCCACGGCGTATTCGAACTGCATGGGGCGGGCGTAGGCGTGGGTGGCGAGGATGGCCACGTCGCCGGGGCCCAGCGTATCGATCGCCTTGCGGAAGGCGTCGAAGCCGGTGAAGCGGCGCTCCGGGGGCGCGTCGACGCGGTCGCCGAACTGCTCTTGGAGGAGCGTGTGCCGCCCCTCGACGCGCTCCTCGAACACGTCGGCCATGGCGTGCAGCTTGATGGGACCCTCGCTGACGGCGAAGGCATCGGCCACCGCCCCCGTCCCCCGGCCGCCACAGCCGACGAGCGCCAGCTTGATGGTGTTGTTTTCCCCGGCATGGACCCGCGGGACGGTCCAGCCCGCCAGCACCGAGGCCGCCGCCAGCGTACCCGACTGCTTGAGGAACTCCCGCCGCGACGACTGCCGTGAGGAAGTGGCCGACCGATGCGATTCGCCTATCATGACAGGGCTCCGGGTATGGGGGGCTGAAGTCGATGCCTCGCTGCCGGTCGGCCGCCCGACGGGAGGTTTGGGTGCCGACCGCACGTCTACTTTACTCTAAGTCGCGGTACCCGGCATCCCCACTGCCGCGCCAAGCACGAAAGAAGCATCTGCAAGCTCTGACGGAAAACGTACGCCCCCAGCTCGATCATCGCGAGGATTACGCCGAATCAATGCAATCCATCCCGCGGCCGAGAATGACTCCAATCAACGCGTGCCCCTGCGGTGAGGAGACTCAGGGACGTCAGCCCGAGGACACGACGAGGTGGCCGCCCTTGACGGGCGGAGAGGCTATGCTTCTCCTTGGAGGTCGGCTTGCCGTCGGCCACCGAAGGGAGGAACGGTGCTCGGGCGGCGATCGAGACCGGAAGACTGCGGGCCCGGTGGGTTGCGTCGTAGACCGCGACGCTGCTCTCCGTGCGGAGATGACCGGCCACACTGCCGGCACTTGCACTTGCAAACAGGAGACGTGATCGATGACCCATTCGATACTTGATGGCGTGCGGGGCAGCCGCTCCGCAGTGGGCCGGACCGTCCTGCTCGGGGTGCTGGCCGGAGTGGCGGTCAACCTGGGATCGCCCGGGACCGGCATGGCGCGGGTCTACGAGGTCGGTCCCGGGCACGCCCTGGCCGAGATCGAAGAGGTCCCGTGGGAGTCGCTCGAGCCGGGCGATACCGTCTTGATCCACGCCCGCGAGGAGCCTTATCGATCGAAGTGGGTCATCTGCCGGCGGGGAACCGCGGAGCGGCCCATTGTGGTCCGCGGCGTGGCAGGGCCCGACGGGCGGCTGCCGGTCGTCGACGGCCGCGACGCCGTGACCCGGCCTGAACTGAACTACTGGAACGAACCGCGAGGCATCATCAAGATCGGCGGTGCCAACCGCCCCGAGGACACCACGCCGGCGTTCATCGTCGTGGAAAACCTCGAGATACGCAGCGCCCGCCCCCCCTACCGGTTCACCGGCCGCGACGGCGTAACCGCCTATGCCAAGAACGCGGCGGCGATCTTCGTCGAGAAGGGAGACGACCTCACCATTCGCGGCTGCGTGCTCCACGACTGCGGCAACGGCCTGTTCACCGCTTCGGCCTCGCAGCGAGTCACCATCGAGCACTGCTGGATCTACGACAACGGCATCGAAGACAGCATCTACGAGCACAACAACTACACGAACTCGCAGGGGATCGTCTTCCAGTTCAACCACTTCGGCCCGCTCCGCGACGGTTGCCCGGGAAACAACCTCAAAGACCGCTCCACCGACCTGGTGGTCCGCTACAACTGGATCGAAGGGGGCAACCGCGCCCTCGACCTCGTCGAAGGGGCTCACGGCAGGGAACCTCGCGGCGCCGAGTCGCCCACGTTCGTCTACGGGAACGTCCTCGTCAAGCTCGACGAGCGGGGCAACAATCAGGTGGTCCACTACGGCGGCGACAGCGGCCGGGAAGACCGCTACCGGCGCGGCGTGCTCCACTTCTACCACAACACGGTCGTCTCCTACCGGCCCGGCAACACGACCCTCCTCCGCCTCTCGACCAACGAGCAACGCGTGGAGTGCCGCAACAACCTGGTCTTCGTCACGGCACCGGGCCACCACCTTGCCTTGCTCGCCGGCGCGGGCCGGGCGGAGTTGGATACCAACTGGTTCAACGCCGGGTGGCGGCCCAGCCACACCGCGCTCGCGGGGGATATCCGCGGAGAGCAGACGACCCTCGCGGGGACGCGCCCCGGCCTGGCCGACGTCGAGGGGGGCGATTTCCGCCTGGTCCCCGGCTCGCCCGCCATCGGCGCAGCCGCGGCGCTGCCACCGGCAATACCTGAAGATTACCGCCCGCGGTTCCTGTATGTCCCCCACCGCCAGCGCGCGGACCGCACCGTGCAGCCGGCAAGCAACCTCGGGGCCCTCGAACAGGTGCCACCTTGAGCTTCGCTGGAAAGCGGGCGATCAGTGATCGTCTTCTGTCTCGTCGGCCGAAACGGTTCGGTTGCGGCCGGTCTGCTTGGCGCGGCGGAGGGCGGCATCGGCCGAGGCAAAGAGGGCTTCCGCCTCGCTCGCCCAATTCCCCATAGGGCGGGCATCCTGGTCCGCCGCCGCCAGGGCCAGGCCCGCACTGGCCGTAATGCCTGCGGCCGGGTGGGACGGATCATCGACGTTGCCGAGGGCGGCCGCGCCGGCCGACGAGACCCGCCGGCGGACGCGTTCGACGACGGCGACGGCCTCGCCGGCGTTGCGGACCCAAAAGAGGAGGCCGAATTCATCACCGCCGAGGCGGGCCACGAAGTCGTCGCTCCGTAGCGAGGCGCGCAGTGCCTGCCCCACGGCGCGGAGCAGGTGATCGCCCGCGGTGTGGCCGAGGCGGTCGTTCACGAGCTTGAGTTGATCCAGATCGACGACGGCCGCGCAGAGCCGCCTGGCCGGTTCCCCCGCCGAGCCGGCTTCGTTGAGGCTGCTGCGGCTGCCGGCCCGCGCGGCGAGCCGTTCGGCGAACTCGACGTCCCACGCGCGGCGGTTTGCCAGTCCCGTAACCGGGTCGGTGTGGGCTTCGGCGGCAAACCGCTCGCGCAGCCGCGAGGTGCGGGCCAACTGCCGCCTCAATCGCGCCATCTGCCCCCCGAGGGTGCAGGCGAGGCGGAGCTCGCGGTCGGTCGCGTTGTGGGGAAGGTGGACATCGGCTGTGCCAGCCCCCCCCACACGGACCGTTACGGCTGGCCGCTGGTCCTTTGCGAGGTCCTCGCCCGCGGCCGGCGCTGCCTCGCCGGCGAGGATGACGACATCCGGCTCACCGGGGAGTCGCGCAGCGTCGGTGGCCACAACGGTCGTTTCGCTCGCGGCGGCGCGGCCCAGGCGGGCCGCCGCGCCGCGCTGCTCGGCAACGATGAGGATGCGCAGGGGCTGCCATTCGGTCATGGCGGACATTATAGCGACAGCGGCGCGGGGCGGTCGCGGTGCGCACCGGTAGGACGGGGAAGGGTGGTGGCGTACGATGCGCCACGGCACTGAGGCCGGGGGGAGCGGCCACTTCGAAGCGCCGCACGACTCCGCTCGCCCGCCGCCGTCCCCGGGGAGCTGCTTTGTGGCCGTACCCTACTTATCGCATCCGGCGGACTCGTGTAGAATCGCCGTGCGGATGCGGGCCCCTGATATCGACCCGAGGAGCTGCGGCGGTGAACGCAGAATCGCAAACGCTCGAAATCGGCCCTGTGCCGGCCGCTTGGACGCGGCGGCATCTGCTGGGCTTGGAAGACCTCTCGGCGGAGGAAATCACCCTGATTCTCGATGCGGCCGACCATTTCCGCCGCCGGATCGATGCGGGGCGGAACCGGATTCCCCTGCTCTCCGGTAAGACATGCGTAAACCTCTTCTTCGAGAATTCTACGAGGACGCGCACGAGTTTCGCCCTGGCGGCCCGGCGGTTGGGGGCCGACGTGGTCGATTTCTCTTCCGGCAGCAGCAGCCTCGCCAAGGGGGAGACCTTCATCGATACGGCCAAGAATATCGAGGCTATGGGGGTCGATTTGGTCGTCACCCGTCACCGCACGCCGGGAACCCCCCACCTCCTGGCCCAGAACCTGGGGTGCTCGGTAGTCAACGCCGGTGACGGCCCCCACGAACATCCCACTCAGGGATTGCTCGACATTCTCACCATTCGCCAGCGGATGGGCCGCGTCGAGGGGCTCACCGTCGCCCTGGTGGGCGACATCGCCCACAGCCGCACGGCAAGGTCGAACATCTGGGGGCTGAAGCGGCTCGGCGCGCGGGTCATCGTCTGCGGTCCCTCGACGCTCGTCTCGCCGCGGTGGAAGGAACTGGGAATCGACTATTCGTACAGCCTCGATGCCATCCTCCCGGAGGTCGACGTGCTCAACCTCCTTCGCATCCAGTTCGAGCGGCAGTACACGCGGCCATTCCCGTCCGTCCGCGAGTACGCCCACCTCTATGCCATGGACCGCCGCCGGCTGGAGCGGACGAAACCGGAGATTCTCATTCTCGCCCCCGGTCCGATCAACCGGGGAGTCGAGGTGACGCCCGACGTGGCCGACGGCCCCCAATCGGCCATCCTCGAGCAAGTGACCAACGGGCTCGCCGTGCGGATGGCGGTCTTGTGGCTATTGATCGGGGGGCGTTAACGCTTATGGTAGCCGAATTCGCAAGAATTCGGACTGGCGGATCGAAAGGGGTGGAATAAGGGCGAGACGGCCTGGACACCATCGGAACTCTTGTGAGTTCCGCTACCTCGGAACGCGTACGAGTTCGGTTACCGACTCGGGGGAAGAATCGATGTCGACCATCCTCATTCGCAACGGCCGGGTGATCGACCCCAGCCAATCGATGGACCGGGTGACCAGCCTTCTCATCCGGGAGGGCAAGATCGCCGCCTTCGACGTGACCGAGGGGGAGTTCGATGAAGTCGTCGACGCCACGGACCGCATCGTCGCGCCCGGCTTGATCGACATCCACGTCCACCTCCGCGAACCGGGCGGAGAAGAGGACGAGACGATCGAGACCGGTTCCGAGGCGGCTCTGGCCGGCGGCTTCACCTCGATCGCCTGCATCCCGAATACGGAACCGCCCATCGACTCGCGGGCCGCCATAGAGTTCGTCCTCCACCAGGCGGCCCGCGCCGAGCACTGCCACGTCTTCGTGATCGCCTGCGTGAGCAAGAACCGCGAAGGCAAAGAGCTCGCCGAGATCGGCCAGTTGGTCGAGGCGGGGGCGGTGGCCTTCAGCGACGACGGCGCCCCCGTCTACGATCCGGAGCTCATGCGTCGGGTATTCGAGTACTGCCTGATGTTCGACAAGCCGGTCCTCAACCACTCCGAGATTCGCGAGCTGACCCAGTTCGGCGTCATGCACGAAGGGCTCGTTTCGCTGATCCTCGGGCTGGACGGCTTCCCCTCGGCGGCCGAGGACGTCATGGCCAGCCGCGACATCGCCTTGGCCGAGGCCACGGGCGGGCGGTTCCACCTCATGCACGTTTCCACGGCGGGGAGCGTCGACGCCGTGCGGCGGGCCAAGCGCCGCGGGGTCCGGGTCACCACCGAGGTCTGCCCGCACCATTTTTCCCTCACCGACGAGTGCCTGCGGAGCTTCGATGCCAACTACAAGATGAATCCCCCCCTGCGCGAGCAGCGCCACGTCGATGCCTGCATCGAAGGGCTCGCCGACGGCACGATCGACTGCATCGTCACCGACCACGCCCCGCACGCGAAGGAAAAGAAAATGCAGGAGTTGGACCGGGCTCCCTTCGGCATCGTGGGCCTGGAGACCGCTTTGGGCCTGGTGGTCAGCCGGCTGATCGAGCCGGGCCACCTCGACTGGCCCGCCGCCCTGGCGAAGATGACCGTCAACCCGGCACGCATCCTGGGCATCGACAAGGGGACGCTCCGCATCGGCGCCGATGCCGACGTGACGATCATCGACCCGAGGGCCCGATGGATCGTCGACCCCGCCGAGTTTCGCTCCAAGAGCACCAATACGCCGTTCGCCGGCTGGGAATTGACCGGCCGCGCGGAGACGGTGCTGGTCGACGGCCGGGTGAAGCTCGCCCGCCGTTAAACCTGGGGGGGGCCTCCGTACGCGAGCCCCCGTGGCCAAGAAAAGGACAACGCCCCTGCACCGCGGTGCGGCGCCGGGGCGTCGTGGAACGCTTTTCGGAGGCTGGACGAAAAGCACTTAGTCTTTAAAGTCGAGGAACCACCAGCCGTTGTCCCACTCGAGCGTGACTTTGCGCCAACCGAGGGGGACCTGCGGGTAGGGATAGAAGGGGCCGATATAGGGCCAAGCCATCGGCGAGTACTGCTTCGGGTAGCTCAGAGCAGCATAGTTCGGGTAGGCAGCGTAGCTGGGCCAGGCGTGCTTCGGCATGTAGGGCTGGTCGTAGCGGGCCGGGGCACCTCCGGCGGCCATGGGCGGGACGTATCCCGGCACCACGTGCTGGGCTTGTACCGGCTGGCCGGTGGTGTAAGCCACGGGCATGGGCCGGCCGCTGCGGGGTATGGCCTGCACCGACTGGCCGGCGGGCTGCGGCGCCCTGGCCTGCGGAATCGGGCTCCCTTGATGGCCGTTCGTGGCAGCCTGCTGCGCGGGCGCCGGATTGCGCGTCACCTGCTGGAGGCGGCGAGCCGCGTAGTTGGGGTTCACGGGGGCGGGGGCCGCCGGGGCCGCGCCGGGGAAGACCTGCTCGGGTTCCAGGGCGCCGCCGGTGAGCATCAGTTGCGGGCCGTCGGCCGTCGCCGTCCCCCCGGTGGTGTCCACGGTGACGTCGTTGACCACCCGGTTGACGCCGGCCGTCTCGAAGACGACCGTGAGCGCGGCGTCCAACTGCTCCTCGCTGCGGACTCTCCCCCGCAGCCAGGCGGTGCCGTCCTGGTACTTCACCCCGATGTTGTAGTCCTGGAGGCGGCCGCTTTCGCGCAGATTGGCGGCGATCTGCTCGGCAACCTCTTGGTTCGAGGCCAGGGCCCATGTGGGGATCATGACGGTGGCTGCCGCAACCACCAACCCAATCAACATTCGTCGCATGCCTTCCCTCCTGTAAGGATTCACCCCATGGTGGGTCGTTTCCGGAAACCGAACGGCGGGACCTGCCCGGCCACCCCACCGCAGGCCCATCACGCCCACCAGAGCGTCATTAGGGCTCGGTCTCCGCGCCTTCGGGGACGCTGATCTCTTCTTGTCCTCCCCTCGGCTGCGCTGCCCGCGTCTCCGTGTTCACCGCCGATCACGGGGAAACCCGCTCGAGGACGCCGCATGGATTCCGCAGCCAACAACCTCAGGAGCGTGCGGAGGAACGGAAGGAGGGCAGCCGCGCCCGGCGGCGGGCCCGGCCGAAGTCTCGCAGAGGCCCCCCTCGCGCAACTTCCGTGTCCCGTGGTTGTCTCTGGTAAATAGGTTTCGGTTCGCCCCTCTGCGTCCACGGAACCTTTTTTTCCGTTTTTGCCGTCCGCTTCGGTCGTGCCTGAGGAATCGGTCGCGCCGTTCATGCCGTAAACACAGGCCTTATAACGATTTGCAGATCAGGAACCACCGCCAGAACTGCTAGGGAATTCGCAGCCGGCAAACTCGCCGCAACCCGCACGGCCGGCAAGGTTTAACACGTTCTCCGCCCCGCTGCTCCGCACGTCCCGCCCGCGGCGGTCACCCGCATTGCCCGGCGGAACCGGCAACCGGTCGTTACGGTACGTTGCGGAGCACCTGCCGTGGAGTTACCATGCTGTAATCCCTTCCGCCGTTCTTGCCGGGGTACGGCCACGGCGACTGTCGGGGGGATCGGCCCCGCACCCTGGCTCGCCACGGCGGTCGCCTCCCCCAAAGTCGATCCGGGGCGCTCGGCCCGTCCATCTCACCCTCCGCATCCAGGGAGCCATCGGTCATGCATGCCGACCCGACCTTTCCCCACCGCCTCCGCTCACGTCGCAGCTTCCTCCAGCAGTCGGCTTCCGCCCTGGCCGCCACCTCGCTCACGGCCACCCTTGCCTCTCGTGTCCACGCCGCCGAAGACCACACGATCAAGGTGGCCCTGGTTGGCTGCGGAGGCCGCGGCACGGGAGCGGGGGCCAACGCCCTCTCGACGGCCGGGCCTACCCGGCTGGTAGCCCTGGCCGACGTCTTCCAGCATCGCCTCGACGGCTGCCACCGCACCCTCTCCGACCAGTTCGGCGACCAGGTCGACGTCCCCGAGGACCGCCGCTTTCTGGGCCTGGACGCCTTCCGCAAGGCGATCGACTGTCTCGACCCCGGCGACGTCGTCCTCCTGGCCACGGCCCCCGCCTTCCGCCCCCAACACCTGGAATATGCCGTCGAAAAGGGGTGCCATGTCTTCATGGAGAAGTCGTTCGCCGTCGACGCCCCCGGCATCCGCCGCGTGCTCGCTGCCGGCAAGCGGGCCGAGGAGAAGAACCTCAAGATCGTCGGCGGGCTCATGTGCCGTCACAATCTGCCGCTCCAGGCAGCCATCCACGAGGTGCACGAGGGGACCATCGGGTTGCCGATCACCGGCTGGATCTACCGCATGCACGGTGCGGTGGGCATCGGTGCCAAGCAGCCCGGAATGAGCGAGCTGGCCTATCAGGTTGCCAACTACAGTTGCTTCACCTGGGTCAACGGCAGCTTCTTCGTCGACTGGTTGATCCATAACATCGACGTCGGCTGTTGGGTGATGGACGGCTGGCCGGTCTCCGCCCAGGGCCAGGGGGGACGCCAGGTCCGCCAGGCCGCCGATCAAATGTTCGATCACTACGCCGTCGAGTTCACCTTCGCCGACGGCCGGCGGCTCCTCGCCCAGGGGCGCCACCAGGACAACACCTGGGGCTTCTTCGGCAACGTCATCCACGGCACCACCGGCTGCGGCGTCCTCGGCGAAGGCATCTCGCGTCCCGAGCTTTACCGCGGGCACAACGCGGCCAGCGCGCACCGCATCTGGCAGCACGAGGGATCGGCACCAAGCCCCTACCAGGTGGAGATGGACGTCCTCTTCGAGGCCATCCGCAACGACACACCCCACAACGAGACCGAGCGCTGCGCCATGGCCTGCATGACGGCCATCCTCGGCCGCATGGCAGCTTTCTCGGGCGGGACGATCACCTTCGAGGAGGCTCTGGCCTCGAACCGCGAACTCGCCCCCGGCCTCGATGAGCTGAGCTGGGACGACGATCCCCCCGTGATGCCCGACGAAGACGGCAACTACCCCATCGCCATGCCCGGCTACACCGACGTCCTCTAGAGGGGGGAGTGAGCGCGGGGGTGGGCGCGCGTCCCACCCCGTGCCGTTCCCGAGTTCCAGCCTGGAATCACCGGTTCGCAGCGATCTGCCGGGAAGTTGTAAGCGAAGATTCGCAAGGGGGAGGTATCCAGCGGCAAGGTCAACGGCGCCCCTTCTCTTGGAGGGGTTTGAGCTCGTCTTGCCTTGCAGGCGCAGGGCGTGTTAGACTCTCCCCTCTAGGATCACGCTGTGCCGGGAAGCTGATGGTTCCGAGTACGCTACTCTCAGCGGAACCATGGGCTTCGTCGGCAACTCCAGGGACGAGGGATTGCGACAGGGAGGTCGCCCATGCTGCTGAAGTGGCCGATACGTGCGAAGGGCCTGGTCGGCCTCGGCCTGCTGCTGCTCCTCGTGGTGATCCTTGCCAGCGGCGGGTTATACGCGACCTACTCCTACCGCGGGTTGGTGAAGACGCTCAGCAGCCGCGTCCCCGAGCTGACGGTGGCGGCTGAGTTGGGCCGCGACGTCGGCGAGTTGCGGATGGCGCTGGCCGAGTTGCGGGGACTGTCGATCCACGCCTTCTCCCTCTCCGACGGCGAGCCTCCCCCCTTCCTGCTGCGGGCCACCCGGGACGAGTTCCGCTATCGGCTCGGCCAGGTCGCCTCGACGCTGGAGGAATACCGCCACGAGTTGGAGAACAACTGGCTCAACCGCTCGCAGATGGGCGATCTCTCCGCGGAGTGGTCTACGGTCCGCAACATCGAGGCCTCCCTGCTGCGGATCCACGAGCTCGACCGCGAGCAGCAGTGGCTCCTTTCCGACGTCGGCCTCGAGCAGCTCGACGCCGAGCTCGCCCACTTGCAAACCCTCGTTGCCGCGCTCCCCGATCATCTCCACCAGCGGATGGCCAGCATCGGCGACGAAGTCCGCAGCCGGTACCGCACGCTCATCGTGGGCACCTGGGTGACGGGAGTGACGGCGGCGCTGGTCTTTCTGCTCCTCGTCCGCCTCTCCTGGCAGTGGATCTTCTTCCCTTTGCGGCTTCTCATCGAGGGCTCGCGGCGGGTGGCCGCCGGGCAGTTCCACTACCGCATCTGCCTCGAAGCCGAAGACGAGATGGCCGAACTGGCGGCGGCACTCAACGACATGACGGCCCGCTTCCGGGAGATCCGCGACGACCTCGACCGCCAGGTCCGCGAACGGACCGCCCAGGTCGTCCGCAGCGAACAACTGGCCAGCGTGGGCTTCCTCGCCGCCGGGGTGGCCCACGAGATCAACAACCCCCTCGCCTCCATCGCCCTGTGTGCCGAATCGCTGCACCGGCGGGTCGAGGAGTTCCTCCCCGCCGAGCAGTGCGGTGCCGCCGGCGTCTCCGCCGAGGATCGCACGGTAGTCGCCGAGTATCTGGGGATGATCCAGCGCGAGGCCTTCCGCTGCAAGGAGATCACCGAGAAGCTCCTCGACTTCTCACGGATTGGTGAGGTCCGCCGCCAGGACGTGGAGATCGGCGATCTGGTGCAGGAGGTGGTCGACATGGTCGGCCATTTGGGCAAGTACCAGGACCGCCGCATCGAGGTCCACCGTCCCGGGGCAGCCGTTGCCGAGGTCAGCCCCCGGGAGATCAAGCAGGTGGTCCTCAACCTGTTGACGAACGCCCTGGACAGTTCCGAAGCGGGGGGCACGGTCCGCATCGAGCTTGCCGAAGGGACCGAGTGGGTGGAGCTTGCCTTCAGCGACGACGGCTGCGGCATGGAGCCCGAGGTGCTGCAGCACATCTTCGAGCCCTTCTTCACGCGGCGCCGCGGCGGCGGCGGCACGGGCCTCGGCCTGTCGATCACCTACCGCATCGTCAGCGAGCATGGCGGCGAGGTCCACGCCGAAAGCCCCGGCCGCGGTCAGGGGGCCACCTTCCGCGTCCGCCTGCCGAAAACTCCCGTACATAAGGAGTCCAGCCATCGCTACCAAGCGGCATAACCGCCTGGCGCTGCTTTTCGCGGACGACGAGCGGTCGCTTCAGGAGCTCATGCGTCTGGAGCTGCCTCGCATGGGCCACGAGGTCACCGTCTGCCCCGACGGGACCACGGCCATCGCGGCGCTGGAGAAGAACACCTACGACTGCCTCCTCGTCGATCTCGACATGCCCGGCGCCAACGGCCTGGAAGTCATTGCCCACGCCATGCGCCTGGCCCCCGACACGGAAGCCGTGGTGCTTACAGGCAAGTCGTCGCTGGAGACGGCGGTGGCCGCGCTCCGACAAGGCGCGTTCGACTACCTCACCAAACCCTGCAAGCTCGTCGAGCTCGAAGCCGTGCTCGACCGCGTTGCCGAGCGCCGCGAACTGAACCGCAAGTACCGCGCCGTCAAGCAGCGGTTGGAACGGCTGGAGGGCTCCTCGGAGCTGATCGGAACCACGGCGTCCATGGAACAGGTCCGCGACCTGATCGCCAAGGTGGCGCCCACCCACTCCACGGCCCTCATCCTCGGCGAGACCGGCACAGGGAAAGAGCTCGCGGCGCGGGCCTTGTACGAGCAGAGCCTCCGCGCCGAGATGCCCTTCGTGGCCGTCAACTGCGGGGCCCTGCCGGAGCAGCTCATCGAAAGCGAGCTCTTCGGGCACCGCAAGGGCGCCTTCACCGGTGCCGACGAGCATCGCACCGGCCTCGTCGAAGTGGCCCACGGCGGCACCCTGTTCCTCGATGAAATCGGCGAGCTTCCCAAGGCGATGCAGGCAAAGCTGCTCCGCTTCCTGGAGAGCGGCGAAGTCCGCCGCGTGGGGGAGAACCAGCCGGTCACCTGCGACGTCCGCGTCCTCTGCGCCACGCACCGCCGCCTGGACGCCATGGTCGCCGAAGGCGAATTCCGCGAGGACCTCTACTTCCGCATCAACACCTTTGAGATCCCCCTTCCCCCCCTCCGCGAGCGCGCCGAGGACATTCCTCTGCTGGCCCAAAGCCTTGCCTGCCGCTTCCGCCGCTCCCTCCGTGTCGCCGATCCCGGATTCACCGACGATGCCCTGGCTATGCTCCGCGGCCACTGCTGGCCCGGGAACGTCCGCGAGCTGGCCAACGTCATCGAGCACGCCATGATCCTCTGCGACGAGGGCCCCATCGACGTGGCCCATCTCCCCCGCCATTTCACCGATCGGCGGCTCAAGCCCGCGGCCCGCGCGTCGGCGGGCAAGTCGCTCAAGGAGATCGAGATGCAGGCCATCCACGACGCCCTGGACCGCCATAGCGGCAACAAGCCCAAGGCCGCCGCGGAACTGGGAGTGAGCCTGAAGACGCTCTACAATAAGCTCAACCAGGCGAACAGCTTGGAAAGATCGGCCTGAGGGGGCCGGGGCGTGGTGGTCGCGGGACGGGGGGTTCCTTGACGCTCGATCCTCCAGCAACTGGCGGAGGAAGCGAGGGGAGCGGCTCGTGTGGCCTCCAGGGTCTTGGCCAAAACCAGTTGAAGAAAACGCCGTTTGGGAAAAACCTGGAACCCTTTCCAACGCGGGCCTCCGGAGGATACACTGAGGGGGAAGGATAAACCACGTCATGCCTGAGTTTCCTTGCCCTCACTGCGCCCAGCTTCTCGTTACCGATCCGGCCCATGCGGGCCAGCACGTCGTCTGCCCGGTGTGCCGGGAATTGGTGATCGCTCCTCCCGCCGACGCGCCGTCGTCCGCCGCCCGGATTGCCGTTCCCCCCGCTCCCGACGGCCCCGCACCCCCCACCGATGCGGGCCCAGGCGGTCTTCACGAGCCGTCCACCGCCAAGTCCGCAGCGACCAGGTCGGAATGCTCAGAAAGCTCCGTGGTCCTCGAGCGGCTCGCCTCCCGTCGCCGGCACCACGGCGCGCAGCGGTCGCGGCACCGCCGCCGATGGTCGCCCGCCACCTGGGTTTTCGTCCTCGCGGTAGCGATGGGAGGCGCCCTGGCGTTGGCCATCACCGCGGCGGTGGTCGTCGTTCGTTCAATCGCCGAGGCCGGCCGTCCCGACCTGGCCACGGCCCCTATCGAGATCCTGCTTGAGGAGCTCACCGACGGGACGGCCCTCGGCGATCGCCGAGCTGCGGCCGAGGCGGTCCTGGCTCGCGGCCCCGCGGCTCTCGAGGCAGCTTTGGACCACGTGGTCGACATTGCTGCCGATGACAATACCTACCAGTATTCCCACGACGGTCTCGATGCCCTCGCCGAGGCCGTCAGCACCGAGTCGGTCGAAGCCCTCTCGATTGCGCTCGATTCGGAGCGGGCCGACGCGCGCATGGCCGCGGCCCAGCTTCTGGGCGAGTTGGGCGAGGCAGCGTCCCCGGCCGTGGAGTCCCTGGTGCGGGCCGCCGACGACCGCAGCCGCTGGGTCCGCTGGAAATCCCTTGAGGCCCTCGCTTCGATGGGGACGGCGGCAGCCCCGGCCACCGAGGCCGTGATCGCCCTGCTCGAGCATCCCGACCGCTTCACGCGCCGTCGTGCCGCCGAAGTCCTGGGGAGCATCGGCCCCCGCGCCCGCGTCGCCGTGCCCGCCCTCCGCAGAACGCAGGAATCCGACGCGGACCGCAGCGTCCGCCGTGCCGCCGACGCCGCCCTGGCGCGCATCGACCTGGACGCTCCGGCCGAGCAGGCACTCGACGGGCTCGGCGAGGTCATTGCCGCGCTTTCTGGGGAGGACGAGTTCCAGGCCGCCGCCGCTGCACGCGAAATCGGGGACCTGGGCGAGGGGGCCGCCGATGCCGTTCCCGCCCTGGCCCGCGCCCTCCGCGAACACCCCAGCCCGTGGGTCCGCGAGGCGGCGGCAGCAGCCCTGGGCCGCATCGGCTCTCCCGCGTACCGCGTTGCCTCTCTGCTCGAGTCCACGGCCACCAGCGACGACTCCCCGGAGGTCCGCGCCGCCGCCGCCGAGGCCCTCAGCCGGCTCGAAGGCCCCTGACCGGAGGCGGTCAGAAGACCAGTTCGAGCGCCTTCAACCGCTGAGCCGTCTCTTCCATGAGGGCGTCCTCGGCAGCTTCATCGGCGGCCTCGTAGGTAACCGAGAAGCGGAGGAAGGCGCCGGCGTCGTCCCAGGGGACGGTGCAGATGGAGTGTTCGTTAATCAGGAACTGGCTGACGTCTTCAGCATTGGCGAAGTGCCGTCCGCTGCGGAGGCGCGTGGGCGCCGCCGTGTAGAGAAAGTAAGTGCCGCCGGGCATTTGGCACTCGAAGCCGCAGCGGCGAAGCACGGCCACGAGCTTTTCCAGCCGCCGCCGGTATTTCTCCCTGGTCTGCCGGGGAATCCGGGCATCGTCCAGGGCGGCGGCCGCCGCCTTCTGGATGGCGATGAACTGCCCCGAGTCGCTGTTGTCCTTGATGTCGGCGAAGGCCTGCACTAATAGGGGATGGCCGCAGACGAAACCCATTCGCCAGCCGATCATGTTCCAGCCCTTCGAGAGGGAATGGACCTCGACGCCCACGTCCATGGCCCCGTCCACCGAGAGGAAGCTCAGCGGCGGTCCGTCGAAGGAGAGCATGATATGGGCCGCGTCCTGGACCACCACGAGCCGGTGCCGGAGGGCGAAGTCGATCACCCGACGGTAGAAGTCGGCGGTGGCCGTCTTGCCCGTGGGACTATTCGGGTAATTGAGCACCAGGAGCTTGGCGCGGCGGAGGACGTCGGCCGGCACTGCCGTAAGATCGGGGAGGAAGTCGTTCTCGGCCCGCAGGGGGAGCCGGAAGACGGTGCCGCCCAGGTACCGCGTGTGGGTGCCCGCCACCGGGTAGCCGGGTACAGTCATGAGTGTGACGTCGCCGGGGTCGATCAGGGCGGCGGGCAGCATGGCCAGCGCAGGCTTGGAGCCGATGGAATGGTTCACCTGCGTGGCCGGGTCGAGCCGTACGCCGAACTCGCGCTCCATGAAGCGGGCGGCCGCCTCGCGGAACTCGGCGATGCCGTTGTCGGCATAGCCGCGGTTCTCGGGCCGGTCGATCTCGGCAGCCATGATCCGGCGGACGCCGGCATCGGCCATCTCGTCGTTCTCACCGATGCCGAAGTCGATCAGCGGCCGCTCCGGGTGCTCGGCACGGGCTTTCCGCTTGGCGCGCTTGATCTTCTCGAACTTGTAGACTTCCGTACCCTTGCCGTATTGGGCCCCGCCGATCCGTGCGGCAAACAATTCCTGAAAATACGGGTCGCTCATAGGAGATTCCACCGGCGATCGCAGAACAGACGTTCGAGCGCAAAAGGCTGTAGCGTACCCCGCCAAAGGGCCAAGATCAACCGCCCCGAGCGGTTGCGGGTGCCCAAGGCGATTGGAGTCGTGCCGAGCACGTCCGGGTCCGCTCCGTCTCCGCCTTGACCAGAATAGGGACCGTGCAGCACCACACCACCCACGTGCCGAGGGTGGCGAAAGGCGAGACGGCAGCTTAGATTGGTGTTGCCGGGAGGCAGGGAGGGGGCTTATGGCGCCCGCAGGTGCGCAGTCCACTCTGGCGGCGATAAGCGGTCAGCAATTGTCAAGACCTCGACTGCCGGGGAGAGCCGGGACGCCGTCCGGCGGCCGAGGGCGCAAGGCGACGGCTTTCAATAAGCAATAAGGCAGCCCGAAATTGGGCAAGGTAATTCGATGCATGAGCGAATAGGGCGGCGCAGAGGTCGGGCGGCGGCAGAGGCACTCTTGCTGATCGCAGTGGCCAGTGCCTCTGTGACGAACGCTCCCGCCCATGGCCAGGTGGCCGAACCTCTCGAACTCGATCGGCCCCTGCTGGCCTACTGGCGGTTCGACGAAGACTCCGGCACTGCCTGCCACGATGCCAGCGACCACGGGAACCACGCCGCGCCGGCTGAGGGCC
>SLBP01000050.1:0-30695 GCA_007126245.1 Planctomycetales bacterium
CTCCATCTGCAAGAGCCCCAGGTCGAGCCGCAACTGGATTTTTTGGCGACCATCCTCCCCTTGGATGATCCGCACCATGGGTCTCTCGGGGTCGTAGTCCCACTCACTAAGGACCCGTGTGATATCGTGCGACATGATCTGGGTCGATCCTCCCCCGGTTCGGCACGCGGCCCTCCACGCGAGGGCCGCTCGGGACGGCACCGCCCCCTCGAAAGGACATGATGCGGCGCGGCACCTAATGCCAGTGTAAACCGCCCGGCACGGAGAAGAGAAGGGGAGGCGCCTGTGCGGCGCTACTGATCGTCGGGTTCGCGGACGACCGGCTCCATGACTTTGGTGTTTCGCTCCACCGCCAGCACGATCGTCCGCTCCTCGGCTCCGTCGCGGCTGCTGGCGACGACGGGGAGGACCTGGCGGCGATCCGGCAGGGAAAAGCGGACCGAGAACGTGCCGTCCGAGGCGAGGCGAACCGGCTGGCCCCGCAGCGTAACCCGCGCGCCAGGTACGGTGCAGCCGTAGACGACCAGTTCGGCATCCACCTGAAAGGGGAGCCCGTTGGGGTCACGGCCCACCCCCCCGAAACCGAAGCCGAAGCGACTGCCCAGCGAGTTGCCGATGGGCCGCTGGAGCCGCTCCTCGATGACCTCGCGGAGCTCGCTGTGCTCGCCCTCCCGCGAGTAACCGCCGCTCATGGCGAAAATCCGCTCGTAGTCCTCGGCCACGCCCGCCCAGTTGCCGTCTTCGGCGTCGCCGGCGGCGTTCGCCGGCGGCGTGCTCACGATGTTGCTCCGCGCCAGGGCGTAGAACTTGCCGTTGCCGGCCAGGTATCCGACCTCCAACTGGTAGCTCTTCGGCGGCTCGGTCACGTCGATGTACCAGTTGTTGACCCCGCCGTGAATGTCGATGTCCCGGACTACCTTGGTGGCCGCGTTCGTGGTATGGCCCCGCTCCACGGCGTAGAGACGCAATACCGGCCGCGCCGAATGCCAGTACTGCCCCATGGCCGCCGCGGCGCGTTCCACGCAGGCCCGCGACAGCTCCCAATAGGCGTGCAACCAATAGGGGTCGCGAACCATCACCACCAGACGATCCCGCACCGCCGCGCTGCCGTTGCCCGAATTGCGGACCGCCAAGTCCTTGGCTTCCGCCGCCTTGGCCTGGATGGCCCCGATCCGCTTCGCGGCGCGAGTGGCGCTCCCCTTGGCGGCCACGTTCTTGG
This sequence comes from Planctomycetales bacterium, assembly GCA_007126245.1. GTDB lineage: Bacteria > Planctomycetota > Planctomycetia > Pirellulales > Thermoguttaceae > SKOZ01. The sequence continues at coordinate 1,220 of SLBP01000050.1, forward strand.
TCGCCGACCGCGATGCCGTGGCGGACGCCGCCTTAGAGGTTTTCGAGTTCGAGGAAGCTTTCGAGGTCGTCGCGCGGCCGCTCTTGCGGGGCGACTCGCCCTTGGTGCGGCGCAAAAGGGCCTTGACAAGCTGCTCTTTGCGCATCGAGTGCCATCCCGCCACCCCCCGCCGCTTAGCCATGGCGGCGAGGTCCTTGACGGTGCGCCTGCGAAGTGCGGCTGCGGTCATCACCAGACTAACCCTCCGGACCCCATACCGACAGCACGCACGGTGCAGCGGCACGAGGCATCACGTTAACGGGTGGGTGTCCTCCATGACTCGGAACACAAAGGCCGCCTCTGGCGAGAACCCGTGGCCTTCGCGGAAGGGGTGTGTTTGACAACGCTCTCCGCCAACCCGCCCAGGGCGTAACGCGGAAGACCGCTGCCCGTTCGGCCACTCCCGCAGGTCCAGCAAGCAACTCGGCCGGAGGGTATCCGGAACGGGAACGACCGATTAACTCGATTCTATCCAGGCTGCCAGATTTTTGCAATGATCGCTCCCATTCCCCATCCCCTCTCTAATGCCGGGTGGTCGCCATAAGTCTTTTGATGACAAATCCTTGTGTCGAGGTGATCAATCCTGCACAATCGAACGACAGTGCCTGATGGTACTCACTTGTGGTGATTGCCAAATACGCCAAAAGTGCTAATTCTGTGGCCCCTTGTCTTCGGGTCTCCTCGTAGCGCGTTGCCGCGGCAGTGGCCGCGAGACCACCGTTGGATAGGAGGGCGTCGCGTGCATCGGCCTGAGACCCCTAAGTACCCCATCGCTAATGGAAATCCAGACCACCCTTTGATGGCGATTTTTTTTGGTTGGGGGGGGCGTGATCTCGCCAAGCCCATGGAATGCCGGGCCAGCCCTTAGGCAGAAGCGGTCCGGAACCTTCACCTCATCGTGTAACGTGTATTCCTTGACCGCACCCGGCGGGCGGCTTACAGTTCCGGCGCGGTCGGCAATGACGATTCGGCGAGACCATCCAAGGTTACGAGGGATTGGTGGCCACTTGAATGATCGGCGCAAGAAACGTTCCTCGCTGCTTACGGCAGCCGAATGGTCCTCAAGGGTTGCTGCCGTGGTCGTTCAGATGGTTGCGCCGGCTTTGATCGGCTACTGGTTGGACCGGCGTCTGGGGACCGTGGCGCTCTTCGTGGCGATTGGGTCATTTCTCGGCATCGGTGCAGCAATATGGAATCTCATCCGGCTGGCCACCCCGCGGCACAGGGGAAGCCGGTCGAAGGGGTGACGTCGGCCTGACGGGGCAGCCGGAAAGGGGGCGCAAAGCTCGGAGTCGCTGGAACGGGGAAGCCGGCGTGGCGCGGCCAATCCGTCTTTGCCTGGGGAGAATCGTGGTGCAATGCGGGTGCTCTTGTCGCTTCCGCCTGGTCGGCAGGGGAGGATCGCCGCCGTGACGGCGGCCGGGGGAGCGCGTGGCTCGAGAGACGGCCCATGCGCGTGATCGGTTGGCTCGCTGGCGCGGGCCCCCCGGAACCGAGCGGCCCTCGTTTGCGGTGGAGTCCGATGTCCGAGAGCGCTCAAGATCCGAACGCCGGCGACGCCCGCCTGACCGCCATGAAGGGCGCTTCGGAAAACGCCGACGCGATGATCCGCAATCTCTCGATGTCCCACCACCGCGCCCGCCAGAGCCACATCACCAGCGAGGTGCTCGAGATCGTCGCCGGCGCCGAGGCGCTGGAATAGGGGGCGGAGGAGCGCCATGATCGCTCGTTTTGCGTGCTTCGTTGCCTGGAGGAGCAGGGACTGCAAACCGCTCACCGCCTAGCCCCCGTCCCAGAGAACAAGACGTTTTTCCACCCCAATGATGACGACCAGCCTATTCGACGAATGGAGGGGTAAGCCGCGCGCGGAACCGGCCGTGGGGCCAGTGACGCGCCGGGGTGCGGTGGGTGGCAAGACCCTGCCCCGGGCCAGCCGTCGTTCCCGGACTTGCAGACTTCGAGGGCCAGGCGCACAATAGACCGTCAGTAAGGGGGGTGGGCATCGCGCGGCGAAGGCCCCTCCGCAGGATGTTCGCCTTGGGGGGAGGATTCACGTTGGCCAAGTCAGGGGAGCCGGAAGGGTTTGCGTTTGTCGCGAAGGGCCCGCTAGCGGCCGAGCACGCGGATGTGGCCGCCTGGGTTGAAGAAGCCGTCGCGACACGTAGCACGTATCGGTATTACAAGGACGCGCGAAGGCACGGCACCACGATCGAGCAGCTCTGCCGTGATTCGTCCGATCGAGACCTGGAAGGAGCGGTATCTCGATCATTCCCTGGTGGGCACGATCGCGGGGCGGCTCCTCTGGTGCGTGGACGGCACCGCGGCCAGTTTCACCGAAGGTGCGCCGGCCGACACGGACGGTCGTGCCGTGCCGCACGGCGGCACGGCCGCGGTGACGCTCTGGCATCCGGCGGGGCGCAACGTGGAGGAGATCACGGCCTGGCGACGCAGGCTGGAGGCGCTGGGTGTCGTCCTGCCCTTCAAACAGGCCCACCGCGAGGTCTACCTGCTGACACGGGGAAGGGATCGCATCCTACACTTGCACAACCATCCATTCTGCCACTTCCACGACTGCACCATCAGCCCCTCTCCAATCGGTGATCGCACGCAAGGCTCTCGTCGCCGCAGCTTTCTTGGGCCTGTTCCTCTGGGTCTTCGCCGAGGCCCTGCCTGCGTCGGCGGCCTTCGCCTTCCGCGACGCCGCCCACTTCTACTTCCCGCTCTACGAGTACGTGCAAGAGGAATGGGCCGCGGGTCGCGTCCCCCTCTGGAACCCCTTCGAGGACCTGGGAATGCCGCTGGCCGGGAACGCGGCGGCGGCCGTCTTCTACCCGGGAAGGCTGATCTTCCTCCTGCCCCTTCCCTACGCGACCTCGTTCAAGCTCTACATCTTCGCGCATCTGTTCCTGGCCGCTGCCGGGACCTACTTCCTAGCGCGGCGGTGGCGGTTCTCCGTCGAGGCAGCCGCCATGGCCGCCCTCTCCTACGCCTTCTCCGGCAACGTCCTCATTCAGTACAGCAACGTCGTCTTTCTGGTGGGGGCCGCCTGGCTGCCGCTGGCGGTGTGGACCGCCGAAGGGGCGCTTCGCCGCCGCCGCCTCGCCGCAGCCGGGGGCCTCGGCGCCGTACTGGCGATGATGACCCTCGGCGGCGACCCCCAAGCGGCTTACCACGCCGGGCTCCTCGCCGTGCTGTACGGCCTGGTCCTCCGGCAGACGGCCCGGAGACGGGGTGCCGCGGTCGGCTCCCCTGCCGGCACGGCAGCGGGTCCCGGAGCGAGTTCCACAGGCCGGGCATTCCTGTCCGGGACGCATCGGCCCGGTTCGCCTGCCTGTAGCGCCCAGGAGGAAGCCGAAGATGGAAAGGTGGTTTGGTGGCTCTCCCCGGCGGTCGCGCCGTGGCAACGGCTCGCCCGCCTGAAGCGGCGACGATGCGTCCTCCTGGCCGGGGCGGTCTCGACCGCCTTCCTGCTGGCCGCCGTGCAGTTGCTCCCCTCGATGACCTTCCACCGCCGGAGCGATCGCGCTGCCTCGGCCACGGCCCGGAGCATCTACGAGATCCCCCGCCACCTCGGCCGCGCCGATGCCCGCGACCGGATCGCCGACGGTCTGCTCTGCCGCCGGCTCCCGCCGGGGAGCCACCACGCGCACGTGTACCTCTTCAGCGTCGGCCCCTGGCGGCTCGTGGAGTTCTTCTGGCCCAACGTCGCCGGCCGCCAGTTTCCCCTGCACCGCCGCTGGCTCGACGTCCTCCCCGCGGAGGGGCGCCTCTGGACGCCCTCGCTCTACATGGGGCTCCTCCCCGTGGTACTCGCCCTGTCCGCGTGGCGCCTGCGCGGGGGCCAGCGCCGCCAGGTCTGGATGAGCTGGACGGTTCTTCTCTTTGTCCTGGGGAGCTTCGGCGGCTTCGGACTCGGGTGGCTGGCGGCCGAAGTCCGTTCCTCCCTGGCAGGCCCCGCCGCGGCCCCTGGCGGGGTCGGCCATCCCGTCGGCGGCGTCTACTGGCTGATGACGGTCTTTCTGCCGGGATACATCCAGTTCCGCTTCCCCGCCAAGCTGCTCGTCGTGGCCGCGCTGGGGCTGAGTCTCTTGGCGGGGTTCGGCTGGGAGGCATTGGTCCGCGGCCGCGGCGGAGGGGTGCACCGCTGGCTCGCGGCGTTTGCCCTGGTCAGTGGAACGACGGCCCTCCTGGTATCGCTTGCCGCTCCCGCGCTGGACCGTCTGTTTGCGCAGGTTCCGGCAAACGTTGTCTTTGGGCCGCTCGAACGTGGAGGAGCCATGGCCGATCTCTTCGGCGCCTTCGCGCAGTCGGCGCTCGTCGGGGGGTTGGCTGCGGGGCTGTGCGTCCCTTCCGTGGCGCCGCGGCGCTGGGCGGCTGCGGCGGCCGTGCTGCTGGTCGCCGTCGACTTGGGCATCGCCAACCGCTGGATGGTAGCCACGGCGGCAGTCGAAACGTGGCAGCGCCGTTCCCGGGCCGCCGAGGCCATCGCCGCCGACCCGGCGGCGGCCGCAGAGCCCGCCCCTGTCCGGGTCCACCGCCGGGGCCTCTGGGTGCCGCAGTCCTGGCGCAGGGAAGGTTCCCCGCAGCGATTCGCCGAGTCGATTCGCTGGGAGCGCGACACGCTCTGGCCGAAGTACAACCTCCCCTGGCGGATCGCTGCTGCCGAGGTGCACGGCACGATGAGGGCGTTCGATTACGAGGTCTTCCTGGCCGCCGCGGTGAGCGGGGGCCGCTGGGAGGCGACGGGGGCGGAATACCTTGTGCTGCCGCCGCGGCCGCCGCCGCCGCGCACCCGAGCCGTCGAGGCTTTCGACGCCGCCGATGCCGGGCTCTTCAGGCTCGTCGAGCCGCTCCCGCGGGCATGGATCGCCGACCACGTGGTGCGGCTGGACCCCGCCGACGACCCCGACGCCCTGCGTGCGCGGACCGCTGAGGTTCTCGCGCCGGCCGGCCGTCCCCGCGATCTGCGGCGATCCGCCGTCGTCGAGGCGGATCCTCACGACTTCCCCGTCGATGAGACCACGCGCCATGCGGTAGCCGGGGAATCGTGCCGCGTGGTCGTCTACGAGCCGCAGTGCGTCGAGATCGAGGCCCACCTCGCGGCCCCGGGGCTGGTCGTTCTTGCCGACCAGTATTTTCCCGGCTGGGAGCTTTGGGTCCACAGCGAAGGGGAGCCGCCGCGGCAGGAGCCCATCCTCCGCACCCACCGGGTGATGCGGGGCGCCTGGCTCGGCCCCGGCCGCCACCGCCTCGTCTACCAGTACCGTCCCCGCCCCCTCCGCCTCGGCGCCGCCGTCAGCGGGCTTGCCTGGCTGGCGGTCTTCTGCGCGACAGCTCTCCTTCGCCGTTGGCGTTGAGGCGACCCCCGCCCCGGTCGGCTCGTCCGATCGGCGCCTGGCCGATCCCTGTTGCGTCCATGAGGTTTGTGCGGATTGCGCCGCGCCGCGGCAGCAGCGGCCTGCCGGATGCACGACGGGACACTCCATCGAGCCAAAGCAGGACCTAGGCTTAGGTTGAAGCTCGCCCTCGTCGGGGCGGATACTGTCCTCTCGCGGCGGAAGGGTCCCCGGCCGAACAGCCTGTCCGAACGTCGACGGGTCGGCCGTCGGTGGTTGCCGATCCTTCCCCGGCCGGCCAGTTCGGGGAAGCGGCTCATGGCAGCAGGGTGCTGCGCAGTTGGAGACAGTACGCCGCACAGGCCTCTGAGCGGTGCCGCGCTGGTGTGGACGGACCGCTGGAGAGACCGGTCGATGGGCTGCTGCCGCTCCCTCGCCAGGTCCAGCTCGACCATGCACGGCACAGGGCCTGTGCCGCGTACCAAGGACAGTTCGACTCCGGAACGTTTACCCGCGGGGGTATCCATCCATGACGCCACTACCGGCCACGGCCAAGGGACTTCCACCGCCTCTGGAGCGGATGGTCCGCCGCATCGACGAGATTTCCACCCTGCCGCAGATCGCCCTCAAGGTGATGGAGATCGCCAACGATCCCGATTCGGGCGCCGCCGACCTCAAGGAGGTCATGGAAGCCGACGCCGCCTTGAGCGCACGCGTGCTCCGCAACGTCAACTCCTCGGCCTACGCGGTTCGCACGCGGATCACCAACCTCCAGCAGGCCATCGCCTACCTGGGACTCAAGCAGATACGCAACCTGGCGATGACGGCCAGCGTGAGCGAGCTCTTCAAGCGGGACGAGCAGATCGGCAACTACCGCCGCCTCGGCCTGTGGCGGCACCTCGTCTCGGTGGGCATCTGCGCCCGGCTCATCGGCCTGCGGCGGAAGCTCCCCACCTTTGAAGACGCCTTCCTCGCCGGGCTATTGCACGATATCGGCATCATCCTCGAGGACCAGCACGCCCACGAGAAGTTCTGCACCGTCATCGCCTCGCTGGAGCCCGACGTTCCGCTGGCGACCATCGAACGCCGCGTCCTGGGGTACGACCACACGACGCTCGCCGAAGCGGTGGCGGCCAACTGGGGTTTCCCCTCCGCGGTCCGCGAGGCGATCCGCCACCACCACAACTCGGCCGCCTATCGGGGGCCCGATATCGACATCGTCCGCTGCGTCGAGGTCGCGAATCTCATCTGCACGCTCAAGGGGATGAGCTCGGTGGGCGCCAAGCTGGTCCAGGTCTCCTTGCCCGCCTTGCAGGGACTGGCCATTACCAAGGAGGACATTCAGGTCCTGGCCGAGGACCTCGACCAGGAGATCGCCGCCAACGAAAGCCTCTTTCAGGTGGGAACCGAAAGGGGGTAGCCAAGGCCATGGACAGCATTCTGGAAAGCATCCCCGATCTCCTGGACGTGGTCGACGAGGCGGTCCCAGGGACTCGAGCGCTGGCCCGCCCCGGCCGGCCGGCCTGGATGCTCCTTGCCGACGCCCAGGGCCGCCTGTTGAGCCTCGAGGAATTCCACCTCGCGGTGGATCGCGAGGCAGCGACCCGCCTGGCCGCCGACCTGCCCGCCCGGCTGAAGGGGACGAGCACGTGGAGAGCGCCGGCACCGAAAGCATTGGGGAGCGGCCGGATTGTGGCGGCGCGGCTCAAGGGGTTGGCGGACGAGCGCCTTCTCGCCTGTGGCTTCACCGACCCCATCCCCGAGGGGCACGGTCGCGACGTCCTGCTCGCCGCCGTGGCAGGAGGGATCGTCAAGCGGGGGCGCGACGAAGCCACGCTGCGGACACGCATCGACCACCTCCTCGCCGAGCACGAGACGCTTCGCGCCAGCCACTCCCTGGCCATCGCCGCGGTCATCGAGGAGCGCGAGGGGCGGATCCGCGCCGAGCAGGAGCACGCCAGCCAGCTCCGCGCCCTGATGATGGCCGCCGCCGACGGCATCGTCACCGTGGACGAGACGGGGCGGATCGAATCCTTCAACGCCACCGCCGCCGAGATATTCGGTTACGGTCCCTCCGAGATGATCGGCCGCAGCATCTCGATCCTCATGCCCGTCCCCTACCATCTCTGGTGGCACGACGGAGGCGGCACGGGAATCGCTGACGGCGATGCGCGGAGAACGACGCTGCGGCGCGAGGTGCCGGGGTGCCGAAAGGACGGCTCCATGTTCCCCATGGACGTCTCGGTGAGCGAGGTCTCCCTCGGCTCCCGCCGCCTCTTCATCGGCATCTTCCGCGACATCACCGAGCGGAAGCAGGCCGAGGAGGAGCTGCGGCGGCTTCACATGCAGAACGAGATGATTCTCAATTCGGCGGGCGAGGGGATCATGGGGGTCGACCGGCAAGGCACCATGATCTTCGTGAACCCCGCCGCCGCCCGCATGCTCGGCTGGGACGTGGCCGCGCTGGTGGGCCGGTCCATGCACGAGACCGTCCACCAGACCCTTTGCGACGGCTCGGCGAGCCCGCCCGGCGAGTGCCCGGTCTGCCGCACCCTCGAAGGCGACGGCCGCTCGACCAGCGGCGACGAAGTATTCTGGCGCCAGGACGGCACCAGCTTCCCCGTGGAATACACGGGGAAGCCCATTCACGAGGGAGGGCAGCTCGTCGGCGCGGTGATCACCTTCCGCGACATCACCGAGAAACGGACGCTCGAGACCCAGCTCCGCCAGGCCCAGAAGCTGGAGTCGATCGGCCAGCTTGCCGCGGGGATCGCGCACGAGATCAACACCCCCACGCAGTACATCGGCGACAACGTCCGCTTCCTGGACGACGCCTTCCGCGACCTGATCCACGTCCTCTCGGCGTGCCGGGCGCTCCGCGAGGGGGAAGCCCGCGGGCCCGAGGGGCCGGCGCCGGCGTGCCGTTCTCCGGAAGGGCTTGCCCGAGTCTTCGCCGCCATGGACGAGGCCGACCTGGAGTACCTCGTCGAGGAGATTCCCGCGGCCATCGCCCAGTCGCTCGACGGCGTGCGGCGCGTTTCCAAGATCGTCCTCAGCATGAAGGAGTTCTCCCACCCGGGCGGTCACGAGATGCAGGCCGTAGACCTCAACAAGGCCCTGGAGAGCACGCTCACCGTCTCCCGGAACGAATGGAAATACGTTGCCGAGGTGGCCACCGACCTCGCGCCCGATCTCCCCCTGGTGACTTGCATCCCCGGCGACTGCAACCAGGTGTTCCTGAACCTGATCGTCAACGCCGCCCACGCCATTGCCGAAAAGAGCCAGCGGGGCGAGGGGGAGATGGGGAAGATCACCGTCGCCACGCGCCGCGAGAACGATGGGGTGATCGTCTCGGTGGCCGACACGGGAGCGGGGATCCCCTGGGCGGTCCGCTCGCGCATCTTCGATCCCTTCTTCACCACCAAGTCCGTGGGCCGGGGTACGGGGCAGGGGCTGGCCATCGCCCACACGATCATCACCGAGCGTCACGGGGGGGCCATCGGCTTCGAGAGCGAGCTCGGCCGCGGTACGACCTTCACGGTGCGGCTCCCCATCCATCCGAACCCTGCGCCCCGCGCCACCCGGGAGTAGACCCGCATGAAGAAACACGTTCTCTTCGTCGACGACGAGCCGGCCGTCCTCCAGGCCCTCCAGCGCGTGATGCGCAGCCACCGGCACGAGTGGGAGATGGAGTTCTTCGCCGATCCCGCCGCCGCCTGGGAACGGGTCCGCCGGCAGGTCCCCGACGCCCTGGTCACCGACGTGAGGATGCCGGGCATGACGGGCCTGGAGCTGCTCGAGGCGATCCGCAGCTACGAGCCGACCTGCACTCTCCCCGTGGTGATGCTCACCGGGCTGGGCGACCGCGACCTCAAGCGCCGGGCCCTCGAACTCGGCGCCGCCGACCTGATCCGCAAGCCCGCCGACGTGCAGCAGCTCGTCGCCCGGCTGCACAACATGCTCCGCTTCAAGTCGCAGCAGGACGAGCTGCGGGCCTACAACGATCTGCTCCGCAGGAGGATCCACGAGCAGTCGTCGGCGCTGGCCCACGGGCGGCTCAACCTCGTCTGCCGCCTGGCCAAGGTGGCCGAACACCGCGATGAAGAGACCGGCAACCACGTCGTGCGTGTCGGCTGCTACAGCCGCGCCCTGGCCCGCGAGCTGGGCATGGACACCGAGTACCAGCAGACGATCCTGGTGGCGGCGCCGCTGCACGACATCGGCAAGATCGGCATTCCCGACAGCATCCTCCTCAAACGCGGGCCCCTCAGTCCCGGGGAGTGGGCGGTGATGCAGCGGCACTGCGTGATCGGCGAACGGCTCCTCCGCGAGCGCCCCAAGGCGATTGCCCCTCTCTTGGAGTGTTTCTTCGCCGGCGACGAAGACCTCGGCGGTGACCCGACGATCGAGATGTCGGCCACCGTCGCCTTGACGCACCACGAGAAGTGGGACGGCTCCGGCTATCCGCTGGGCGTCGCCGGCGCGGATATCCCCTTCGAGTCGAGGATCGTCGCCGTCTGCGACGTCTTCGACGCGCTCCGGTCCGACCGCCCCTACAAGCGCGCCGTAGGCGAGGAGGAGGCGCTGGCGATCATCGCCGAGGGTTCCGGATCGCACTTCGACCCCGAGATGGTGTCGGCCTTCATGGCCGTGCTCCCCGAGATCCGCCGCATCGCCGCCCGCTTCCACGACGCGGCACCGGCTCTGGTCGAGACGGGAGGTGACGTCCCGTGAACCGCATCCTCTTCGTCGACGACGAGCCGAAGATCCTCGACGGCCTGCGGCGGATGCTCCGCGTGCTCCGCCGGGAGTGGCAGATGGAGTTTGCCCTGAGCGGGCCGGAGGCGCTGGAGCGCCTCGCCGCGGCCCCCTTCGACGTGGTCGTCACCGACATGCGGATGCCGGGGATGGACGGGGCGGAGCTGCTCGGAGAGGTGATGCGCCGCCATCCGGCGATGGTGCGGATCGTCCTTTCCGGGCAGTGCGACCACGCCACCGTGCTCAAGACCGTGGGGCCCGCGCACCAGTTCCTCACCAAGCCCTGCGACTCGGAGAGCCTGAAGGCCGCCGTGGCCCAGGCCTGCCGCCTCCGCGACCAGCTCGCCGACGACCGGCACAAGCGGCTCGTTTCGCGGATTGCGGCCGTCCCCAGCCTCCCCGCACACTACGACGCGCTGATGGCCGAATTGGGCGCGGATCCCGCCGACGCCGACCGCGTCCGCAGGACGATCGCCGCCGACGTGGGCATGACCGCCAAGATGATGCAGGTCGTCAGCAGCGGCTTCTTCGGCTCGCCGCAGCGGGTCGCCGACCCCCTGCGGGCGGCCAGCCTCTTCGATCTCGAAACGATCAAGGCCCTCGCCACGACGGCCGCCGTCTTCGCACCCTCGGCCGGCAACGCCGAACAGCAGCGTCGCGTCGCCCGGCTGACCGAGCACAGCCTGGCCGTGGCCCGGGCCGCCCGCGGCCTGGCCCGCGCAGAGACCGGCGACGTCCAACTCGCCGACGACGCCTACCTGGCGGGCTTCCTCCACGACGTGGGCATCCTCGTGCTCGCCGAGCACGCCCCGGACGAATACCCTTCCATCTTGGCCGAAGCGCGCCGCCGCCGGATCACCCTCTGGGAGTCGGAGGAGGACCGCCTGGCCACGCATCACGGCGCCGTGGGCGGATACCTCATGGCCCTTTGGGGACTCCCCGACCCGCTCGTCCAAGCCATCGCCCATCACCACCATCCCGGCCGGACCGGCGACGAGAGATTCTCCCCCCTCACCGCGGTCCACGTGGCCAGCGTGGTCATCGAGGACGTCTTCGCCGATCTCTTCGGGGCGAGCACGCTTCTCGACGGCGCCTACCTGGAGCGGCTGGGCCTGGAATCGAGGTTCGAACACTGGAACGTCATCTGCCGCGAGGCGGCCGCCGCGGGCGACCACCCGGTTCTGGTTCACGGAGTGGCACCATGAGCGAGCGAATCCTCTGCGTCGACGACGACTCCAACGTCCTGGCCGCCTACAAGCGGGCCTTGCACCGCCGCTTCCAGCTCGATACGGCCGAGGGGGGAGAAGAGGCCCTGGCCGCAGTGGCCGCGCAGGGGCCCTACGCGGTGGTCGTGGCCGACATGCGGATGCCGGAGATGAACGGCGTCGAGCTCCTCGCCCGCCTCCGCGCGCTGGCCCCGGACACGGTGCGGATGATGCTCACGGGCAACGCCGACCAGCAGACGGCCCTCGAGGCGGTCAACGAGGGGCACATCTTCCGCTTCCTCACCAAGCCCTGCCCCCCGGAGGTCTTCGCCCAGGCCCTCGAGGCGGGCATTCGGCAGTACCACCTGATCACCGCGGAGCGGGAACTCCTCTCCAAGACCCTCGCGGGCGCCGTCCGCGTGCTCACCGACGTCCTCACGCTGGTCAGTCCCGTGGCCTTCGGCCGCGCCACGCGGGTCCGCCGCATCGTGGCCGAGCTCTGCCGCGAGATGGGCATCGCCGACGCCTGGCGCGTGGAGATGGCCGCCATGCTCTCGCAGATCGGCTGCGTCGCCGTCCCCGAGAACATCATCGTCCGCGCCTACCGCGGCGAGGAGCTCAGCGGCACCGAACAGGAGGCCTTCTGCAGCTATCCCCGCGTAGGGCGCGACCTGCTCGCCGCCATCCCCCGCCTCGAACAGATCGCCGAGATCGTCGGCTACCAGGAGAAGCTCTTCAACGGCCGCGGCTTCCCGCCCGATTACCGCTCGGGCGAGCAGATCCCCGTGGGCAGCCGCGTCCTCAAGCTCGCCCTCGATTGGGATACGCTCATCAGCGGCGGCCTCTCGCCGGAGATGGCCCTGGCGGAGATCAACGACCGCGAGGGCCACTACGATCCGCGGGTCCTCGAGGCCGTCACCGCCGTGCTCCAGGTCACCGAGATGCACGTCGTCCGCCGCGTCATGGTCAACGATTTGGTCGACGGCATGATCCTCGCCGAGGACGTCCGCTCCCTGCAGGAGACGCTGCTGTGCAGCAAGGGGCAGGAGGTCACCACCGCCATCCGCACCCGGCTGCGGAACTACGCCGTGAACATCGGCATCCCCAAGCCGATCAAGGTCTTCGTGCCCATGAAGGTCGGCGCCGCCTATCCTCTCGACGGCTGCGAGTACGTGGAAGAAACCACAATCGAATGACACCGCTCCCGCGGCCCGGCAAGGAGCCACCGCATCGTCCCAACAAAGCCACTCCCATGGTCCAGCGAACCCACCCCCGTATTCTCTGCGTCGAGGACGACCGCACGCTGGCGCGACTGCTGCACCGCTACCTGACGCGCGAGGAGTTCGAGGTCGAGTTGGCCTTCGACGGCGAGGAGGCGTTGGCCCGGCTCGCCCGGGAGGACTTCGATCTTCTCCTCCTGGACCATTCCCTCCCCGGCTGCGATGGCCTCGAGGTGCTCCGAATCCTCCGCGGACGCGGCGACACCATCCCGATAATCATGGTCACCGGCACGGGGAGCACGACAATGGCCGTGGAGGCCATGAAGCTCGGCGCCAGCGACTACATCCACAAAGGAATGGAGGGCGAAATCCTTCAACTCCTGACGATGCGGGTCCGGCGTGTGCTGGCGGAGCACGCGCACGACCAAGCGAAGATCAGGGCGGACGAGGCCCTCCGCGAGAGCCAGCGGCGGCTGGACCTGACCTTGAAGGCGACCGCTATAGGCGTATGGGAGTGGTCCGTTGTCGAGGACCGCATGTCCTGGGACGAAACGACATGCCGGCTGGCGGGGATCACCCCCGCCGAGGTGCCGCGGCGGATGGAGGATTACCTTACTTCCGTTCACGAGGAGGATCGATCGCTGGTGAGGGGCACCCTCGAGCGCCACCTGGCCAGCCGAGAGGATTTCCAACTCGAGTATCGCATTCTCCGTCCCGATGGGGAAGAACGGTACGTGGCCGTCCGCGGGCGGGTGGTCTGCGACGCGCAGGGGGCGCCGCAACGCCTGCTGGGCGTCTGCCAGGACGTCACCGAGCGGAGACTCGCCGAGGAGGAGTTGGTCCGGCAGCGATTTCTCCTCGGCGAGCGCCTCAAGGAGATGCAGTGCCTCTACGCCGTCTCCCGCCTGTTGGAGATTCCGGGCCTCTCGGTCCGTCAACTCGTCGAGAAGGCCGCCGATATCATCCCCCGTGCCTGGACGTACAACGAAGTGGCCGTGGCTAGGGTCCGCATCGGGGATCACGAGGCCCATTCGGCCAACTACCGGGACTCTTTGTGGAAGCTGGCCTTCCCGGTCCAGGTCCACGGCCGGGTCGTCGGCGCGGTCGAGGTGGGCTATGCGGAACCGTGCCCCGCGGGGGACGAGGGGCCGTTCTCCGCTGAGGAACGGATGCTCCTGAAGGACGTCGCCGAGCGGCTGGGGCGGGCCGTAGAGCGGTCCGCCGCCGAGGCCGAGGCGCGCACCCTGCGGCAGCGGATGGAGTTTATCCTCGCGGCGACCAAGACGGGGATGGACATCATCGACGAGAACCACTTCGTCCGCTATGTGGATCCGGGCTGGGGGGCTTCGTACGGCGACTTCACGGGCCGGAAGTGCCACGAATACTTCCACGGCCGCAGGGCACCGTGCGACGGCTGCGGCCTCGTGAAGGCCCTGGAGACGAAAGAGACCGTGGTCTACGAGACCCAGCTCACCCGCGAGGGCGACCGCCCCGTCCAGGTGACCACGTTCCCCTTCCAGGACGAGAGCGGGAAGTGGATGGTGGCCCAGGTGTGCGTGGATGTCAGCGAACGGAAGCGGATGGAACGGGAACTGGTTCAGGCGCACAAGCTGGAGGCCGTCGGCCAGCTTGCCGCGGGCATCGCCCACGAGATCAACACCCCCACGCAGTACATCGGCGACAACATCCGCTTCCTCGGCGACGGCTTCGCCGACCTTGGCCGCGTACTCGCCCACGTGGGCGAGATGGTGCGGGCTGCGCGCGGAGGAGCGGTTCCGCCGGAACGGATCGCGGAGCTGGCATCGCTCCTCGAAGAGGCCGAAGTCGACTACCTCCGCGAAGAGATTCCCGCCGCCATCCGGCAGGCGCTCGAGGGGATCGAGCAGGTGGCGACCATCGTGCGGGCCATGAAGGAATTCTCTCACCCGGCCGACGAGGAGAAGCAGCCCGTCGACCTGAACCGCGCCCTGCGGAGCACGCTGACCGTCAGCCGCAACACCTGGAAGCACCTGGCCCAGGTCAACCTGGACCTGGAACCGGCACTGCCCCCGGTGCAGGGGCTGGCCGGCCAGCTCAACCAGGTGTTCGTCAACCTGATCGTCAACGCCGCCCAGGCCATCGCCGCCCGCGGAGATGACACGAAGAAGGGCGCCATTACCATCCGCACCCGCTACGACGGCGACGAGGTCGAAGTGGCCGTCGAAGACAGCGGCGTGGGTATCCCCGAAGCGGTCTCCGACCGCGTCTTCGACCCCTTCTTCACCACGAAGGAGGTCGGCGAGGGGAGCGGCCAGGGACTGAGCATCGCCCACGCCATCGTCACCAGGGGGCACGGGGGCACGATCCGCTTCCACTCCACGCCGGGGGAAGGGACGACGTTCATCGTCCGCCTGCCCTGCGAGGCCGCGGCCGGTCACGCGTGCTGCCCGGAGCCGGCCGGCACCGAAGGCGGCGTTCCCCTGGAGGTGGTGGCTGGTGAGGGGCGAGCGATCGAGTAGGCAAACCGTCACACGGCAGGCAGCAAGGCTGCGGGCCGGCACCTCCCCCTCCCGCCGGCACGCAGCGGCTCCGAGGAGATATCATGCCCGAACATACGGTCCTCTTCGTCGACGACGACCCGAACCTCCTGCGGAGCATGGTCCGCACGCTCCGCCAGCAGCCCTATCGGCTCTTCACGGCGCACGACGGCCGCGAGGCCGTGGCGGTGTTCAAGGCCCATCCCGTGGACGTTGTCGTCGCCGACGAGTCGATGCCGGGACTATCCGGGAGCGATCTGCTCGCCTGGGTAGCCGAGCACTACCCGGACGTGATGCGGATCGTGCTCACGGGCTATCCCACCACCGCACTGGCGATACGCGCCGTCAACGAGGGGCGCGTCTTCCATTTCTTCACGAAGCCCTGCAACGCGGTGGAATTGGCCGTTACCATCCGCCGCGCACTCGAGGAGCGCGATCGCATCCGCAAGCGGACCGCGGCACCGACCGCACAGGGACCGCCGCGGGAACCTTCGGCCGGCTGGTACGATTTCACCGACCCCTACCGTCCCCTGTGAGGCGGGTCAGTCCCACCACCACTGGCCTTCGGCGAGCTGGGGAGCCGTCTCCTGGCGCGCCCGGGAGAGGTGCTCGCTCTGATCGGCGAGGATATGGTCCGGAATCAGGGCCAGGGCGGGCTCGATGCGGACGCCGCCGCCGACGGGGAGCATCAGTTGGTTGCCGCGAGTCAAGGCGTTGACGGCCGGCAGGGCATACTGCGGCGCGGTGTAGGTTTCGACGGAGAACCGGCCCTCGTCCCCAAAGAGCTCCAGCGGCCATTCGGCGCGGTGGTACAGGTCCTCCTGCTGGATGTAGGCGGCCACCACGGCCAGGTCGATCGCGTTGCGGAGCTGGGCGAAGACCGGCGAGCGCTGCGCCAACTCCGGGTAGCGCTGGGTAAAGGAGTTGACGAAGGCCTCGCTGGCGGGATTCCGCCGCGCGGCGGCGACCCGCTCGCCGCCCGCGGTCACCAGCTCGTCCTCACCGACGAGCTTCACGCCTTCGCCCACCAGCTCCATGGCCAGCCCGTCGTCGCTCATGCGAACGCATTCGTAGTCGGGCACGAAGTACCAGCGCATCAGGGCGTTGCGCCTCACCTGCCTGGGGTTGACGCGGTCGACGAAGCTGGCCATGCGCACCGGCGGCTGCTCCAAGCCGATGCCGATGAGCTTCATGCGATAGTCGGCCTCGACGAGCACCTGGGCGAAGTGGGTCTGCGGGGAAACCCCGCTGATGGCCACGGTCTGCAGGCCCAAGCTGGTCCGCAGTCCCTCGGCAATCATCGGCTCCTGGCCAGGCCGGTAGCCGCTCACACGGCGGAGGAACTGCTGCATGGCGGCGAGGCCTTCGGGCGTGGGGTCGATCGAGCAGGTGATCGCCGGCGTCGGCTCACCGTCCGGGGGAAAGGCCCGCAAGGCGACCACGAGATCGTCGAGCCGCAATGTGGGCCGGCCCGTGGTGATCCCCACCACGCGCCCCGAAGGCATGGTCGCCCAGCCCTCGGCCGGTCCGGCGAGCACGATGTCCTTGGTTTCGGGATAGAAGAACACGAACCGCACGCGGAGCATCCCGGCGAGGTAGCGCATCTCGTCGGTCAGGGCTCCGCTGTTGGCGGCCACCGCCGCTTCCAGGCGGTTGAGTGAGACCTTCCGCAAGGGGCTGGACCGGGCCACCTGGGGGTCGAGGTTCTGCCGCGCGGCCTGGAGCCGTTCGCGGGTGAGTTGCCCGCCCGGATCAGGGAAGCGGTGTGTATGGAGCACCCCTTGGGCGTCCACCACGACTCCCGCCTGCCCAATCGCTTCGACATCATTTTCTTGCGCCAAGGCCCGCGGTGCCGCGCACCATGCCAACGCCAGGGCCGCCAGGGCCGGGACCGTCCGCTTACCGACAGCTTGCCAGAGCATGAATGCCTTCTCCACGGTAAATCAACCTGCACGATTTCGACGGGCGCGTCTGCCGGGTCGCCGAACGAACCCAACTCCCTGCGACCGCGCGGTGCCTAACGGGACCCCACTGTTTCCGGTAACGCTCCCACCGCGGTCCGCGGCTTCCAGGACCGCGGTCGGGAGCGTACGAGGTGACACAACGACGGGGTGAGCCACTGCGGCGCCGGCCTGCCGCACTCGGGCAAGCCGCCACCACATCGATCTTAATTGGGTAAGCTGCGCAAAGCAAGAAACTGATTTCCACTTTGTGTGAGGGGAAGGCCACGCCGGGACGCCCTCCTGGTTGACCACTAGATTTTGTCAATTTAAGCCCCCTCACGTTAAGTAGTGTGCGGCAGAGGCGATGGCGCCGATCCTAGCGATTCCTTGGATTTTGCCGGATGAGCAGACGATAACTAGCCGTAACCGTCGCGACGGCAGGGTATGCACCCGCCGTGCCCGGCGGACCGAGGGAGGTTTGATTTCGTAAGTCTTTTGAAATCAATGGCTTGCGTCAATCGGCCCTCCCCGGGCGGCAGAGAATCGCCGATAAGGTCTTTGGCAATAAGGATTTGTGTACCGAACCACTCCCGGAAGACCGGGGGTAGGTTCGCCGCGGTTCGCCTGGGTTGCGGCAGTTTGATCTTGACTCTACTTGTTGCAGCATCTACACTTGCAGCGTGTCGGTCGAATCCGGTGGTATTCGGCGGCCCCGAGGCTGGGCGACCATCGTTCCCGGGAGAACCGAGTCGTGACGAAGAAAGAGATCGTCCGAACCATTTCCGAAGAGATTGGGCTTACCCAACTGAAGACGAAGGAAATCGTTCAGAAGACGTTCGATGCGATCGTCGAGACCTTGGTCGCGGACGGGCGCATCGAGTTGCGCAACTTCGGGGTCTTCGAGGTGAAACGCCGGGCCCCCCGCAAGGCTCGCAATCCCCGGACCAGCGAGACGGTGTTTGTCCCGGAGAAGTTCGTCGTGACGTTCAAGCCAGGCAAGCAGATGGAAGAACGTGTTCGCGAGCTGGAGCGCCGGGAGGAACAGCGTGCCCGCGCCGCGCGGGCAACGAGTGCGGCAGTGCCGTCGGCAGCGGCCGAAGTTCCAGAAACCCTCGGCATTTCAAGCACTTACGGGGCAGACCCGGGCGGCGAATAACCCCCCCCCGCGCTCCCGCATCGAAACCGATGCCGCGAGAGCCCGCCGCGCGGCGCCCCCCCTGCCGACACCGAACACGCTCTACCGCCGCTCGCTCGCCGCCGAGAAATCCCCGGCCAATTGGCCTCGGCGCCGAGAGCAAAACCTGCTATCGTCCCTGCCCCGATCGAAGCCAGTCCGACCCATCCGTGCTTCGAGTCGAGGCTTTTCCCGCGTGTCGTTCGACTTCGGCTCCGTCAGACTTCGCGTCCGACCGGCCCCGATGCTGCAGGCGGTTCCCCCGCCTTCGGCAGGAGGCCGGCCGCGTTCTCCCGGTCCCGGCCGGTGGGGGCGTGGCGGGCCACTACGGTGTTGTCCCCGATCGAACCGCCCGCTGCGCCGCGAAGCGCGGGGGGGGTTCCTCGTGGAACGACGGACTTTTCGCGGGCGCCGTTGGCGCTGGATACTCGATTCTCACGGAAGGGTTACGCCATGCGCAAAGCGCTGTTGGCCATTCTCTGCGGGCTGCTCCTCGGTACGTCGACCGGCTGCCTGATCCCGGCCTTTTCTGCCGATCCACCGCGGCGTACGCAGCAGTTGCTCTTCACTTCGGAAAACCTCCGCCTCATCCTCGACGAATGGGAGCGGATCTGGTTTCTCGACCAGCCGAGCCACATGACGCCGTACCGCACGCACGGCGGGATCATCTAAGGTCAGGCGCCCGTTCGTGAGGAGGGGATCCACGCCGGCGGTCTCTCCGGCCGGTGGCGGCAACCGCTTGGGCCCTCCTCGCGCGCCGGTCACCTATGCGCCGGCGATCGCCCCGCCGGCAACGGTGGGTGCGCGCGGCGCGCCGTGATCCGCTCCCCGGACGGTCGTCGCACCGGTCTACCGCATGAGACCTTGAATGAGCCACCCGAGAACCAGGGCGATGGCAGTCAGGGCGGCGGGCAAGACAAGCAGCACCCAGAGGGGGTGGAGGGGGCTCGGCCCCTCTCCGCCCGGCGCGTCGATGCGCGGCAAGGTTTCGTCGGCGGCGGCGGCGACCGAATGGGTATTCTGCGACGTCTCGCCGGAGGCGTCGCGGGGCCCGCTGGGGCCGGCTGAAACCTCGGGGAAGCTGGACTGCGTGTCGGCGAGGCCGCCCTCCGCCGGCGGATGGGGCGGGAGGCCGACGGAAAGCGCCGTGACGGCCGCACGGCGGGCGGTCCGCTCGCCCAGCGGCCCGGTGAGCGGACGCGACGCCCAGGGCCCCAGCCGGGCGGCGAGTTCGGCAGCCGAGCGGATGCGGTCGGCGGGCTCCTTGGCCATCATCTCCGCCAGGATGTCGACGAATTCGGTGGACAACGAGGCGTTGAGCTGCCGGGGGTTGAGGGGGCGGAGCTCGCAGTGGGCGCGGGCCTTGTCGGCCGTGGAGCCTCCGGGGAAGGGAACCTTGCTCGTCACCGCGTAGTAGAGCGTGCAGCCGAGCGAGTAGATGTCCCAGGCCGGAGTGGGGTGGAGGGGGTCGCGGATGTGGTCGGGAGATAGGTAGTCGGCGGTCCCCACGATCTTGCCGAACCGCAGGTCGCTCTCCGCATCGCCGCTGATGGGCCCCGCCAATCCGAGGTCCGAGAGCTTGGCCCGTCCCTCGGGCGTCACGAGTACGTTTCCCGGCTTCACGTCGCGGTGGACGAGGCCCTGCTGGTGGGCGTGCTCCAGGCCCACGGCCACCTGCGAGACGATCCGGGCCGCTTCTTCCATGCTCAGCGGCCCCGTGCGCCGCACGAGCTTCCTGAGGTCGGTTCCGGGGACGTACTCGGTGACCAGGTAATAGACGTTGGCGTCGTGGCCGGCGTCGTAGGCGCGCACCAGGTTCTCGTGGTCCAGGCGGGCCAAGGCCCGGATCTCGCGCATGAAGTTGAGGATCGACTCCGGCGTGGAGCGGGCCCGCGGCAGCACCTTGATGGCCACGGTGCGGCCCAGAACGGTATGCTCGGCCTTGAAGACCTGGCCCATCCCCCCGCGGCCGATGGAATCGACGATCGTGTAGGGGCCCAGGGTGAAGCGGGTCCGTCCGTCGAGCAGCTGGCGCGCCTGCCAGGCGTTGAGGTACTCAAGTTCGACGAGGGTATCGGCAAGCGGTTCGCCGAGCGAGGAACCGTCGCCCGAGGCCGTACCCGACCTTTCCAGCAGGGCGCGGGCCTCGTCGAGCTGCTCCTCGCTGAGCAGCCCACTGGTCAACGCGCAGCGCTCGAATTCGGTCCGTGGGGACATCATCGTCGACGGCGTGGGCCGTGGGGGGAAAGGCGGAACCGACGTCGCGCGCCCGCGCCCGTGGCGAAGCGGGGCCGACGCGAGTCCGCCAAGCGTCCTTTTACCTTACCCCCCAGCCATCGAGGCGCCAAGGCCATACCGGCGCGGACGACTGCCGAGGTGGTGGACCGGGGGCGCGAGGCTCCAAGGGGCCCAAGACGCCGCCGCACGAAAGCCCATGGGGGCTTGATCCCTGCTTCCCCGCGATTGGGCACCACACTTCGGCGGGCCCCCAGGGTTTCCATCGGCTCCACGATCGAGTAAACGGCCCCTGGCAGCCGCCTGCCAATATGGCATATAGCTTGGCGGTGGCTGAGGGGTCGGATCCTTTCTGCGAGGCATTCTTCGGTCCGATCTCTTTGCTCGATCGATGGTTGGGGCATCGTCCCCCTCTCGCGGCACGCCGATTGCATAGAACGCCGCCCCAGGCGGGGTGACTGCCAAGAGTGCTGTCCGCGGCGGTCCGATGGGGCGAGCGCCCCTCTGCGGTTACATTGACATCTCCCCACAAACGGTGGTGTTGCCCGCGCGCCGCGGATTACGCGAGGCCTGCCCATCGCTGGGCGCACCGCGGAATAGACGTTTCTCGCCAGCCATTGAGGAGGAATACGCTGTGGCAAAACTACTCGTCTTTGAAGACGCCGCTCGCCAGCCGCTCTCGGCCGGGGTGACCAAGCTGGCCCGCGCCGTCCGCACTACGCTGGGGCCGAGGGGCCGCAACGCCGTGCTCGATAAGGGGTGGGGTTCGCCGAAGATTACCAAAGACGGCGTCACCGTGGCCCAAGACATCGACTTGGAAGACCCCAACGAAAACCTCGGCGCCCAACTGGTCCGCGAAGCGGCCAAGAAGACGAACGACGTCGCCGGCGACGGGACCACCACGGCCACCGTGCTCGCCGAGGCGATGTACCGGGAGGGGCTGCGGATGATCGCCGGAGGCGCGGACCCCATGTCGATCGGCCGCGGGATGCACAAGGCCGCCGCTGCCGTCGTCGAGGCCATCGGCAAGATGGCCACCCCGGTCGATCCGAAGAGCAAGAAGGAGATCCAGCAGGTGGCGTCCATCGCCGCCAACGGCGACACGTCCATCGGTTCCGTGCTGGCCGAGGCCTTCCTCAAGGTGGGCAAGGATGGGGTGATCACCATCGAAGAGGGGAAGACGGCGGAGACAACCTACGACGTGGTCGAGGGAATGCAGTTCGATCGCGGATTCCTCTCACCCCATTTCGTGACCAACCAGGACGAGCAGACCGTCGAGTTGGAGAAGTGCCTGGTGCTCGTCCACGAAGAGAAGATCTCCAGCGCGAAGCACCTGGTTCCTCTCCTGGAGACGGTGAGCAAGGAGGGGCGGCCCCTGCTGATCGTGGCCGAAGACATCGAGGGCGAGGCGCTGGCCACGCTGGTGGTGAACAAACTCCGTGGCGTGCTGCGCGTCTGTGCGGTGAAGGCACCCGCCTACGGCGACCGCCGCAAGGCGATGCTCGGCGACATCGCCACGGTCACCGGCGCCCAGGGCATCTTCAAGGACCTCGGCGTCTCCCTGGATTCGGTGAAGATCTCCGATTTGGGCACGGCGAAGAAGGTGATCGTCACCTCGGATTCGACCACGATCGTCGAGGGTGCAGGATCCAAGAAGGCGATCGACGGCCGTGCGGAACAGATTCGCAGGGAGCTGGAGACGACCACCAGCGATTACGACCGCGAGAAGCTCCAAGAGCGGCTCGCCAAGCTGGCCGGCGGCGTGGCCGAGATCCACTGCGGCGCCGCCACCGAGACGGAGATGAAGGAGCGCAAGGCGCTCCTGGAGGACGCCCGCGCGGCGACTCAGGCGGCCCTGGAAGAGGGAATCGTCCCCGGTGGCGGGGTGGCCCTGCTTCGGTGCACCAAGGTGCTCGACAAGCTGTCGGGCGAAGCCGATGAGGTCTTCGGCGTCAAGGTGGTCCGCAGCGTCCTTTCGGCCCCTCTCCGCGCCATCGCCGAGAACGCCGGAAAGGACGGCGGCCTCGTGGTGGCCAATGTCCTCAAGGAATCGGGCAAGGGGTACGGCTACGACGCGGAACGTGACAAGTACGGCGACCTGATCGCCGCCGGGATCATCGATCCGGCCAAGGTGGTCCGCACCGCCCTGCAGAATGCCACCAGCGTGGCCGCCCTCCTCTTGACCACTTCCTGCCTGGTCACGGACATCCCCAAGAAGGACGACCAGGCGGCTGCTCCCGGCCCCGGCGGCCCCGGTGGTATGGGCGGCATGGGTGGCATGGGCGGAATGGGTGGCATGGGCGGCATGGGTGGCATGGGCGGCATGGGCGGTGGCATGGGGGACATGGGTTTCTGAACCCCTCTCGTGCAGGGGCCGCGGCCGCTCGCCATCGACGGCGAGTCCCGGCCGCGGCCGGCAGGGAACGACATCCAATTCAACCGACTCCTCCTGTTTAGCTAAGGAACAAAAGACATGAAGGACATCAACCTGAAGCCGTTGGACGACCGCATCGTGGTGGAGCCGATGGAGGCCGAAGAAGTGACGGCCGGCGGCATCGTGCTCCCCGACACCGCCAAGGAGAAGCCCCAGCGGGGCGTGGTGCTGGCGGTAGGTCCGGGGAAACTCATGGACAACGGGGAGAGGGCCGCCCTCTCGGTGGCGGTGGGCGACGAAGTGATCTTCGGCAAGTACGGGGGCACCGAGGTGGAGGTCGACGGCCGCGAGCTCAAGATCCTCCGCGAGAGCGACGTGCTGGCCAAGGTCGTCAAGTGAGGCGTCGGCCCCGCCGGGCAACCATCGCAACTCCTAACCACTAAGGGATCGCCATCGTGGCTAAGCAATTGATGTTCGACGAACACGCGCGGATGCGGATGCTCCACGGCGTGGACAGACTGGCCGACGTTGTGGCCGTTACCATGGGCCCCACCGGGCGAAACGTCATCCTCGACAAGTCGTTCGGCGGCCCTTCCGTTACGAAGGACGGCGTGACGGTGGCCAAAGAGGTGGAGCTCGAAGACCCCTTCGAGAACATGGGGGCCAAACTGGTCAAAGAAGTGGCCAGCAAGACCTCCGACGTCGCCGGCGACGGCACCACCACGGCCACCGTGCTGGCCCGGATCATCTTCCGCGACGGGCTGAGGAACGTGGTGGCCGGGGCCAACCCCACCGCCGTCCGCCGCGGCATCGACCGGGCCGTGGACGCCGTGGTGGGGCATCTGTACTCCATGGCCAAGGCGCTCACCACGAAAGAGGAGGTGGCCCACGTGGCCGCCATCAGCGCCAACAACGACCGCGCCATCGGCCAGCTCCTGGCCGACGCCATGGAGAAGGTCGGCAAGGACGGGGTGATTACCGTCGAGGAGGGCAAGACGGCGGAGACGACCTACGAAGTCGTCGAGGGGATGCAGTTCGACAAAGGCCTCCTCTCCCCCTATTTCATCAACCGCACGCCGGAGATGGACTGCCTGCTCGAGGATCCCCTGATCCTCATCCACGAGAAGAAGATCGCCAACCTCCGCGACCTCATCCCCCTTCTGGAGCGGACGGCGCAGACCGGCAGACCGCTTTTGATCATCGCCGAGGACGTGGAGGGTGAGGCCCTCACGGCGCTGGTGGTGAACAAGCTTCGCGGCGTGCTCAACGTGGCCGCGGTCAAGGCCCCCGGCTTCGGCGACCGCCGCAAGGCCATGCTCGGCGACATCGCCACCCTCACCGGGGGAACGCTGGTGAGCGAGGACCTGGGCCTGAAGCTGGAGAACCTCTCCCTCGAGCAGCTCGGCCGCGCCAAGCAGGTGAAGATCGACCGCGAGTCGACAGTCATCGTCGGCGGCGGCGGCAGCGAGAAGGACATCAAGTCCCGCATCGCCCAGCTCCGCGCCCAGATCGAGAAGACCGACAGCGACTACGACCGGGAGAAGTACCAGGAGCGGCTGGCCAAGCTCACCGGGGGGGTGGCGGTGATCTCCGTGGGGGCGGCCACCGAGACGGAGATGAAGCAGACCAAGGCCCGCGTCGAGGACGCTCTCCATGCTACCCGCGCCGCGGCCGAAGAGGGAATCCTCCCCGGCGGCGGGGTGGCGCTCCTGCGCTGCCGCGAGGCGGTCGACGCCGTACGCGGCAACGCCCGCGGCGACGAGAAGGTCGGTGTGGACATCGTTTACCGGGCCCTCCCCTACCCGCTGCGGCAGATCGTGGAGAACTGCGGCCTGGACGGCTCCGTGGTGGCCGAGGAGATTGCCGGGAAGCCGGCGAATACCGGCTACGATGCCAACGCCGGAAAATACGTCGATATGTTCAAGGCGGGGATCATCGATCCGCTGAAGGTCGTCCGCACCGCCTTGGAGAACGCGGCCAGCATCGCCGCGCTGATGCTGACCACCGAGACGCTCGTTACCGACGTCAAGAAGGACGAAGAGGACAAGGTCCTCGAGGGAGCCGTCCGGTAGGCACCCGGATCGACGGCCTGCCGGGGCCAGATCGGAAGACCGGGCGGGCCACCCCGCGGCGGGGGTGGCCCGCTCCGGCCGTTCCTGGCGCTCGCCGTTGCTGGCTCTCAAGAAGGGTAAATGAAGACACATTGGGCGGAGAGCGCGTGCGCGTCTGGCAAATTCCGCCCCAGGACGGCGCATTCGCGGAACCGGCTTTAGGCTAGAATTAGGGATTCGGCAACTCGAGTGAACCTGTCCCTATGACGATCACAATGCCCGGCAAACGCGACTACTACGAGGTCCTCGGCATCGATCACTCCGCCTCCGAGAGCGAGGTCGCCGAGGCCTACCGCAAGCTTGCCCTGCAATACCACCCCGACCGCAACCCCGGCGATGAGTCGGCGGTAGCCCGGTTCAAGGAAGCGGCCGAGGCCTTCGAGGTCCTCAGCCATTCCGAGAAACGGCGCCGTTACGATCGCTACGGACATGCTGGCCTTGAGGCGGGTGGCGGAGCCCCCCAGTTCAGGGACATCAGCGAGATCTTCAGTGCCTTTGGCGACATCTTCGGCGAGGGGCTGTTCGGCGACGTTTTCGGATCGCGGCGGGGGCGTCGTTTTCGTCGCGGTGGCGACGTCCAGTGCGAGGTGAGCATCGAGCTCGCCGAGGTGGCACGCGGCACCACCAAGACGATTCGCTTTCAGCGCCACGAGTTCTGCGGGCACTGCCGGGGGAGCGGAGCCCGCCCGGGGACGAAGCCGGAGGGGTGCCGCTATTGCGGCGGGCAGGGGCGGGTTCTGCAGTCAGGGGGGTTTTTCGCCGTCCAGGCGACGTGTCCCTCGTGCCGCGGTGCCGGTGTCGTGATCCGCGATCCGTGCCCGCAGTGCAATGGGGGAGGAGCCGTGCGCGAGACCCTCACTCGCGAGCTGTCGATCCCCCCCGGAGTCGACGAGAACTCCACGCTGCGGATCGAGGGGGCCGGCGACCCCAGTCCCGACGGCGGCCCTCGCGGCAACTGCTACTGCCATATCCACGTCAATCCGCATCCCCTTTTCGAACGCCACGGGCGGGACCTCGTGGTCCACGTGCCCATCAGCTACTCCCAGGCTGCCCTGGGGGCACGCATCGAGGTCCCCTCGCTCGAGACCTGCCAGGAATTGACGATCCCTCCGGGGACATCGAGCGGTGAGGTGTTCAAGGTCCGCGGGCTGGGGTTGCCGAGCCTGCGGAGCCGCGAGCGGGGCGACCTGCTGGTGCAGGTCCACATCGAAGTCCCCAAGCGCCTTTCCGAGCAGCACGAAGAGGTGCTCCGCCGCCTGGCGGAGATCGAGAGGACGCAGGTCACGCCGAAGCGCAAGAGTTTCTTCGACAAGCTCAAGGAGTACCTCATCCCCGAGACCGGACAGGCAGCGAAGGAGGACCGCGCATGAGCCGCAAGAACGTCTCCGGCAAGGACGTGAAGCCGCCTTCCGAGGAGACGGCAGGCCCCGGCCCCGCCCAGGATCCAGGCCGTGAACGGGAGTCTCCCCCCGACGCGCAGGAGGGTGCCGAGGAGGCCCAAGCCGGTGCGGCCCCCCAGGAGGGTGTGCCCTCGGCCGAGACCCCCAGCGACCGCGCTGCCCGTGTGGCCATCGAGGATCTCAAGGAAGAGTTGGATCACGCCAAGGATCGCGTGCTTCGCGTGCAGGCCGAGCTGGAGAACTACCGCAAGCGGGCCGCGCGCGAGCTGGCCGACGAGCGGCGTTACGCGCACATGCCCCTGCTCCGCGATCTGTTGCCCGTCCTGGACAACATGTATCGGGCCATCGAGGCCGCGGAGAAGAGCCTGGACCTGGGCGCCCTGCTGGAAGGGATGCGGATGGTCGTCGAACAGTTCCGCGGCGTGCTCGAACGGCACCACTGCCGGGAGATCCCCGCCCAGGGCGAGCCTTTCGACCCCAACGTTCACGAGGCGATCGCCCAGCAGGCCGCGAGCGACGTCCCCCCGAACACCGTGATCCACGTGGCGCAGACCGGATTCGTCCTCCACGATCGCGTGGTGCGCCCCACCCAGGTCGTCGTCTCCGTGGATCCGGGAGCAACATCCTGATGGAAGGCCGCCCGCGCCGCCTGCCGCATCGCGGGCCTTGCCCCGGCTGCTGTCGTCTCGTCACCTGATTGTCCCTCAAGGATCCTGCGATGCCCACCTACGACTACCGCTGCGATGCCTGCGAGCATCAATTCGAGTTCTTCCAGTCGATCACTTCCGAAGTCCTCAAGAAGTGCCCTGAGTGCGGGCGCCGCAAGCTCCGCCGCCTCATCGGGCCGGGAGCCGCCATCGTCTTCAAGGGGAGCGGTTTCTACCAGACCGACTACCGCAGCGAGTCGTACAAGAAGGCTGCCGCCGCCGATAAGAACAACGGCACCTCCGCGAACGGCGAGTCGAAGAAGGCCTCCTCCGAGAGCGGCAATTCGAAAAAGGGCTCCTCCGAGAGCGGGAAAGGGGAGGCGAAGGCCGCCACGTAAGGAGGGGGTACGGGAGACACGAGGGTCCGGCAGGGGAGAAGCGACATTCGATTCAATAGGCCACACAGGCCTCTGTGCGGTGCCGCGCTGGTGGGGACGGGCCACTGGAGGGACCGGCTGGTGCGCTGACCGCCGCTCCCCCGCCAGGTTCAGCTCGACCGCGCACGGCACAGGGCTGTAGGTACGCCGCACAGGCCTCTGTGCGGTGCCGCGCTGGTGGGGACGGGCCACTGGAGGGACCGGCTGGTGCGCGCTGACCGCCGTTCCCTCACCAGGTTCAGCTCGGCCACGCAAGGCATAGGTGTGCCGCGTACCAAGGGGAAAACTTCCTTCCATGAGTCGTGCCCGCTGCCCCGTCTGCTCCCGCCGTTTCGATCCTGCTGGGAGCCGGCATCTCCCCTTCTGCAGCGAGCGGTGCCAGCAGATCGACCTGGGCCGCTGGCTCGACGAGCGCTACAGCGTCCCCATCGAGCGGGAAGACGAGGATCCCGACGACCAGGGGCCTACCGACGACGCTCTCGGCGAGGACTAAGTGCCCGCGGTCGTCTGCCCCCGGCGGCCGAAACGTCACGCGTCTCGAGCATCGGTGAGGTTGCCCGCGACGAGCCAAGCCGCCGCACGCGGTGACCGGCCCCTCCCCGACTTCTTTCGCCACCCGAGTGGGTGGCTCGAAGGTGCTTTCATCGCTCGCGCCCAGGTGCCCACTCTGGACTGGCGCAATCCCCGGGAAATCGCTTGACTTTTCCGCCCCTGCCGCTACTATGGAACCAAATCTGAAAAACCAAATTTCATTCCTGCCGAGCAATCCGCCCGCGAACGGAGGAGGAAATTCACCATGGTCCGGCCCCGCGCCAAACAGCTCACCGAGAGGGAGCTGGAGGTGATGCACGTCTTCTGGCGGATCGGCGAGGCCACGGCGGCCGAGGCCCGCGACGAGCTCGGCCGCGGCGGCCGCGACCTGGCCTACACCACGGTGGCCACGCTGGTCCGCATCCTCTGCGAAAAGGGCTTCCTCGAACAGACGAACCAGGAGCGGCCCTTCCGCTTCCGCCCGGTACGGAGCTTCGAAGAGGTCTCCGCGCACCTGGTAGGCGACCTGGTCGACCGGGTCTTCGGCGGGTCGCGCGAACAGCTCCTCTTACGGCTCCTCGATTCCAGGCGGCTGACGACGGAAGAGCGCGCGGTGCTCGAGTCCATTCTGCGGGAGGAAGCGCCATGAACACCTTAGGTACTGTGCTCGTCTGGTCGGTGGTGCAGGCGACGGCGGTGGCCGTCGTGGCGGCGGCGGTCTACCTGGTGGCGCGGTGGCGGAGCCCGGCGGCCGGATCGCTGGCAGCCGCCAGCGGGCTGGTGGTGCTCGTGGCCGTCTCCCTGCTGGCCGCGAGTCCCTGGCCGCAGTGGTGGCAGGCCGGCGAGACGGCGGAGGTGGACCGGGCCCCGGCGCAACCGGCGGCTCCCGATCCCGTCCGGCCTCCGAGCGACGCGGGACCTGCTCTGCCCGAGTCTCCAAGCGAATCGGAGCCGGCGGAGTTCGATGGACCCGCTCTCCCGGTCCTCGAAGAGCCGCCCAGTGTGGCGGCGGCCTTCTGGGAGGCCTTCCTGGCCGAGCTCGCCGAGCCGCCGGCGGAACTGTCCGCCCCGACCTGGCGGTGGCCCGCCGTGGCGGGGATGGGTTTATCGATGGCGGTGGCGGCGGGCATGGTGTGGTTTGCGCTCGGGCTCTGGTCCGTGCGGCGCCACCGCCGAAGCAGCCGGGCCATCGACGACCGCCCGCTTGGCGAGCTCGTCGACGTGCTGCGGGCCGCGCTGGGCTGCCGCCGCCCGATCGAGGTCCGCCTTTCGCCTACCTTGACCACCGCAACCACGCTCGGCTGGCGGCGCCCCCTGGTGCTCCTCCCGTCCGACTGGCGGCAGTGGACGGCGGAGGAGCTTCGCGCCACGCTGGCCCACGAGATCGCCCACGTCCGGCACCGCGACTACCTGGCCAACCTGCTCGGCCAGGTGGGACTGGCGCTCCACTTCTACCATCCCCTGGTCCACTGGCTGACCGCGCGGCTGCGGCTGGAACAGGAGCTGGCGGCCGATGCCGCCGCGGCCGAGGTCGTCGGCGGCCCGCGGCC
>SLBP01000055.1:0-10979 GCA_007126245.1 Planctomycetales bacterium
CGAGGGACGCATCGGGGGGGCGGGGCTCGACGCCCATGCCCAGGAGCCCCCAAACATAGCCCCGTACCGGGATCTGGACAACGTGGTGCTCACGCCCCACATGGGCGCTCATACCGAGGAAGCCCTGTACAACATGGCCACGGGGGCTGTAGGAAACCTCTGCGCTTGGTTCGAGGGGCAGGATCCGCCCAACGTCGTAGTGAAGGGAACGCGATGAACAAGACCATCCTGGCCCTGGACATCGGCACCCAGAGCACTCGTGCCGCACTGGTCTCCCCCCGGGGCGAGATCCTCCGCATCGAGCAGATCGCCCACGAGGTGGACAGTCCCCATGCCGGCTGGGCCCAGCAGCAGCCCGACGCCTGGTGGGACGAGGCCTGCCAGGCCATCGGCAACGTCCTCCGGGCCACCGGGACCGATCCGGCAACGATCGCCGCCGTGGCGGCCTGCGGTCAGATGCACGGGCCGGTGGGCATCGACGAAGCGGGGGCCGTGACCACACCCTGGGTACAGCTCTGGTGCGACAAGCGGTGCGAGGACCAGTGCGCCCAGGTCCGCGGCGCCCACGATGAAGGGGAGCTGGCCGCCCAGTCCGCCAACCCCGTCAACCCCGCCTGGATCGGTTTGAAGGTCCGCTGGTACCGGGAGCACCAGCCGGAGGCCTACGCGCGGGCACGGTGGTTCCTGTGCCCGAAGGACTTCATCAACTACCGTCTCACCGCCGTAGCCGCCACCGACCCCAGCGAGGCCTCGGGCTCGTTCCTCTGGGACCACCGCCGCGACGCCTATTCGCCGGAGCTGGCCGCGGCGGTGGGCGTGGACCTGGAGCGGTTCGCACCGGCATACCCCTCGCATGCCGTCGTGGGGACGGTGACCGAGGCGGCCTCCCGCGCCACGGGCGTTCCCGCGGGAACGCCCGTCGTTGCCGGCGGGGGCGACTTCCCCGTCTCCATGCTGGGGTTCGGCATCGTGGGCGAGGGGATCGCAGCCGACGTGACCGGCAGCAGCACCCTCTTCGCCACCCACGCGCCGCAACCGCTGATCCACCCGGCGGTGCAGAACCTACGGCACGTCGTCGCCGGCTGGATCCCCTTCACCATCCTCGACTGCGGCGGTCTGAGCATGAAGTGGTGCAAGGACCTGCTCACTTCGGCGCGGGGGACCGACGTCTCCTTCGACGAGCTCGTGGAGATGGCTACGGCGGTACCTCCGGGGAGCGACGGGCTCTACTTCTATCCGTATCTGCTGGGCGAACGGCGGCGGGAGAACACCGCCGCGCGGGGCGGCTTCTTCGGGCTGACGCTCAGCCACACGGCGCCCCACCTGGTGCGGGCCGTGATGGAGGGTGTGGCGCTGGCGATGGGCCGCGACTTGAGCCTCTTCGAGGGGCTGGGGCTCGACGTAGAACGGGTCCTGTGCGTGGGCGGCGGCGCCCGCAACGCCCTCTGGAACCAGATCAAGGCCGACGTCGTCCAGCGCCCCCTCGAGCTTGCCGAGGAGCCGGAGGCCGGCATCAAGGGCGCCGCCCTATTGGCCGCCGCGGGCGCAGGGCTGATCGGCAATCCCGCCGACGAGGCCCGCGAACGAAAGCCGTCGGGCCGGCTGGTGGCACCGCGCCCGGAGAGCGGCGAATGGAGCCGCCGGGCCCGCGACGAGTTCGCCCGCCTCTACGACCACATGCTCGGTTATTGGCAGCCCTCCCCTTCCCACCAAGTACACCCCCAGGTCCTTTCATGACGTCCGGCGCGGTCTTCGAACGTATCCAACAACTCGGCATTGTCCCCGTGGTGGCCATCGACGACGCCCGCGCGGCACTCCCGCTGGCCGATGCGCTGCTCGACGGGGGGCTCCCCATCGTGGAAGTCACCTTCCGCACCGCTGCGGCGGCCGAGGTGATCGCCACGCTCGCGGCCGAGCGACCCGACCTCTTGGTGGGCGCCGGCACGGTGCTCACCGTCGAGAACCTCCAGGCGGCGAAGGACGCGGGAGCCTCTTTCGCCGTGGCCCCGGGCCTGAACCCCAAGGTCGTGGCGGCGGCGCAGCGGCTGGAAATGCCCTTTGTCCCCGGTGTGGCCACCCCCAGCGAGATTGAAGGGGGATTGGCCGCAGGATGCCGGGTGCTCAAGTTCTTCCCCGCCGGCGCCCTCGGCGGCGTGGCCATGCTCACGGCCCTTGCGGGGCCTTACGGCCACACGGGAGTGCGCTTCGTCCCCACCGGCGGCGTCAGCCCGCAGAACCTGGAAAGCTATCTGACGCTGGCTGCCGTGGCCGCGGTCGGCGGGACCTGGATCGCCAAGAAGGAAGACATCCGCGACGGCCAGTGGCAGGCGATCCGCGATCGCTGCAGGGCCGCGGTGGAAATCGCCGCGCAGTGCCGCGGCTGAATCGGCAATCGGCAGGCGGCGGCCGGCAGTTGGTCTGCCCGGCCGCTGGGCGCACCGCTCCATCAACACCGGCAACGAACCGCGGATCTCCTTCTGCGTCGAACCGGCCCACGCCGGCCACGACTACGGGACCGTGGAGACGGAAGGCTTTCTCAAGCGTGTGGTGGAGATCGACGGCCGGCCCACGGTGATCGACCGGCCTGCGGCGGGGCGGAACGAGGGTGAGATGAACGAGGGAGAACGCCCATGGGCATCCCGGAAACGCTGCGGCTGCTGGGGCTTGCCGAGAAGCCCTACCAGGGTTGGCTGTGGGTGCACAGCGCAGAGCCGGTTACCCTCTTCGTGGCTGCGGAGAGCGAAAAGGGCGAGACGCTTGCGGAGGCGGAACTGGCGGTGGCGGGGGGAGCCTGGAAACAACTCCCCTTTGCCCTGGCGCCCCGGGCGAGCGACCCGGCCGGCCAGCTCGCCGTGAAGCTCAAGGAAGCGGGGGAATTCCAGCTCGGCCGGGTGCGGCTGCACGCGGCGGATTGGGGCTGGCCCGAGACCCCAGCCGCCGCCGACCTGCCGCCCATGGTGGTGGTCACGCGGCACCAGCTCTCGGCACCACCCGCCGTGGGCCAGGACCTCTGGGCGGCGGTCCCCGCGGCGCCCGGGTGCAGCATCCGCATCGTCGATCCCGCCCGGCCCGACCTTCCCGCCCGCACGATCTTCCGCGATCCGGAGGGCTCGATCTACGATGCCAACCTCTCTTTCGACGCCCGCACGATCTTTTTCTCCTACCGGGGGCCGGGCGAGGCACCTACTACGCCCGACTGGTTTGCCCACGACTTCATGGGCGTGTACCATCGCCGCTGCACCGAGCGCCACGGCGGGCTGGAGGGGAGCACCGACTGGGAGGGACGCTACGCCTGGATCAACCTCACCCGTCCCCAGTTCAGCGCCGCACTGACCGCGCACTTGAGCGCCGATGCCGGCAGCCGCGGGCTGGGGACCGGACCGGAAGGGAGCGGGCCGGTCCTCTTCGCCGACACCGCCGACCCCGACTACCAGACGATGCTCCG
Organism: Planctomycetales bacterium; assembly: GCA_007126245.1. Lineage (GTDB taxonomy): Bacteria > Planctomycetota > Planctomycetia > Pirellulales > Thermoguttaceae > SKOZ01. The sequence continues at coordinate 3,446 of SLBP01000055.1, forward strand.
CGCCATCGAGAAGGGGAGCCAGCTCGCCCTGGAGCGGCCCGAAGCCGACATGGCCGGCTTCGCCCCGTAAGTGGGCTTCGGCCGCAACCCTTCACGGGGGACTGTCCCGACTTTTGCGGCCGTAGAAGGTATTCCTTGTGGATAACGCCTTTCGGCCGCGAAAATGGGACTGTCCCCGTCGGCCGCGGAGTTCGGCTTCGCCCCGTAAGGCGGAACCGGCCACGGCACCACCTGGATCGCAGGAGAAAACCATGCGCACGCGAATCGAACGATCCTTCCTGGCGACGGCAGTCCACCTGTCCTGGGCCGTGGCCTGGTGCCTGGGCCTGGCCGTTCTTGCCGCCCCTGCAGGAGCGCAAGCGGCTGCCGGAGAGGATCCAGCTCCGCCGTATCCCGAGTTGGTCACGGCAGCCACGCGGGCCAACTCCGAGGCGCTGGCCGAGCTGGAGCGGCCCGGCGAGGTTATCTTCCGCGACGACTTCGAGTCGCCCCAGTCGCTGGAGAATTACTTCGATATCCGTGGCGGGGCGGAGGGGGGAGTGCGGCTGGTCAGCGACCCCGAGCTGGCCCATTCCGGCAGCGGCGCCATCCAGTTCACCGCTCCCGGCCACGACGGGCGGGAGTCGGGCGTGGGGGCCACCGCCTGGTTGGGGGCGGAAGGATACGATCGGGTCTACTTCCGCCGCTACATCCGCTTCGCCCCCGATTACGACCAGGGCAACCTCCACCACGTGGGGGGCGGGCTCGCGGGCGTGGCCGGTGCGAACCGCTTCCGCGCCATGGGGTCCGCAGGTGTCCGCCCCCGCGGCGACGACCACTTCAACAGCGCCTTCGAGCCCTGGCGCGACTGGGGCCGCTACCCCGCCCCCGGCTACATGTTCCTGTACTCCTACTGGATGGACATGCGCCGCGACCGGGACGGCAACTACTGGGGTAACATGCTCGGCCCCGAGCCGGACGAGCGGATCGCCCTCGAGCGCGACCGCTGGTACTGCCTGGAGCACATGATCCGCGTCAACGACGTCGGCCAGGCCAACGGCGAGATGGCCGCCTGGATCGACGGCGAGCTCTACCTCCACTACCAGGGCTTCCGCTGGCGGACCGACGAGGACGTAAGGATCAAGCGGTTCACCATCGGCCTCTACGTCCACCGCGCCACGCGCGCCAACACCGTCTGGTATGACGACGTGGTCCTCTCCACCGGCTACATCGGCCCTGAGGAAGAATGAGGCCAGGGTTTGGAAGAGGAGAGAACAGAGAGGCTGAGGAGAAAGGCGGACAGGTGCAGAGGGGGACTCTCAGGTTTGATCCTCGCCGTCCTGCCTGTCGGCTCGGGCCGCATTCTCCCTCGCTACTTCCTCATGTTCAGAGGGTTCTGGTGGGGTTGATGTGGTGTTTTTGAACAGGAGACAACAGAGGGAACGGAGGAGGGTGGAGATTGTGATGAGGAAAAGGGCAGGGCGCGGCGAAGCGCGGCGGAAGAATGCGTTTCCCTGGCCAATGCCTCGTCCGACGCCGTTCACTGCCTTGAAAAGCTGGGGCGAAGCGCGTAGCCGGTATTGATCACCAGGTTACGCGAGGCCATTCACCCGGCCGGTTCCAAATTCACAGAAAAGGTGTGCGACATGTGCGGAAAGTAAGTTCTATTACGACCGGCTGGCCGAATTCGGTCTGCTGGGCAGCGATGGCGGCCTCGTGAAGTGCGTCTGCGGCGCCGGGAAACTCACCGGTCTGCTCCCCGGCGATCCGCCGCGCTCCTGGAACGAGAAGCTGGACCTCTCGGACGTTCCGGCCGGCCGCTACAAGCTGGCCCTGCGCGTCCCCAACCCACTGCCCAACGGCCGGCCGGTCCGCTTCGCCAATCGCACGCAGGATGCGGACGCCGAGGGCTGGCTGACGCTCGGTGAGGTCGTGCGGGAGTAGCGGTGAAGTGTCGATGCAGGCAGCGGTGGGCCGGTGGGTCCAGCACTGGCAACCTTTTCGCCCGCGATCATGACGGCCCAGGCCACGTCGGCACTGGCAAAGCCAGTGGCACACACTCTCACTCCCGCCCGTCAGCGCCACCCCGCCGACCGGCGCACGTTGTTACCGGGTTGTTATCTTTGATTGGTGCGAATGTCGAAGGCGTACAGGTCGTCGTCGCAGCGAATGTAGAGCCGCCCGTCGAACACCACCGGGTGGGCGAGGTAGGTGTTCGGCGGCATGCGGGGCAGCTCGAACTGGCTGACGATCTCGAAGCCCCGCGGCTGCACCTCCAGCAGCGACATGGTGCCGCGATATCCAAGGGCGTAGATCATCCCGTGGGCATACGTCAGGGCGACTTTGCCGAGCGTTCGGTCGACTTGAATGTCTTCGCCGGAGAGGAAATCGACGCAGTAGAACTGCCGCCCGCCGTTGCGGCACGCCGCACCGTAGAGCTTCCCGCCGAGGAGGATGGATCCCGAATGGCAGTTGTCCAGGTCGCGGCGGTGCCAGACGACTGTGACATCGCGGGAATCGTCGGCGATTCTCAGCAGTGATCCACCGGTGGAGTGGCCGCTGGCTACGAACACGTGCCCCTCGTGGTAGATGGGCGTGAGCGCGTTCTGGGGGGCGCGCGGCGGAAAGGGGACCGACCAGAGCAGCTCGCCCGTCTCGACGTCGACCGAGACGACCGAGCGCTGCGTCATGCTGATCCACTGCCGCACTCCCCGGTGCGTGATTACCGTAGGCGAGCAATAGGCGGCCGTGTGTTCGATGTCGGTATTGGCCCAGACGGTCTCGCCGGTATGCCGGTCGAGGGCGACGACGCGCCCCCGCTCCCCACCCGGCATGCAGTAGACCTTGCCGTCCTCGACGATGAGGTTCTCCGTCATTCCCCACACGCCCCCGCGGGCGTCGAACCTTTCGACCAGGTCGATGTTCCAGAGCTCGCGTCCCGTGTCGGCCTCGAAGGCGGCAACCCGGCCGTTGGGGTTGAGCAGATAGACGGCGCCCTCGTGGTAGGTGGGCGTGGAGCGCGAGCCGGGTGTGGCGCGCCGCCATGCCGGGCCGCTCGGCGAACGCCACAGGGGCTGGCCCTCGAGGTCCAGCGCCAGGACCACCTCCTCGTCGCCGACATTGCCGGAGGTGAAGATCTTCTCGGCGGCGATCGATACGTTTGCATAACCGATGCCGCAGCCGTGGAACTTCCACAACAGCGGCGGGCCGCCCTCGGGCCAGCGCGACCGCAGCCCCGTTTCGGGCGAGAGGTTGGTCCGCCCCGGGCCGTGGAACTCGGGCCAGTCGGCGGACGGGGGAGAAGGCGAGATTCCGGCGTCCGACTCGCCCCATCGCACGGCATAGCTCAGCACCGTGGCAACCAGCACGGTGGCGGCCATAGCAGGGAGAAGGCGCAGGGTCATCGGTCTTCCTGGGTTGGGGGGCCAGCGGGGGCGGGTAGGACAGACAATGGCCTCCATAGTAGGCCCGGCCGTGCCGGGAAGCAACCCGGCGGCCGGCGGGCAGCAGCAGATGGTGGGGGAAGGCACGGTTCAGGTAGCCGACGGACCTTGTCTCGGAGGGTCAGTGCCGGGAGCGCAGAGGGGGCTCCAGCGCTTGTTGCAGGGCGTGTCTCAACTCGTCGGCACGGCTATGGTGCAGCCGGTGCAGTACGCGATCCCAGCGGTACCCGAAGCTGCCTGCCTGCTGACGCGGGCGGTGCTCGAAGAGGCGGTCGAATGCGTCGCGGTGCTGCCGGTAATGGTGTTGGACCTGGATGAAGGTGTCGATACACGCATTCAGATACACCTCGGCAAAGCGTTCCAGGTCATCGACGATCTTCGCGCGGCGAAGGATGGGCTGGGCGTATCTGTCGGTCCAATCGGTCAGGGGCGACTCATAATCGCCGAAGGCCCCGGTATGGTCGGCAACGACCAGGCGGACCGGCAGCCGATCGGCGTCCTCGACCAGGATCTCGTCGCCGTCGTCGAAGAGCACCCGGCCGGAGGGATCGCATCGACCGACCACCATGTTCAACGCCGCTGCCTCGCCCATCAGCCGGGCGAAGCGCATTGCAAACTACGCGTCGCCGAAGCGCGGCGCAGCGAGCGTAGTCGTGGCGGTTCCCCAGATGTAATCCCGCACGAAGTAGTCCACCCAGACGCGGGTGTCCCGGTAGCGGTGCTCGCTGCCCTCGTAGGTCTCGACGACCCTGCTGGCGGAGAGCCCCGCGGGCAGGTGCATCCCGAGCTGCCGGCATCCTACCCAGCGGTCCAGGATGTATTCGGTGTATTCATCGGACTCGCGCATAGCTTGCAGCAAGTCCTTCCTGTTGTCGAGCCGCTCGTGCATGTCCCATTTCTGCAGGCGGATAATCTTCACCTCCTCGCGGCTGGCCCCCTGGCGCATGATCTCGGCCACATACATGCCGCGGCGCTCGCCGATCGGCGGGCGGTTCGACAGCGGCTCGACGACCCGGCCCACATTGACATACTCCAGATCGGCGTGTTCTCGGTGCAAGTTCAGCAGGAAGTCTTTGACACGCGTGTCGCACTCGACCGTCGCCGGTCCGGAGGGGGGCGTCTTCAGCACCGGGTCCCACAGCAGACGGCCCTCCTCGAAACGCCCGCCGGGGAGCCATTCGATGTGCATGTGGAACTCGCTGCTGAGTTCGAGCCGCACTTCCTCCGGTGCCGGTGCTTCCGGCAGCTCGGTCAACGACCGATAAAAGCGTGTCAACCAACCGAGATCTTCCGGGTCGTCCCGGCGGACTTCGGGGCCCACGTTGCCGTGGAACCCATCGCGAAGTCCCCGGTAGTATCTGCGCAGTCGGGGCGCCGGCATCGAGGCAAGATCCTTCTCCGGCACTTCGATCTCCGGTTCGTGCTCAGCCCCAAAGAAGACGACCTCGCGATGCCCGAGCCGGTTCTTCGCCTCCGCGTAGCGCGCGATTTCGAGCAACTGATCCCGCAGGTCGCCGTCGCCGAGCGCATCGAGGCGGGCGAACTCGTGGTAGGTGAGCAGGTGGCTGCCGGTCGCCCGGCTGTAGTAGTAAATGGCTCCGCAGCCGATCGCCTTGCGCGACGTCGTCACCAACCGCTGCATGTCGGCCGTCGAGGTCGGTTTCGGGGCAGTGCGCCAGCATTCACCGCGCCGCTTGAGCGCCGCCCAGACACGGTCGTCGCGGGTGTGCAGGAAACGGATCCGGCACTTCGGCACAATCTGCTGCAACAGGTCGTCGGCCGCCAACGCCGCTTCCATGTGGTCGACATCCGGGCGAATCAGCAGCAGGTCTTCTTCCCAAACCAGGTCGACGGCGGTGAGAGAGAGCTTTTCCGCTTCCTCCCGGGTGAGCATCTCGCGGCCCGCTTCGGCGCGCTCCTTACTGAGCAGATCGAGAAAATCGAGCCGCTGCGTGGCGTGGATGCCTGGGAGGGTGATGACGGCGTTTTCGGTGGGAAAGACCGTCGCGATACGGCACTCCGGGCAAGTTCCACGGTCATCGGCGAAGGGGGGCGTTCCGATGATGCGGACAGCCATGGTGCGTCCTCCAGACTGTTCCAGGAAGAATCCAGGCGGGGCCGGGCCGCGGCGGAAGGGATCTATACTTCTCCATTCATCTAACACAATCACGACGGCGCAGTAAAGACTTGTTGGCCGAGGGTCGCGACGGGCGCCACCTGCTTGCAGCGAATCCATTCTGCAATCGTTGCTTCCGGCATACGGCAAGCATGACCCAAACGCCCGACTCATGTTCAGACCCATTCCGGTAGTGGAATGTCCTGCGCGCCCTTATTCCTCCATTCTTGCCTGGGTATACTGGAGCGTATCCCGCGGGGGGGATGGAACGGCACCTCGTCCACCCCCCGGAAGCGGCATCGTTCCCTCCCTTCGTCCCCCTCCTATCCAGGAACAGCCTCATGCGTCCTACCTCCACCGGTTCATCTCGCCGAGTGCCTCGCCGTGAGTTTCTGCACCGCACCGCCGCGGCCGCCTCTGCAGCCTTCGCCGCGCCGCTATGGATACCCCGCTCGGCACTGGCGGCCGCCGGCAGACCGGGTGCCAACGACCGCATTACCGTCGGGGCCATTGGCGTGGGAGGACGGACCGTTCAGCTCCTGCAGCAACTCCCCGAAGAAGGGCAGATCGTCGCCTTGAGCGACTGCAACCCGCCCCGTGCCGAGGCATTCCGTGCCCAGGAGGACGGCGATTGGCCCGTGTACCCGGACCACCGCGAACTCCTGGATCGCAGCGATATCGACGCAGTCATTGTGGGTACGGGGGATTTCCAGCGCGTGCTCCCCTGCATCCACGCCTGCCAGGCGGGCAAAGACATCTACGCCGAGAAGCCGCTCTCCTTGTACATCCGCGAGGGCCGCGTGCTGGTCGATGCCGTGCGGCGGCACCAGCGCATCCTGCAGGTCGGCTCGCAGCAGCGGTCGATGACGATGAATCGCATCGCCTGCCAGCTGGTCCGCAGCGGCGGGCTGGGGAGGATCCGGCAAGTGCGGGCCGTGAACTACCCCGGCCCCGAGTCGCCGGCGGCGCCGCTGCCGGAAGAGCCCGTTCCCGCGGGGCTCAACTGGGACGTCTGGCTGAACCAGGCGGCCTGGCGGCCGTTCAACTCCCAGTGGATGGGCTGGATGCGGTGGCGGGATTTCTCCGGGGGAGAAATGACCAACTGGGGCGCCCACGGGCTCGACCAGCTCCAGTGGGCGCTCGGGGCCGACGCCACCGGCCCGGTGGAGATGTGGCCCCTGACCGAAGGGCCGCACGGCCAACTCGCCATGCGCTATGCCAATGGCGTGGAAGTGCACTTCGTCCAAGAGCGCGGGCCCATGGGAGGAGCGGTCTTCCGTTGCGAGAAAGGGAACCTGGAGATCAACCGCAACAAGTTCGTCTCCAATCCTCCCGAGATTGCCGAGGAGCTGCTCCGGCAGATCGATGAAGAGGAGGAAGAGCGGAAGTGGAGCGACGCCACGGCCCTCTGGCAGGCCCGCTGGCACCTCCAGGACTGGTTCGACTGCATCCGCTCGCGAGAGCTCCCCGTGGCCGACGTCGAGATCGGCCACCGCTCGGCCACGGTCTGCCACCTGGCCAATATAACCCGCTGGGTGGGAAGGCGGCTGCGGTGGAATCCCCAGACCGAGCAGTTCGTCGACGACCCGGAGGCGAACCAGTTCGTCGACCGCCCCCGCCGCAAAGGCTACGAGCTGCCCGACGTGGCCTAGCTGTCTCTCCCGTTGGGTTCACTCACGTCCGGGTCTGCGCAATCACGGCCATACCCTACGCCGTGAACCCTGGCCGATCCTGTTGCTTCACCAGGAGCGCGACCACAACAGAAGAACATGAGCAATTGGGAAAGGGGTGAAAGGAGAGTGGCAGGCGCCGACGCGCGACCACCGGTCCTTCCACCTCCTCGGTGTTTTCCATTTCCCGTTGAAGAAAGGGGCCGGTGGAGCGGGGGTATCTCTTGAACAGAAGGAAACAGAGGGCGCAGAGGGAGGGAGTGGAGATGCAGGCGTGGCTCGCACCACCAAACTTGTCTGCTGTTGTTGCCGCTCTCCCGATGAGC
>SLBP01000008.1:0-10952 GCA_007126245.1 Planctomycetales bacterium
ACCCCAGCCCCCCGACACCGCGGATGCATGGAAGCCCTCCCCCGATGACCGAACCGACCGCCGTCCTCGACGCCGCCCTCCTCCCAGCCGGCGGCGAGCTGGAAGCCGTCCTCGCCGCCTGGCACGCGGCCACGCTGCGGCTGGAAAAGACCCACCAGGCCCTCCGCGGCGAGGTGCGGCGCCTCACCGACGAACTGGAGGCCAAGAACCGCGAGCTGGCCAGAAAGAACCGCCTCGCCGACTTGGGCCGCATGGCCTCGCACGTGGCCCACGAGGTCCGCAACAGCCTCGTCCCCGTGACCCTCTACCTGAGCTTCCTGAAGCGGCGGATCGCCGACGACGCCGAGGCGCTCGAAGTCTTCGAGCGCATCGAAGCGGGGTTCACGGCCCTCGAGACCACCGTCTGCGATCTGCTCCAGTTCACTTCCGACCGCGATCCGCAACGGGAGGCGCTGGACCCGGCCGCCTTCTTCGCCAAGGTCCTGGACACGCTGGCACCCCAATTGGCGGCCCAGGGGATTCGCCCCCGGATCGAGGTCCCTCGGGGAATGCGGCTGCGGGTCGACGGGGAGATGCTCCGCCGCGCCGTGACCAACCTGGCGCTGAACGCCATCGACGCCATGCCCCAGGGGGGGACGCTCTCGCTCTCCGCGGTCTGCGAAGGCCCGGCGGCGCGCATCGAGGTCGCCGACACCGGCAGTGGACTGGGTGAGGAGACGCTGGCGCGGGCCTTCGAGCCCTTCTTCACCACCAAGCGCGGCGGCACCGGCCTGGGACTGGCCATCGTATGCCGGGTCGCCGAGAGCCACGGCGGCCGCTGCGAGGCCGTCAACCGCCCCGGAGGGGGCGCCGTCTTCACGCTCCGCATTCCCGAGGCCGCCGTTCCCGAGGAGGCCATGCCATGAGCAACGCCGGCAGCTCGCGGAAGACCGGACCGGGCCGGGTCCTGCTGGTCGACGATCACCTCCCCGCCCGGGAATCGATGGCCGACGTGCTCCGCCGCGCCGGCCACACGGTGGACTGCTGCTCGAGCGGCGCCGAGGCGCTCGCCGCCGCCGCCCGCAGCCGTTACGAGTGCATCGTCACCGACATGAAGATGCCGGGCATGAGCGGCCTGGAGCTCATCGCCGAGCTCGCCGCCCGCGGCGAGCAGGCCCAGGTGGTGATGGTCACTGCCCACGCCACGGTGGCCTCCGCCGTAGAGGCCATGCGTCACGGGGCCTTCGACTACATCGAGAAACCCTTCGACGTCGACCGCTTCGAGCGGCTCGTCGCCCAGGCCATCGGCCACGGCCGTTACCTTGCGGGCGTGCGTCAGGCGGAAGGCGGCAGCCGCGAGCCGCCCGCCGAGCTCATCGGCAGCAGTCCGGCGATGCAGGCCCTGCGGGCGCGGATCGCCAGCGTGGCGCGGACCCCGGTGACGGTGCTCATCAGCGGGGAGAGCGGCACCGGCAAGGAGCTCGTCGCCGCCGCCATCCACGCCGAGAGCGAACGCCGCGACCGCCCCCTGGTGATGCTCAACTGCCCGGCCCTCTCTGCGGACCTCTTGGCGAGCGAGCTCTTCGGCCACGAACGGGGCGCCTTCACCGGCGCCGATACGGCGCGGATCGGCCGCTTCGAGGCTGCCGACGGGGGGACGATCCTCCTCGACGAAGTCACGGAGATCGACCTCCCCGTTCAGGCCAAGCTCCTCCGCGTCCTCCAGGAGCGTTGCTTCGAGCGCGTCGGCTCCAACCGCACGCTGCGGGTCGACGTCCGCGTGCTGGCGGCCACCAACCGCGACCTGGCCGCCGCCGTGGCCGAGGGCCGCTTCCGCCACGACCTGTACTACCGCCTCGCCGTGGTGCCCCTGCAGGTCCCCCCCCTCCGCGAGCGCCCCGAGGACATTGCCGCCCTGGTCGAGCACTTCCTCGTCCGCACCGCGCGGTACTTGAACCGCGAGCCCTGCACGCTCTCGGCGGGGACGCTCGATCTGCTCATCGAGCACGACTGGCCGGGGAACGTCCGCGAGCTGGAAAACCTCATCACCCGCGCCAGCGTCCAGAGCGACGGCCGGCCGATCGACGCCGACCAGCTCCGCCGCTGGCTGCTCGCCGCCGCCGAGCCCGCCGCCCGCAAGACCGCCGAGGACGCCGAGCTGCCCGTCGGATTGAGCCTCCAGGAGATGGAGCGCCGCCTGATCGAGGCCACCCTGGAACGCTTCGGCGGCCACCGCGAGAAGACCGCCCGGGCCCTGGGCATCGGCGTCCGCACGCTCACCGGCAAGCTGCGACAATACGGCTACGCGCCGCGGGAGAAGTCCTATTCCCGGGCGGGCTGATCGGATCGGCAAGACCGGCCGATCGGCCACCGGCAGTTTCTGCCGCCGCCCTGCGAACCGCGGCGGCGCCGCGGCGGGAGCCAAGGCACAACCACAGGGAGCTGTTGAGCTTGCGGCAGCCGCGCCGCGGCAGGCACGCGGTTTGCTTCGCGAGCGGAGCGAGGAGACGAACATGGGAACCATAGCCGGCATCTTCCGCGAGACGACGATTCCCGTCTTGGAGCACGTCGTCAGCTTTACGCAGACCCGCCACGCCGTACTGGCGGGAAACATCGCCAACCTCGACACCCCCGGCTACCGCGCCCGCGACCTCGACCGCGAAGGCTTCCAGGCCCACCTCCAGGCGGCCATCGACGAGCGGCACCGCCCGCCGGGCCGCGGGGCGACCAGCCCCGGCGCCGCCCGGGGAGTCTCGCAGACGGGCCGGACGCTGCGCAACACCGAGACCATCCTCCGACACGACGACGCCAACGTGAGCCTCGAGCACGAGGTCGCCGAGATGGTGAAGAACCAGAGGGAGCACAACCTCGGCCTGGCCGTCATGGTCAGCCAGTTCCGCCTCCTGCAGACCGCCATCAGCGAACGGGTGTGAGAAACGCTCAGCGACGGACGGCCGAGGACGTAAAGCGGATAAGGATATAAAGGACGAGGGGAAAGACGCATCGGGTCGGGCCGCTGCTCGGAGCAGGCAGCAAACGCGAACCGCGCTCCCCACGAATCCTCCTTGAACGACCGAACACGGAAAACCGAACACCGAAAACCGAAGAGGGGAGAGCCATGATCTTTCCTGCCCTGGACATCAGCACGAGCGCCTTGGTGGCGCAGCGGGTGCGGATGACGGCGATCTCGAGCAACCTGGCGAACCTCTCCACCACGCACAACGAACGCGGCGAGCCGGAGCCCTACCGGGCCCGCTTCCCCACCTTCCAGGTCGACGAGAGCGTCGGCCGGCGCGGGGCCGCGGGGGTCCGCGTGCAGAGCATCGAGATCGACCGCTCCGAGCCCCGCTGGAAATACCAGCCGGGCCACCCCGACGCCGTCCAGGAAGGGCCCTATCAGGGCTACGTCGCCTACCCCAACGTGAACATGATGACCGAGTTCACCGATGCCTTGGAGGCGGCGCGCGCCTATGAAGCCAACCTGGGGGCCATGGAGATTACCAAGGACCTCGAACAGCAGAGCTTGAGGATTCTCGCCTGATGAGCGGCATTTCCCCCCTTTCCGGCCACGGACAGCCCATCGAGTCCCTGCAGCAGCTCTCGCCGGGTATGCTCAGCCCGAAGACATCCGCGGCGAGCGGCTCCTTCCGCGACCTCCTCGTCGAGTCGATCCACGAGGTCAACGCCATGCAGCAGGACGCCGACCGCGCTGTGGAGAAGCTCGCCACGGGAGGCGACGTCAATCCCGCGGAGGTCCTCACCGCCGTCCAGAAGGCGGACATCGCCTTCCGCCTCCTGATGCAGATCCGCAACAAGATGGTGCAGGCCTATCAGGAGGTGCAGAATATCCGCGTGTGATTGTCAGTTGTCAGTTGGACGCGCCGGAGGCGCATGGCTCGCTACTGCCATATCGCCAACCTCGGGGAAAAAAAACAACCAGTAACCAACCACCAACCACCAACGACTGACAACTGACCCGCGACCACTGACCACTGACAATACTTAAAGGGTCCACGGATGGACTTTCTCAATAAGGCCTTTGCGCAGGTCAGGGACCTGTTCCTCTCGATGTCGCCCGGCGGCCGGGTGACCACGGCGCTGCTGCTGGTGGTGGTGGTGGTCAGCCTGGGATATCTGGCCACCTTCCAGGGAGACCGCAGCGATCAGTACCTCATGGGCGGTGAGCACTTTGCTCCCAGCCACCTCCCCGCCATGGAAGCGGCCTTCGCCAAGGCGAACCTGGCCTCTTACCAGGTCGAGGGGTCGCGGATCCGTATCCCCCGCGGAGAACAAGCCTCCTACATGGCGGCCCTGGCCGAGGGTGGGGCCCTCCCCCCGCAGTTCAGCACCTACCTCGACCAGGCGATCAACGCCAGCAACGTCTTCGAGTCCACGCGCCAGCGCGAGGAACGGCTGAGGATCGGCCGGCAGAAGGAGCTGGCCCAGATCCTCAGTTGGTTCCCGGACATCGACCACGCCGCCGTGCTCTACGACACCGAGACGCGGTCCGGCTTGAATCGGACCCGGGTCACCACGGCTTCGGTGAGCGTCAAACCTGGGGGCACCGGCACCCTGGACGAGGACCGCGTCCCGGCCATCCGCCACCTCGTGGCCACGGCCATCGCCGGCCTGCGCCCGGAGAACGTGACCGTGACCGACCTCAACCGCGGCCACACCTACTACGGCAACTCCGGCGGAGGCGGCACCCTCGACGATCCCCTGGCAGCCCGCAAGCGGCACCACGAAGAGGAGTACAAGGCCAAGATCCTCAGGGCCCTGGCCTTCGTCCCCGGCATCAACGTGGCCGTCGACGTCACCATCGACCGCCGCCTGGAGTCGCGGACCCAGCGGTACACTCCGGACACGAAGCCGGTCGTCGTCTGGAGTCACGAAGACAGCGAGTTCACCACCCGCGAGGGTGCCGAGCCGGCCGCGCGCCCCGGCTATGCCGCCCAGGGCAACCAGCCCGTCTCCGTGGCCGCCAACGCCGCCGCCGGCGGCCCCCGCGAGGAGCGCGAGTCCTCGCAGCGGGAAGAGCAGGCTACCGTCGGCGCCGAACGGACCGAGTTCCAGGAAACCGGCGGCGCCCCCGAACGGGTCAGTGTGGCCATCGCCGTGCCGACGAGCTACTTCGAGGACGTCTGGCGGCGGCAGAACGGCATCCCCGTGGGCGATGTCTCCCCCGTCGACGCCGACGATGTGGCGCAGATCGTCGCCGCGCGGACCGCCGAATGGCGGCGGCTGGTGGCCCAGATCCTCCCCGACGTTCCGGGGGTAACCGACAGGACCGACCTCGTCGAGATCACCCAGTTCGACGACCTCGTCGCTCCCGCGGCACCGCCCCCGAGTCTCGCCGAGACCACCCTGGTCTTCCTCGGCGAGTATTGGAAGACCCTGGGGCTGTTCCTGCTGGCGGGCATGAGCCTCCTCATGCTGCGCTCGATGATCCGTTCCGCCGCCGACGGCGGACAACCGGCCCCGATCTCCTCCGGCATGGCACCTCCCGGCAGCGACGAAGAGGAGGAAGCGGAGGGAGCGGCTTCGCGACTGAAACGCCGCCCCGCGGCCCCCACCTCGCTCCGCGACGAACTCTCGCAGCTCGTCCAGGAAGACCCGGACACGGCCGCCAGCATCCTCAAGGCCTGGATCGGCAGCGTGGCGTAAACGAACGGGAGAGCGATCGACCATGCATACGGAAACCGCAACCCGGCAGGCTGGACTCCGCAAGGCGGCCATCGTGGTCAGCAGCCTGGACCGCGGCGCCGCCGAGGCCCTCCTCCGGGAGCTGAGCGTCGAGCAGGTCGAGCGGCTGCGGGCCGCCCTCCGCGCGCTGGGCGAGGTCCCCGCCGAGGAACGGGAGGAGGTCCTCCGGGAGTTCCGCCGCCAGGCTCCCCGGCCGCCTGCCGCGGCGCCCCCTGGAATCGAGTTATCCGACCGCCTCGCGCAGCGATTCTCGCGGGCGGCGGAGACCTTGTCGCAGCGGCAAGAGGCCGGCGGCGGCCGCTCCCCCTTCGACACCCTCCGCGATGCCGAGGCCGACCACCTCGCCCGCGTCCTCGCTGCCGAGCGGCCCCAGATCGTCGCCGCCGTGCTCTCCCACCTCCCCCCGCGGCAGTCGGGCCAGGTACTGGTCCGCCTCTCCCCGCGGCTCCAGGTCGAGGTGGTGCGCCGCCTCGTCGACCTGGAAGAGACCGACCCGGAGGTCCTCGGTGAGGTGGAGCGCGGGCTGGCCGAGCGGCTGGCCCGGCAGGTCCCCATGCAGCCCGGGCGCGTCGCCGGACTCGCCGCCGTCAGCGGGATCCTCGAGGCCTCCGGGCAGCAGGTCGCCGTGCAGATCCTCGACAATCTCACGCACTACGACGCGCCGCTGGCGAGCCGTCTGGGACCGGCGGAAGTGGACTTCGCCGATCTGGCCGACCTCGACGGCCAGACGCTGGCCTGCATCTTCGCGGCCGCGGATCCGGAAGAGATGGCACTCGCCCTGGTGGGGGCGCCCCCGCAGCTCGTCGAGCGGCTCCTCGAGCGGATCCCCTTCGAGCAGGGCCGCGACGTCCGCCACCAGCTCGAGCACCTCGGCCCTACCCGCTTGAGCGACGTCGAAGAGGCCCGCCGACGCATCGCCGAGGTAGCCCGCAAGCTGGCTGCCGCGGGCGCTATCGCCCTGCCCCGAAGATTCTACCGCCCCGAAATCTCCACCGCCGCCTAAACGCCCATTCTCACCACTCACCACGCACCACTTGCCCATGGCAACCGTCATCAAGGCCGCCGACCGCCACGCCGCCATCCAGCCGGTGGCCTTCAACCTCGACGACATGGCCCGGCGCGCCAACGAACACCTCGAGGAGGTCAAGGCCGAGGCGGCCCGCGTCGCGGCGCGCGCCGAGGCCGAGGCCGAGGGCATCCGCAAGCGGGCCGAGGCGGAGGGGCACCGGCGAGGGCTTGCCGAGGCGGAGCGGATCATCGCCGAACAGCTCGCCGAGAACCTCGCGGCGCTCCGCCAGGCTCTCGGCCAGGCCGTCGACCAGATCGGCGACGCCCGCCAGGCCCTGCTCGGCCAATGGGAGCGGAAGGTGGTCCGCTTGGCGGCGGCCATGGCGGCGCGGGTCGTCCGGCGCGAGGTCGCGGCCGCACCGGAGATCGCCGTACCCCTGGTCCGCGAGGCTCTGGAACTGGCCTGCGCCAGCCCGGAAGTCCGCATCCGCATGAATCCCGAGGACCTGGCCGCGCTCCGGCCGCAGCTCGAGGAGGTGGCCCGCGAACTGGTGCCGCTCGCCGATCCGCAGTGGGTCGGCGACGAGCGCGTCGCCCGCGGCGGCTGCCGCGTGGAGACGCGCTTCGGCGTCGTCGACCAGCAGTTCGCCGCCCAACTGGGGCGCATCGAGGAGGAGCTCATCTAGTGCTCGATCTTCTCTCCCAGATCAACGAAGTCGTCCCCACCGCGCTGACGGGCAAGGTGGCCCGCACGGTGGGCATGACCGCCGCGGTCGCCGACTTTCCCGCTCCGGTGGGCGCCCTGGCCGAAATCGAACGGCAGACCGGGGCCCCGCTGACGGCGGAGGTCATCGGCTTCCGCGATGAGATGACCCTTCTCTATCCCTTCCAGGAGCTCACCGGCGTACGCCGCGGCAACCGCGTGCGGCTGGTCCGCACCGTCCGCTGGCTGCGCGTGGGGCCGGAGCTCCTGGGCCGCGTCATCGACGCCCAGGGCAACACGGTCGACGACCGCGCCCCGCCCCTGCTGACCGACCGCGTCTCCTTCCACGCCGCGCCGCCCCACCCCTGCCGCCGGCCCCGGATTGCAGCGCCGCTCTCTACGGGCATCCGCGCCATCGACGGCACGCTCACCTGCGGGCGGGGACAACGGATGGGGGTCTTCTCCGGCTCGGGTGTGGGCAAGAGCGTGGCCCTGGGGATGATGGCCCGTTTCACCGACGCCGACGTGATCGTGATCGCCTTGATCGGCGAGCGGGGCCGCGAGGTCAACGAATTCCTCGAGCGCGACCTGGGCCCGGAGGGACTTGCCAAGAGCGTCGTCGTCGTGGCCACGAGCAACGAACCGGCCCTCTTTCGCGTGCAGGCGGCCTACACGGCGACCGCCGTGGCCGAGTACTTCCGCGACCGCGGAAAGAACGTCCTCCTGCTCATGGACTCGCTCACGCGTTTCGCCTTGGCGCAGCGGGAGATCGGCCTGGCCGCCGGAGAGCCGCCCACCACCCGCGGCTACCCCCCCTCGGTCTTCGCCCTCCTGCCCAAACTGGTGGAGCGGGCCGGCCGCAGCCCGCAAGGGAGCATCACCGCCTTCTACTCGGTGCTCGTCGAGGGAGACGACCCCAACGAGCCGATCAGCGATACGGTCCGCGGCCTGCTCGACGGGCACGTGTGGCTCTCCCGGGCGTTGGCCTCGCGGGGGCATTACCCGGCGATCCAAGTCCTCGACAGCCTCAGCCGCCTCATGCCCGAGGTCGCCGACCCCTCCCACCAGGAGGCGGCCCTCCTCCTCCGCCGCGTCCTCGCCGCCCACCGCGACCAGGAGGACCTCATCCACATCGGCGCCTACCGGCGGGGAAGCAACGCCGAGGTGGACGCCGCCATCGAGCTGGAAAAGGAGATCCACGGCTTCCTCCGGCAGGGAGTGGGCGAGGCCGCAAACGTCGAGCAGTCGCGGCGGCTGCTTCTGGAGATTGCCGAGCGTATCCGCCAGCGCCCCGCCGGCCCGAATGGATAACCGCGCCGCGAGGCAGTCGCGCCGATCCCGTAAGTGAGGAATCGATCCACGGCACCCACCACCCCCGAAGACTCCTGAAGACTAACGACCGAACCTCCCCATGCCCCGCAACCGCTTCCGCCTGACGACGCTGCTGAAGCTCCGCGAGCAGGTCCGCACCGAACGCCGCGAGCAGCTCGCCGAGGCCTACCGCGCCGACGAGATTCTGGAACGGCAGCGGGAAGCCGCCCGCAGCGAGCATGCGGAGCTCCAAGCGAGCCGTGGCGGCCTCTCCGTGGGCGAGCGAGTCGACCTCGACCGCCTCCTCGAGGCCGAGCGGTACGCGATGGTGCTCCGCGCCCAGGAGGAGCTCGCCGGGCGGCAGCGGGAAGCGATTGCCGAGGAGATCGAGCGCCGTCGCCAGGCCCTGGTGCAAGCCGACCGCGAGGTCCGCGTCCTCGAGCACCTTCGCGACCGCCACGCCGCCCGCTGCCGCGCCGCGGAGGCGAAAGGGGAGATGCGCGATCTCGACGAGGCCGCCCAGCGCCGTTTCGCACGTGAGGAGGAGCCATGATCGGCCGCTTTGCCTCCCTCGCTGCCGTAATGCTCACCTACCTGGCCATAGCCACGGTGCTGGCCCAGGTGGCCCTGGCCGTCTTCCTCTGGCAGAGCTGGAAGCTCGACGGGAACCGGCTCATCCAGATGCTGGCCATCGCCCAAGGTGTGGATCTCTTTGCCCTCCGCGACCAGCTCGAGGCGGAGCGCGACGACCTTCTGCCGGAGCAGGTCTCCTATGACGAGATCCTCCAGCAGCGGGCCGTCCACGTCCGGAACCTCGAGTTCCGCGAAGAATCGCTGGCGAACAGTCTCTCCGACCTCGATTTCCGCCAGCGCGACTTCGTCGAAGAGACCCGCCGCCTCCGCCAGGTCCGTACGGGTTTCGAGACCGAGTTGGCCGAGGTCCGCGAAGGGCTGGCTGCCGAGCGGCGCGATGAGATCCGCACCTGGCTGATGCGGATGCGGCCCCGGCAGGCAAAGGAGCAGGTGATCCTCATGCTCGAGGAGGGGGAGCTCGATGAGGTGGTGCTCCTCTTCGCCGAGATGCCCGACGTGGCGCGGGCAAGAATCGCCGCCGAGTTCCGCACTCCCGAGGAAGCGGAGCAGCTCGGCGAAGTCCTCCGCCGCCTCCGCGAGGGCCTGCCCGAGGCCGAACTCGTCGACGGCGCGCGCGAGGCCCTCGAACGCTGACGGAAAGCTCAAGCCGAGAGACCACCGAGGACGAGAAGCAAGGGAACTACCAATGACGCGAAGCGCGCGCCGGAAGACGGGAGAATGCCTTGGCCCCTCCGCCGGGAACGCGGTGGCGTGCTGCCGCCCGGAGTCCGCCCCACCCGTGGCCGCATTTACTGGGACGTTCGCGATCCGCTCCCCGGATAGCCGCATTGCAGAGAGGCACGGACGATGACGCAACTGAATTCCGATTCGCCGCTGGCCCCGCAGCGCCGCGCCGGCGCCCCGCCGATGCCGTACTGGCGCGCGACCGCCCGTCCGCTTGCGGGCCCCCTGGTCGCCTTCGACGAGGTCTTCCGCTACGTCGGCGAAGCCGCCCGCCGCACCACCGCGCCCCAGCAACCCGCCGCCTCGGGGAACGGCGATCCCCCACGATCCGGGGCGACTGCCGAAAAACGGTCGGAGAGCCGAACGGAGCGGGGCGAAACGCAGCGGGAGTCGGAGGGGGGAGCCGACGAATCCCGGCGCGATGCGCAGGCTCCGGCCGGGCCCGAGGGGGCAGCCGCGGCGGCATCCGGGGAGGAGAACGAACGACGCGGCCAGGGGTCCGGCAAATCCGACAAAAAGAAGGGCGATACGGTCGAAGAAGCCGCGGGTGAGGGGGAGCGAGACTCGGAAACGGACGAGGCGGCGCTCGCGGTCCCCCAGACGCCGCCTCAGGCCCTGGCCGACGAAGGGGACGCGGACGCCAACGCCGAATCCGTGGCAGCGGAGGAGGATGCCGCCCACACCGCCCAAGCCCCGCCCAAGGTAAAAGACGCGGCCGCAAAGGGTGACGGCGGCGGCGCCTCCTCGGAGGAGGCCGCCGAAGGGAAACCGCCCGGCGAGAAGCCCACGGCGCCCGAAGGGGACGCCGCTGCTCACAAGGCACCCGCCGGGGAACCGGGCGACCCCGCCGCCGATGTGGGCGACGGCGACCTCTCCGACGCAGCGGGCGGAAGTCAGCAGGATGCCGCCCCCGAGGCGGGCGACTCCCGGG
>SLBP01000183.1:0-10915 GCA_007126245.1 Planctomycetales bacterium
GATGTTCGAACCGTCGGCGTCGCAACGGTAGAGGACCCCCACGTGTGTCAGCCAGCACTGCACCCAGCGCCGGCAGCGGCTGGAGATGAACATGATCGAGCCGTCGGGCAGGTAGCAGGGCTCGATGTCGTCGTAGGGACCGTCGGTCAGTTGCGTGAGGTTCGAGCCGTCGACGCCGATCTCGTAGAGATGGTAATAGCGGGTGCCGCCGGGGCGGTAGGAGAAGAGGATCTTCTCGGCGTCGTAGTGGACTACGGGGTCGCGGACGCCTCCTTCGGGATCGTCGAGCAGGGTGGTGATTTCGCCGCTGACCAGGTCGAGGACGTCGAGCCGGCCGCCGTCGCCGTAGGTGAGGCGGTCGACGCTGTCGGCGAAGTAGCCGAAATTGGCGTACCAGTGGCTGTCCTTGCCCGGCTGGCGCACGGCGAAGACGATCCAGCGGACGCCGTGCTCGGCGAGCTCTGCGGCGAACTCCTCACGCGCCGCGCGCTCGGCCTGGCGGCGAGCTTCCTCGGCCCGGCGGTGGACGGCGGCCAAGGCCTCCCCGGCCGCTCCGCTCGGGAATTCGATCTCCCAGATGGAGACGAGGCCGTGTCCGGAGGGCTCCAGGCAGTAGACCCGCAGGTAGCGGCCGCGACCGGTCAGCCCGCCGATCCGCTCCGTCCCCCCCTGGCCCTCTTCCTGCTCGGAAATCGTCTCCCAGTGCGTGCCGTCCTCGGAGACCTCCAGACGGTAGCGGCGGGCAAAGGCGTGCTCCCAGTGGATGACCACCTCCTCGATCGGCACGACGTGGCCGAAGTCGACGGCGAGCCACTCCGACCCGCCGGAGAAGCTCCGGCTCGCCCACCGCGTGCTGCGGTCGCCGTCCAGGGCATAATGCGCCGAATAGGGACCGGGATGCACCGAGGAGGCGCGGACCCAGTCGTCGGCCGCGGCGCGCATGGGTGGGCAGATCGCAATCAGCAGGCATGCCGCGAGGCATACGGCCGCCGCCGGCCGAGGGAGCCAATGGTGCATGGACGGTCTCCTGGGGGTCGGTTGCTTTGCTCGGGCTGGTGGAGGCTTGGGATGCGCCCCCGCGCAACACCTTGCCATTCTGAACTCCCCGTCCGCAGCGCACAACCTTCGCTGAAAAAAAGACGGGGGAGGAGGTGCAAGGACAGGAGAAAGAGCCGCCGGAAAACGAGGAGGAACGCAAACGCTTCCTGCCTGAGGGGCTTCCGCGCGGGAGTTGCCGCCTACTCGGTCGCTGCGGTCGCGGTGCCGCGCGCCATGTACTCGCGGTACTGGCGGTCGAGCTCGTCGTAAGGAGTGCCCGTCAGTTGCGCGAGGGTCTCTGATGTGTCCCGCCCGCCGTAGACGGCCGAGAGGTACTCGACGAGGGCCTCGCGATAGCGGCCGCCGTCGCCGTGGATGAGGAAGTGGGTCAAACCGGCGAACTGGCTGTAGAGCGTGGCGATGCGTGGGTCTCCCTGGACGTCGGCGGCGGTGTAGGTGACCAACTCGGCCAAGGGGACGTAGAAGTCGTCCTCGAGCAGGCGGTAGCGGGCGGCTCGCATGCGGAGATCGTCGAAGCCGCCGAGGACCCAGAAGCCGTTCTCCTCGCGGAAGGACTCCATGTACAAGGCGATTCCCTCGACGATCCAGAAATTGCCCCCCTGGCCGACCCCCCTGACTGCGGGGCGCGCCTCGGCAAACAACTGGTGGGTCGCCTCGTGGAAGGTCGTCCGCCGCTGCTCTTCCTCCCCGACGAAAAAGTAGGCTCGCCGCGCCGTGTCCCAGTACATGCCCACCGACTGCTCCACGTTACCGAACGTCGGCCTCAGTGCGGCGACGTAATCGTCGTGGTCGCGGAAGAGGACGACCTGGTGGCGGGGAGGCTCGGCGGTGCGGGCACGGGCGCGGCCGTCGAGCCTCGCCATGATCTCGGCCGGCGAGGTGCGGAAGCCGATGAACAACTGCTGCCAGACGCGATAGAAGGCCTCGAGGTCGGCGGCCAGGGCCGCCCCGGCTTCGAGACTGTGGTTGGTGCGGATCGAGAAGTGTTCCGTCTCGACGACCCAGCCCCGCCGGATGTCGCGGCGGAGGCGGGCTTCCTCGTCGGCCGGGACCCAGCGGTTGCCGACGAGGCGCTCCCCTCTCTCGTAACGGGGCAGATGCGCTTCGGGCAGCCAGCCGAAGCGGGCATCCCACACGTACCCCGCCCGCCGCCGGCGGAGCTCGTAGGGGGTGCACCATTGGCCGCGGAAGGACTGCTGTCCCAAGGCGCGGCGGATCCCGGCATCGTCGGGGTTCTCCCGTGCCGCCGCCAGCAGCAGCCCCATGGCAGCCGACGGCCGCCCGGCGCGGATGGCCCGCCGCGACAACGCGTAGAACTCGCGCGCCTGCGTCTGCCGCAGCGCCGTGAACCGCCCGTGCCACTCGGCAACGTCCGGCGGCAGGCCGGCGGGCGCCGCCAGGACGTCGGTCTCGGCCGGCAGGGCGGGGACGGTGATCAGGTTGGGATCGCGCCGGGGAATCCAGTCGCGCGTGCGGCCGGCCTCCTGGCTCAGGCCTTGGGCGTCGCACCAGCGGGCAAGCTCTTCCAGCCGCTCACCGTAGGCCGTCCGCGCCTCGTCGACCGCCTGCTGGAAGGCGTCGGCATGGACTACTGCGGTCTGGGCGCACCAGATCGCCAGGGCGACGGCGAGCCACCGCCACATTCCGCCGCGCAAGGCGCCGGCTGCACAGGGAGCGCGGCGCGGCGCCAACGCCGCCGGGGGCGCAGCGAGGGAACGGCGCGAAGTGCTCGACAGAGTGTGCGTCACGGTCGGGGCCGGCGGGGGCCTGCGCCCCCTGCAGGGCGGACCTCCCGGTCCGCCACGATAGGGTGCGTCACGATTGGGGCCAGCGGGAGCCTGCAGCCTGCCTCCCGGAAGCGCGGCCCGCCGACCGCCGCCACGGCAGGGTGACCTGAAGATGTTCATCCTTCCAGTATAGCACCTGGGCCGTTTGGGGAGAGAGGCGGAGATGGCGGGGCGCGGCGGCACTCAGGCGAATGTCGTCTCGATGTGCCCGAGCAGCCAGGGGAGATTGCACGACACCCGAGTCCCCGCGGCGACCGTCTCGCCGACTTGCGAGACGAGGAAGCGGTGCTCGGCCTCGATGAGATCGGCCGCCCGGTTCAGCCTCGCCAGGTCCTGGGGCTGCGGATCCGTGGTCAGCTTGAACTCGATGGCCCACCGGCGGACGCCGAAGTCCAAGACCAGGTCGATTTCGTAGCCGGCTGAGCTGCGGAAATGGTCTTTCCGCACTGCCGAGGTCCCACCAGAGCCACGGCGGGATTGGCGGCGAGGCGGCGGCGGAGGACGGCGGTGAGGCGGCGGGGAATCATACTTGCAATATAGAATTATTTTGCAAACCCGATCGCCCACCCCCCCTTAGTCGCTGACGGACCCGCCCTCAAGGCCGCTCTCAGCCACGCACTGCCCAGCGGTTCCCGGACGGGCCGCGATCAGTCCTCCTCTTCTTCCTCCAGCTGGGCCCTGTCGATGATCTCCTTCTGGACGTTGCCCGGCACCACCTCGTAATGGCTGAACTCCATGGTGTAGCTCCCCTGGCCGCCGGTGATGCTGGAGAGGCTGCGGGCGTAGGTGGTGACCTCGGCGAGGGGGACCTCGGCGGTGATCGTCTGCATGTCGCCGCCGGCCGAGTCCATGCCCAGCACCCGCCCGCGGCGGCCCGACATGTCGCTGTTGATGTCGCCCACCTTGTCGGCGGGGATGGTGACCTCCATGCGCACGATGGGCTCCAGCAGCCCCGGCTTGGCCTGCTGGAAGACGTTGCG
The DNA here is from genome assembly GCA_007126245.1 of Planctomycetales bacterium. Classification (GTDB taxonomy): domain Bacteria; phylum Planctomycetota; class Planctomycetia; order Pirellulales; family Thermoguttaceae; genus SKOZ01. Next base: position 3,827 of record SLBP01000183.1, read on the forward strand.
GAAGACCATCGAGCCGGCGGTCTTGAAGGCCGTCTCCGAACTGTCGACCGGGTGGTGCTTGCCGAAATGGACCTCCACGGCGACGTTCTGCACCCGGTACCCGGCGATCACCCCGCGGTTCATGCGCTCCTTGAAGCCCTTCTCCACGGCGGGAAGGAAGTTGCTGGGGATGGTGCCGCCGACCACGGAGTCCACCCAGAGGAAATTCGCCTCCGGGTCGTAGTGGTACTCGCGCATCGAGGCGAAGCGCTCCTTGGTGGCCCACTGCTCGATGTCCACGTCTTTCGGCAGCGGGAACATGCGGATGTGGACCTCGCCGAACTGCCCGCGGCCGCCGGTCTGCTTCTTGTGGCGGTAGCTCCCCTCGGCCGCCGCCTGGATCGTCTCGCGGTAGGGGATCTTCGGCTCCTTGGTGTCGACCTCGACCTTGTCGCGGCGCTTGAGCCGCTCCTGGATGACCGTGAGGTGCAGTTCGCTCATCCCGGTGATCACCATCTCCTTGGTCTGCTGATCGCGGTCGATGCGGAAGGTGGGGTCTTCCTGGGCGATCTTGGCCAGGGCTCCGGAGAGCTTGCCCTCGTCGCCGCGGCTCTTGGGGCTGATGGCCAGACCCACCATGGGCGTGGGGAAAGGAATGGGCGGCAGGGTAAGCTCCCCCATCGAGGTCCCCGTCTTGAGCTCGTCGATCTTGGCTGCGGCCACGATGTCGCCCGGTCCGGCCGCGTCCACCGGTTCGGTCTCCGAGGCCTGCACGCGGAAGAGTTGGGGGATCTTTACGCCCTTGCGCACCCCTTCGGCGTCGATGGTCTCGTCCTTCTCGAGCGTGCCCGAAAAGACGCGGATGAAGGAGAGCTTCTGCACGAAGGGGTCGATGCGGGTCTTGAAGACCTGGGCCGCCAGGGGGCCCGAGGGGTCGGCGCCGAGCTCCACCTCCTCGCCGGCGGCGTTGCGGGCCGTGCGTTTCACGGCCGCCGGCGGGAGGCCGCAGAGGGCGAGGGCGTCGAGCAGTTCCGGCAGCCCCGCGCCCGTCTTCGCCGAGACGGCGAGCACCGGGATGAGCGTCCCCGCCGAGACGGCCTCGACGATGAGCCGCCACAGCTCCTCCTCGGTGGGCTGCTGCCCCTCGAAGTACCGCTCCATGACCGCCTCGTCGACCTCGATGATCGACTCGATGAGCGGCTCATGGATCTCCGCCGGATCGAGGAGGGCTCCGGCGGTATCCGCGGGCACCTTCAGTGTGCTGGCGACGCCGCGGAACTCCTGGCCGTGCCCCAGGGGCACGTTCAAGGGCACACAGGCCATGCCGAATAGATTCTGGATGTCCTTCAGAAGCGCGGGGTAGTCGACGTTCTCGCCGTCCATCTTGTTGATCACGATCACCCGGCCGACCCCGGCCTTCTCCGCCTCGGCGAAGACTCGCCGGGTATTGACCTCGATGCCCGACTGGGCGTTGATCACGATCGCCGCCGTATCCACGCCGCGCAGTGCCCCGATGGCCTGGCCGATGAATTCGGCGTAGCCCGGCGTGTCGATGCAGTGGAACTCCCTGCCGCCGTGGGAGAAGTGGACCACGCTGGCCTCGACGGAATAGCGGTGGCTCTTCTCCTCCTCGTCGAAGTCGCAGATGCTCGTGCCGTCGTCGACGCTCGCCGCGCGGTTGACCGTACCGGTGGAAGTGAGCATCGCATCGACGAGCGTCGTCTTGCCGCACGACCCGTGGCCGCAGAACGCGATGTTGCGGATGTCGCCGACCTGGTATTTCGCCATAGCACGCCTTCCTTCAATCGCCGCCGGGGCCCGCAGGCCGCCTGCCGTCCCCGTGGATCCGTTGTTCCCTTTGAGTATCCGCCACTCAGTGGCGGACTACGTCGCCCCCGCGGCAGCGAGGGCCTCCGGTAGAGTCAGCGTCCCCTCGTAGAGCGCCCGGCCGACGATGCACCCCGCCATGGACACCGCCGCCAGGCGGGTTACGTCGTCGGCCCGCGCCACCCCCCCCGAGGCCACCACGGGGACATCCACCGACCGGCGCATCCGCGCCATCGCGTCCACGTTCGGGCCGGTGAGCATCCCGTCGGTGGCGATGTCCGTATAGATCACCGCCGCGATCGGCTCACCCGAAAACCGGCGGGCCAACTCGATCGCCTCCACACGGCTCGTCTGCTGCCAGCCGTCGGTAGCCACCATGCCGTCGCGGGCGTCGATTCCCAGGACCAGCTTCCCCGGGAAACGGCGGCACATCCGCGAAAACCACTCCGGCTCGGTGATCGCCAGCGTCCCCACCACCAGCCGCTCCAACCCCATATCGAAGAGAGTGGCGATCGTCTCCTCGCTGCGGATGCCCCCGCCGAGCTCGCACCGCACGTCCACCGCCTCGACAATCCCGCGGATCGCCGGAAGGTTGACCACTTGGCCCTCTCGTGCCCCGTCCAAGTCCACCAGATGGAGGCATTCGGCGCCAAGGCCCACCCAGTGCCGGGCCATGGCCACCGGATCGTCGGCAAAAACCGTCTCACGGCGGTAGTCTCCCTGCTGGAGACGGACACATTTCCCCCCGCGGATGTCAATTGCCGGCCAGACCTCCACGCGCAGCGCCCTCCGAGGTAGCTCCCTGGGACCGAAGCGAAACCGACAATATGCCACACCGGGCCGCCCCCTGCAACCCGCCCGCCGTGCGGCGGCTCGGGCGCTCGGGCTAGTGGTCTGTCCAGTTCCAGAAAGGTGGGCACGGCGCCCGCTCTCTTGTCGTTCTTTTTTTTGAACAGGAGGAAACAGAGGAAACGGGGAAGGGGAAGGGGAGAAGGAGAGGGCGCGCGTTGCCGGTCCTTTCCTTCCGAATTCGCTCCTTTGCGTCCTCCGTTCCCTAACCACTCCAATCGACGGATCTTTTCCAAACGGGTTCACGACCGAGCGTGCCACCCACTCCTGGTGAACTCGGAGTTAAACAGACCACGAGAGCTCGGCGAAATTCTTCAGAATCCGCAGCCCTTCGGCTTGACTCTTCTCGGGATGGAACTGGGTCGCGAAGAGGTTTTCGCGCCAGATCATCGAGCTGAAGGGCCCACCATAGTCGGTCTCGGTGGCCACAAACTCCTCGCCATGGGGCACTACGTAGTACGAATGGACGAAATACACGTACGTCTCGTCCTCCAGCCCTTCGAGGATCGGGGGGCGGCGGCGGACACGGAGCTGATTCCAGCCCATGTGGGGGACGGAATAGCTCGCGGGCAGATCAAACCGCACCACCTCGCCCGGGATGACCCCCAGGCCCTCGTGCCGCCCGTTCTCGTAGCTGGCGTCGAAGAGCAGTTGCAGCCCCAGGCAGATGCCCAGGAACGGCTTGCCCGCATCGATCGCCTCGCGGATCGGCTCGGCCAGGCCCAGCCGCCGCAGCTCGGCGATGGCGTCCTCGAAGGCCCCCACGCCGGGAAGCACGACCTTGGCGGCCTCGGCCAACTGCTGGGCATCGGCGGTGATCTCGGCGGCGTAACCGACCCGCTCAAAGGCCTTCTGCACGCTGCGGAGGTTCCCCATTCCGTAATCGACGATGGCAATCATAACCGTTTGGCCGAGCAGGTCAGGGGGTAGCCGGCGTGGCGGGCGAAGTCGTATCGGCAAGCGCGGCCGCCGGGGCGCCGATGGCGGCGTGCATGACGTGGAAGACGTCGGTGATGTCCACGTAGGCGCCGGAGAACCCCCAGAATTCTCCCGCCTTCGCGTCGACGCCGCGGACGTGTGCCGCGAACCGTTCCGCACCCGGACCCTTGGCCCAGAGGGGGACGAGGGCGTTCGTGTGGCCGCCGGAGGCGTACTGCCCACCGGGGACGACCCCCCGGCCGCGGTTCTCGATCGGCTGGTGACCGTGGAACGCGTCGGTCTCGGGATCGAAGCGGCCGTCGCCGCTGACGTCCGTAAAGGTGCCCGGCCCCCAGAGCATCCCGCACTCGTGGTCCGAGGTGACGATCACGAGCGTCTCGTCCCAACTGCTGTGGGCCTCGACCCATTCGACCACCGCTGCCACGGACTGGTTGAAGTCCACCTGCTCCTCGATCATCCGCGGGAGGTTGCTGTCGTGGTTCGCCCAGTCGACCGCACCACCTTCGATCATCACGAAATAGCCCTCGGGATTCTGGTCGAGGACTGCCAGGGCGGCGCGGGTCATGGTGACCAGCGAGGGAACACCTTCGTTGAAGGGGTCCGCCGGATGCATGTCGCTGCCGTCGCGGCGATACTGGATCGTGGTGCGTACGCGGGGGATTCCCACGACGCGCTCGGGAAGGGCGTCGAGCCCGGCGGGCAGGTCGCCGGCGGCCAGGGCCTCGAAGTCCGCGAGACGGTCGATGACGGCGGCTCCGGCAACCTCTTCCGAGCCGGTCAGGGCCTCCCAAGTCTCTTCGCCGCCTACGAAATCGAAATCCTTTTCTTCGGCTGGTCGGGCGTTGTTGTCAAAATCGGGATGGCCGGCGCCCATGATCACGTTCAGGCCGCTCTCGAAGAGCATCGAGTTGAAGATTTCCGCGTAGTTCTGCCGGCTCTCGTTGTGGGCCCAGACGGCACCCGGGGTGGCGTGGCTGGCCTGGACGGAGGCGAGCGTTCCCGTGGCCTTGCCCAGCCCGTGGGCAATCTCGGCAATCGTCGTCAGCGGCGTGCCCGTGGCGTCCATCGCCATCCGCCCGTCGGTCGTCTTCACCCCGGTGTAGAGCGCCGTGGCAGCCGCGGCGGAGTCGGTGACCGCGGTGTGTTCCGTTCCGGAAGTGACGTATTCGAAACGCTCCCACATCGCCTCGGGGTCGTAGCCGACCACCTCGCCGGCGGCCAGGGCCTCGAGGGACTCCGGGGAGCGGATCATGTAGGTGGTCATGCCGAAGTGGACCGGCCAGTCGTCGTACGGCTGCCGCCCCAGCTCGCCGTGCTCGTAATAGCTGGCGGCGTGGAAGGCGTTGAAGCCGGCGCCGTCGCTGATCATGAGGATCACGTTCTTCGCCTCGGGCGCCGCCGGCGAAGGGGACACTTCCGCGGCAACGGCCTCTGGGGCCGCCGGCAGGGGGCTTGCGGCGGTCGCCTCCGCCGCGGTGGCGGCGCCGGCGACGGTGGCCAGCGAGGCAATCAGGAGGATCGGGAACGGCCAGAAGCGAATCTGCAGCATGATCGGCTCCAGAGGTGTTGAGGTCCGGCGTGGAATCGAAGCCGCCGCGAAACGGCCAACCCCGCTCGCAAGGCGGGAAAAGCCGGTCGCCGCAGATGTTATTCTTACCCCGGAAGGTTAGCAGGGCATGAGCGAGCTCGCCCTTTCCGGGGCGAGCGGGCATGTCCTCGATGGGGGGTCGGCTCAGCGGAGACCGACCATCCGCGGCAGGAGGAGGCTTACGTCGGGCACATAGGTTACCAACAGCAATACTAGAAATAATACCGCCAAGAAGGGCAAGACGCCACGCACCACCTGCGCGAAAGGGGCCCCGGAGACGGCACCGAGGACGTAGAGGACCAGCCCCACCGGAGGGGTGAGCAGGCCGAGGACCAGATTGAGGATCATCACCACTCCCAGGTGGAGCGGATCGATCCCGAAGTGGATGGCCGCCGGCGTGAGCACCGGGACCGTGATCAAGAGTGCCGAGACGGGTTCGAGGAGCATTCCTACCACCAGCAGCACGACGTTCAAGAGGAGGAGAAACACGAGGGGATTGTCCGTCAAGGCGAGCATTCCCGCGGTGACGAGCTGTGGGGCCTGCTCGCGCGCGGTGACCCAGCCGAAGAGGTTGGCGGCCGCCACGATGAGCATGATCGAGCCGGTGGTCCGCGCCGTCTTCAGCAGGACCTGATGGAGGGCCGGCAGGGTGAGCGAGCGGTAGGCGAGCCCCAGAACAAGCATGTAAACCACCGCCACGGCCGCGGCCTCGGTGGGCGTGAAGACGCCGCCGAGGATGCCGCCCAGGATAATCACCGGGGTGCCCAGCACCGGCAGAGCTGCTACCGTTGCCCCCAGCAGTCGCAGTTCGCCGGCCGGTTCGGCCTTCAGCTCCGGGTGGCGAGAGACGTAAAGGCATACGTACAGGCAGAGGATGCCTGCCAGGAGGAGCGCCGGCAGCACCCCCGCGGAGAAGAGGGCGCCCACGGAGACCGAGGCGGTCACCGCGTAGACGATGGCGGGGATGCTCGGGGGCATCACCGGCCCGATCATCGACGAAGCCCCCGTGAGGCCGAGCGCGAACGATTCGCGGAAGCCCCGCTTGCGCATCGCGGGAACGAGGACCGCCCCCAGCCCGGCGGCGTCGGCGATCGCGGCGCCGCTCATCCAGGAGAAGACCACGCTGCTGACCACGTTGACGTAGCCCAGGCTCCCCCGCACCGGCCCGAAGAGCGCGGTGAGGAACCGGAAGAGCCGCTCGGCCACGCCCGCGGCGTTGGCCAGGTAGCCGGTCATGATGAAAAGCGGCACGGCGAGGATGGGAAAGCTGTTCAGCCCGATCACCACCCGCTGCAGGGCCACGCCCAGGCTGATCCCCTCGGCGGCGATCACGTAGAACAGCGAGGGGAGCAAGAGGGCAAAGGCCACCGGCACACGCAACAGCAGGAGGAGCACCACGGCCGCCACCAGCCAGGCAAGGGTCATGGCGCGGTCCCCGCGTCGTCGGTCCCATCCTGCACGTCCGCTTCGGCAGCGGCCCAGAGCGGCGCACCGCGAGCCAGGGCGTAGACGGCTCCCGCCGCGGCATGGAGGGCGATCAGGCCAACGCCCACCCCCCCGGCCAGATACCACAATGCCATGGGGATGTCCGCGCTCGGCGAGCGCACGGCCGCCATCCCGGCGATGAACGACAACGCCTGCGGATGCAGCAGCATCGCGCACGCCGTCACCACCACCGCCGCGCCGACGAGTTCGAGAATGACCCGCCCGCGGCGCCCCACCAGCGGCGCCGCGAGGTCGACGGCCAGGTGCCGCCCTTCACCGGCCACGAAGGCCGCCGACACGAAGGCCAGCCAAATGAAGGCAAAGCGGGCCACCTCTTCGGACCAGGCGAGGGGCGCCCCGAGAAACCGGCTGGTCACCTGCGCCGTCATGAGGCCGAGGACGACCAGCAGCAGCAGCACCGC
>SLBP01000092.1:0-10819 GCA_007126245.1 Planctomycetales bacterium
CCGCGCTGGTCGAGCACGGCCGGCCGCTGGGGGTGGAGATCCTGGGCAACCAGCAGTCCTTCGCCCACATGCACCGCATCCTGGCCCTTCCCGAGTATGCCCACCTCAAGGAAGACCACCGTACCCTCTCCCCGGTCCACGAGGGGACGTACCAACTGCTCGACGACCTCTACTCCGAGGTGCTCCCCCTGCTCCCTTTCGAGATGTTCAACGTCTGCTGCGACGAGACCTGGGGCCTGGGCGTCACCGGCCCATCGAAGGAACTGGCTGCCGAGATCGGCCCGGGGGGCGTCTACGTGCGGCACATCCAGAGAGTCCACGAGTTGGTGCACGGGAAATATGGCAAGCGGATGATGATGTGGGGCGACATCATTCTGGAGCATCCCGACAAGCTCGACCAGATCCCCCCCGACGTGATCATGCTCACCTGGGGCTACGACGCCCGCGAGAGCTTCGAAGACCAGATCGTCCCCTTCGCGGAGTCGGGCTTCGAGTTCTTCGTCTGCCCGGGCGTGAACAACTGGAGCCGTGTCCTGCCCGACTTCCGCCGCACCGTGACGAACATCCAGCATTTCGTCCGCGATGGGGCGAAGCACGGCGCCGTGGGCATGCTCAACACCTCCTGGGACGACGACGGCGAGAACCTCAACGCGCCCAACTGGTACGGCTTCGCCTGGGGCGCCGAGTGCGCCTGGAACGCCTCGCAGACCACCCAGGAAGACTTCGACCGGCGGATCGGCGCCGTGCTCTTCGGCGAACCGGGCGACGATTTCGGCCGCGCCATCCACCTCCTCTCCGACAGCCGGTTCTGCGGCATGATGAACGGCACATTCTGGGAGGCACCTACCGGCATGGTCCGCGAGGACGTGCGGGCGCCCGCGGAGGCGTGCCTTGCCGTGCTGCGCGAGGCCGTCGAGCATCTCGAGCGGTGCCGCCAGGGTGCCACCGCCGACGCCGATCTTCTCGACCCGGTCCTCTTCGGCGCGCGGCGGCTTACGCAGTACTACCAGGGGCAGATCGACCGGCTGGAGGCGGCGCTCGCCTACCAGGAGGCCCGGCAGGCCAGCGGCGAGGAGGCCGCGGAGCGGGTCGCGCACGCCGCCGCCCTCACCGAGCGAACGGCCGCGGCCTATCGCGACCTACGCGACCGGTGGCAGGTGCTTTGGAAGCGGGAGAACAAGCCCTACGGCCTCTCCTGGTCGCTGGCGCGGTACGAGCGGGTGATTGCCCGGCAGAAAGAGTTCCTGGAGGGCCTGGCTTCCGCGCGGCAGGCGGCGCTCGAGGGCATACCTCTCCCGCCGGCGTCCGAAGTGGGCCTTCAACTCTGGGCCCACCCCGAGCAGCTCGCCCGGCCCGCGCGGATCGAGTCGTCGCTGGGCCACTGGCAGGACTACTACCGGGAGTTCGCCTTCGACGGCAACGAAGAGACCTTCTACTGGTCGGACCGCGGACTCGAGCCGGGCGACCATTTCGCCCTTGTGCTCGACGAGCCCGCGGAGCTCGAACAGGTGACGATCCTGCTGGGGACGGACCGCTACCGGCAGGAGTACATCCACGACGGGGTGCTGGAGGCGCAGTTGGCCGATGGAAGCTGGACGCCGGTGGCGAAGCTCGATTCCGCCCACGTGCGCGCGGCGCTGCCTGCGGAGAAGATCCAGGCGATCAGGCTCCGCGTCGAGGCCCCCCAGCACTTCTGGCTGATCATCCGCGAGATTGTGTTCGGTCCGTAAGGCGACCGGCGGCGAGACGTTGCCGACGATGTTTTCCAACCCCCCAAGGAAGATCTCCGATGGATTCCATTGAGATCCGGCCGATGCAGGCTGCCGATCGCCTGGAAGTCGCCGAGCTGATCTGCGTCTCCACGAACTTCTGGTATCGGGTCCACGGGCACGGCCCCTTCTTCTCCCGGTCGGTGGATGCCGACGTCTTCTTCGACGTCTACGAGGCCCTCGACCCCGGGTGCGGGTTGGTGGCCGTGAGCCGGCACAGCGGTCGGCTGGCGGGCTCCTGCTTCGTCCATCCCCGCGCCACACACATTTCGCTGGGGATCATGAACGTCCATCCGAACCACTTCGGATGCGGTGTGGGACGCGAGCTGCTGGATTCCGTCGTCGCCTGGGCCGATCGCGAGCAGAAACCCCTGCGGCTGGTCTCCAGTGCGATGAACCTCGACTCCTATTCCCTCTACACGCGGGCGGGCTTCGTGCCGCGAGCGGCATTCCAGGACATGGTGATCGATGTGCCGCCCGAGGGGCTGGACCATACGGTGCCCAATGCCGACGCCGTCCGTGAAGCCACGCCCGGGGACGTCGAGGCGATGACGGACCTGGAGATGGAGCTGGTCGGCATCTGCCGCGACAAGGACTTCCGCCACTTCCTCGAAAACCGCGAGGGTTTCTGGCACGTCTCGGTCGCCGAGGGCCCCCGCGGCGGGCTGGACGGTTTCCTCGTCTCCTCGGCACACCGGGGCATCAACATGATCGGACCCGGCGTCATGCGGACTCCCCGAGAGGCCGCAGCCCTGCTGCTGGCCGAGCTCAATCGGCAGCGGGGGCGACATCCCATCTTCGTCCTGCCGGTCGACAGCACACCCCTGGTCCAGCAGGCCTACACCTGGGGAGCGAGGAACTGCGAGATCCACTTCGCCCAGTGTCTCGGCCCCTGGCGGCCGCCGGCGGGCGTGGTCCTACCCGCTTACCTCCCGGAGACAGGATGATGCCCTCCGCAAACGCGATGAATCGCCTGACCAGCCGCGAGCGGGTGCGGGCCGCCATGGCGCACAAGGTGCCCGATCGGGTTCCCGTCATGTGCTAACTGGCGCTGGGCCACTATTTCCTCTTCAGCGGTTTCGATCCGGTCGATATCTGGTTCGACAGCGAGACCTTCGCCGCTGTGCTCAATGCGCTTCGCACCCGGTACGGGTTCGACGGCATCCTCGTCAACGTGCCGGGACGTCCGGCCCATTGGCGCGACTACCTGGCCTCGGAAGAGGTGACCGCCGCCGGCCGGCAGCTCACCTGGAGGTCCGGCCTGCAAACCCGCGTCCCCCCGGACGACAATCTCCATGCGTTCGCCGCCGGCGGCCGCGCATTACCCCGAGCCGATTACTCGAGCGTCGACGTGGACGATCCGGCGACGTACCGCCTCGCCGGGTACGTCTGGAACACCTGGCACGCCCCCGGTCTCTGGGATATCCCCGGCGACGCCGACCTGGCGGACCCCGCCGCCTATCCCGAGTGGTTCACCGCAAGCCTCCGCGCCGCCCGAGCGCTCTGTCCCGAGGCATCGGTGCACGCGGAGGTCTTCTCGCCCTTCACTCACCTGCTGGAGCTCTTCGGCTATCAGAACGCCCTCTTGGTCCTGCTCGAAACGCCGGAAACCTGCTGCCGGCTGCTGGAACGGTTCACCGCCATGGTGGAGGCGCAGGTCGACCGCCTGGCGGAGCACGAGCCGGATGCCATCCTGATCAGCTCCGCCTTCGCCGGGGCCGGTTTCATCGTCGCTGAACCCCTTGAGCAGGTTCTTGAGCTGACCGACAATCTTGTCGATCCTCTATTGCGCCTTTATTCCTACCATTCGCTGCTGGTCGTACTATCGCCGTGCCGCCCATGCCTACGGCGATCCCCGTTACGAGGCGACCGTCGCCCGGCTCTCGGAAGAGGTCACTGCGGCCGAGCGGTTCCCCCTGCTCTTCCCGCCCCAGGCTGAAGATGGCGGGTGAGGAAGGAGACCAGATCCTCTCCGGAAGGATCGACCAGGCCGATGCGCGGCGCGAACACCACGGCCGCGACGCCCAGTTCGTCCGCGCGCCGTTTCAGGGCCTTGGCATGGTTGGGGTGATGGGCCATGTGGCCGATTCCCGTTGGCGGCCCGCCCGGGTCGTTGTTGTGGATGAAGACCGGCGGGTCGTCGGCCGACATGAGCGCCATAAGGTCGACCTCCGCCCGCTGCCGAACGCCCCGCTCCGAGAGCAGCTCCGCTTTGCCGTCGGCGCCGAAATGGCCGGCGGTGGTGACCGCCTGCGCGCGGCTGATGCCGAGGATGTCGGTCCACCGGAGCAAGTCGAGCGTCGAGGGGGTCGCCATCGCCCCGGCGCAGGTCAGGCGGGTCGATTCCCGGGCGATCGGGTCGCCGGCGGCGGGGTCCGCCATGTCCTCGCGAAAAGCCAGCCACAGCGATGCCGCCCCGCCCGCCGATCCGCCGTAGCAGGCGATGCGGGACTTGTCGACGTGATACGTCTCGGCGTGAAAGCGGATGAACTGCACGAAGCGCGCCGCATCGTTGAGGCTTCCCAGGATCCCGTCGGGGGCCTGGTGGCTGAACCGGTAGTTGATGCCCGCCACAGAGACCCCCGCGTCGAGAAGCTCGACGAGGACCCTCGAATCGTACAGCAGCGACTTGTCCCCGCGGCGGAACCCCCCGCCATGGATAAAGACGACCAGCGGCGCGGGCACGTCGGACTCGGCGATCCAGATGTCGAAGACGTTGCGGGGGTGGTCTCCGTAGCTTGCGTTCGTGTGGGTGGCGCGCACTCCGTTTCGGGCCACCGGGTCCCGCTCGAGGGCCTCTCGGATTCTCCTGCCGAAGTGGTCGCTCGGGCCGAAGGTCTCGTCGCCGACCGTGCCCGCCATGGCGGCGATCTCGTCGTCCGAGAGGTTGCCGTCCGGACCGTAATCGCCCCCATCGGCCGTTTCGTCCGCGCGACTGAACCCTTCCACCAGGTTCAATACACCGGCCCCGAACCCGGCGGCGACGAGGAGGCAGCAGAGCCAAGGGAGGAACCGTCGGAACGGTCGCATCAGTTACCCTTTCGCGGCGATTCGTTGCGATCTTGTGTGCAGCACCCCAATTGTAGTCCGGCAGACCCCGTCACTCCACCTGCTTGCACCTCGTCCAACGGACGACAAGAGTGCCTGCCCCGCAAGGGGTGGGACCCGACGGGGACGACGCGCGCCCCCATAACTGGACGGGCCGCATTCCAACGGCCGTAGATCGCCGCGGGGGGGAGCTCCCATACCGTCCGTGCTCGGCGCCAGGGAGCCTTCTGGCGGCCCCGCCGCACGGCGCGGCGACGCCAGTGGGGGATTGAAGCACGGCGTGCAGGAACGTCCGCCCCTCCTCTCGATCGTTCCATCTGACCGATCGTCCGTGCCGCTACCGAGATCTCACTCCACTCCCCTCATCGCCGTGGTCGCCTTCTCGGCATCGAAGGCTTCGGGGTCGAACGGTCCTCTCCACTCCAACACGTCGTCGTGCTGTTCGTGCTTCGGATCGGTAACGGCGGCGAGGTACTCAACGTAGCCCCACGGCCCGCCGCAGTCTTCCGGTGGGCAGGCTCGCTTCCCGTCGACACACACCGGATACTTGACCTTGGGATCGGCGCTCGGAAACCCTTCGAACACGATCTCATGTCGCCAGCCGTCCCCGAAGTCGTATTCGTAAATCCAGCGTGTTTTGCGATTTGACGTTGGAATGAGGTCGCTGATAAGCACCGCCGCTTCGTCGAGCATCTCGTCGCCGAGGCCGAATTCCTCTGACGGTGGCCCGTAATACTGGCCGCCGATCTCGAACTGGTGCATGTGGTAATCGTCCCAGCCGAATGCTGCCTGGATGTAATCGTGCAGGTCTGCCAAGGTAGAGTCGGGAATCTGAATCCGCCGCCAGATCGGCGGCTTGATGTCCCGCAACGTAATCTTGAACTGATACAGCAGATCACCCTCCTTGGGAGGCGTCGTGGCGGCCCTAGGAGCCTTTTGCCCGGCAAGGGCTTCATCGCCTTCAAATGTGAGGTTTTCGACCTTATGAAGCACAGCCACAAGACGCCCCTTATGAGGATGACGAACGTATGAGGCAGCGTAGCCGACCTCCTCCTCAAGTTGGTCGAGCTCCTCCCGGGTAACGTCCACGACGTGCGTGCCTTTCCCGGCGTTCCGCAACTTCCACGTCAGCGTGGTCGTCAGATCCGTGCAGCGGAGAACGCTTTCCCTCTGGAGTTCGGTGAGCTTCAGCGGGTAGGGTTCGCTCGGTTTCTCGCGCGGCATGTGAACACCTCCTGCTCAGCAAAGTGCGAGCTGTTCTCCCAACCTATTGTATAGTCGTCTTTGGGAGCGAACGCCAGTATCGGCAAAACAACATTCTGTCCCCCGATAATTCCCCGGCAACGTGAGGTTCGGGCCGTTGCTGTGAGCCTCGCTTTGGGACATCCCCCAACCATTGCGTCCGCCCGCGGGCAGGACTACACTGGGCGCCGTACCCCAACTCCCGGGAGGATCCGACCATGCATATCCGTCGACGGCGTTTTCTGGCTGCTGCACTGGCCGCAGCAGGGGGCTTCGCGGTGCCGCGCCCGGCAGCGTCCAGCGTGCGGGGCGCCAACGAGGAGATCCGCGTGGGCGTGGTCGGCTGCGGCATCCGCGGCGGCCACCACATCGATCGCTTCGGCCGCCAGGCGGGCGTCCGGGTGGCGGCGGTCTGCGATGCCGACCGCCAGCGGATGGGCCGGGCGGCCGCCGCGGTCCGGGAAAAGTTCCACAATGCTCCGGACCAGTTTGCCGACGTCAGGGAGATGATCGACCAGGGTGCCCTGGACGCCGTGGCGGTGGCCACCATGCAGTACTGGCACGCCCTGCCGACCATCTGGGCCTGCCAGGCGGGCATGGACGTCTTCGTCGAGAAGCCGCTGGGGCATTTCATCGCCGAAGGCGAGGCGATGGTCCGCGCCGCACGCACACACAACCGCCTCGTGCAGATCGGCACCCAGGCGCGCTCCACGCGCTCGGCCATCGACACGATCCGCTTCCTGCAGGAGGGAGGGCTGGGCAAGATCGAATACGTCGTCGCCTTCGCCAATAAGCCGCGGACCTCGATCGGCCGCCGCGATGAGCCCCTGCCCATCCCGGAGCACGTGGACTACGACCTCTGGTGCGGGCCGGCCGACGACGCCCCCGTGTACCGCGACCGCCTGCAATACGACTGCTCCTTCGAATGGCGGCACGGCGACGGGGAATCGTGTAACCAGGGAATCCACGAGATCGACGTGGCCCGCTGGCTGCTCCGCGAGCCGGGGCTGCCGCGGCGGACGATCAGCATCGGCGGGCGATTCACCTTCGACGACGTGGGCGACGTCCCCAATACGCAGATCATCTACTACGACTTCCCCTCGGCCCCCGTCCTCTACGAGGTCCACAACCTGCGGGCGGCCAAGGGGTCGAATGAGGTGCCCAACTATCGGGGTTACGGCGTGGACGTCTGCGCCCACTGTGAAGGGGGCTACGCCATGATCCGCTCGGGCCACGTCTTCGATCACGACGGTCAACGGATCCGCAGCTTCGGCGGCGGGGAGGATCTCTTCGAGAACTTCACCGCCGCCCTCCGCAGCGGCCGCCGCGAGGACCTCGACGCCGACATCCTCGAGGGACACCTCTCGACGGCGGTAACCCATCTGGGAAATATCTCCCACCGGGTGGGCAAGAAGGCCCCTTGCGGCGAGATCCGCGAGCGGATCGCCGAGGTGCCGCTCTTCGCGGAAATGTTCGAAAACCTCGTTGCGCATCTTGCGGCCCACGAGGTCGATGTCGAGAGCCCCGCGGTCACGCTCGGCGAGTGGCTCGAGATCGACCGGGAGAACGGCTGCGTCCGCGACCACGATGAAGCGAACGCCGTCGTCCGTGGCTTCTACCGCGGCGCCTATCCGCTGCCCGAGGTCGGCTAATACCACCAGTCAGCCCACTCGTGCCCAAGCGCCGCCTCGGCGAGAGGGCGCCGATGATTCCCCAGGAGATGGAAACCATGCGATCGACCAACTTTTTCGGGACGGCCGTTGCCGGACTGCTGCGGGCCGCTGTGCTGGGCCTTTTGGTCGCCTGGCTGCCGGCTGCGGCGACCGTTGCCGCCGAGGAACCCGACGCCCGGCGGCCCAACGTGCTCTTCATCGCCATCGACGATCTGAACGATTGGGTGGGCTGTCTGGAAGGACACCCCCAGGTGCAGACGCCGCACATCGACCGGCTGGCTGAGCGCGGCGTCCTCTTCAGCAACGCCCACTGCCAGTCGCCGCTGTGCAATCCCAGCCGCACCAGCATCCTCGTGGGACTCCGCCCCTCGACGACCGGTATCTACGGCCTGGCCCCGTGGTTCCGTACCGTCGAAGAGCTCCGCGACCTGGTCTCGCTGCCGCAGCACTTCGGCCGGCACGGCTACCGCACCCTTTCGACGGGCAAGATCTGGCACGGCGGCCATCCGCCGCGCGACGCGCTGCATCGGGAGAGCGACGAATGGGGCCCGTGGGGCGGCATCGGCGCCCGCCCGGCGGAGAAGCTCATCCCACCCACGCCCATGGGCAACCACCCGCTCATGGATTGGGGCATCCATCCCGAAGACAACGACGACTCGGTCCGCGGCGACTACCAGGTGGCCGGTTGGGCCGTCGAGCAGCTCGAGCGCTTCGGCCGCGGCGATGACGAGGAGCCCTTCTTCCTGGCCGTGGGCTTCTTCCTCCCCCACGTCCCCTGCTACGCCTCGCCGCAGTGGTTTGAGCTCTACCCGGAGGAGATGCTTGTTCTCCCGCCGGTGAAGCCCGACGACCGCGACGACGTCCCCCGCTTCGCCGACTACCTCCACTGGTACCTGCCCGAGCCGCGACTCCGCTGGCTCCAGGAGAACGACCAGTGGTTGCCCCTGGTGCGGGCCTACCTGGCCACGATCAGCTTCGTCGATGCCCAGGTGGGACGCGTGGTCGACGCCCTCGAGGCCCAGGGGCTGGCGGAGAATACCGTGATCGTCCTCTGGAGCGACCACGGCTTCCACCTTGGGGAGAAAGGGATCACCGGCAAGAATACGCTCTGGGAGCGGTCTGCCCGCGTGCCGCTGATCTTCGCCGGCCCGGGTGTCACGGCAGGAGGCGTGTGCAGCAGTCCGGCCGAGCTTCTGGACATCTTCCCCACGCTCATCGAACTCTGCGGCCTCGAGCCGCTCGACCACCTCGAAGGCCGCAGCCTGGGCCCCCAGCTCCGCGACCCGGCGGCCCCCCGCGAGCATCCCGCCATCACCACGCACAACCAGGGAAACCACGGCATCCGCTCGGCCCGCTGGCGGTACATCCGCTATGCCGACGGTTCCGAGGAGCTCTACGACATGGAGGCCGATCCGAATGAGTGGACCAATCTGGCCGGTGATGCCGATTATGCCGAGGTCCTCGCCGAGCACCGCCGCTGGCTGCCGGCCATCGATCTCCCTCCGGCGCCGGGCAGTGCCCACCGCGTACTCACCTACGATCCGGAGACCGGTGAGGTCGTTTGGGAAGGGGAGCCGATCGACACCACGCAGCCGCTGCCGGAATCGTAGACTCAGTGCCGCGGCCGCGGTTCTCTTGTTCCGTCATGCGCGATGCTTCCAAGGGTTGGTCCCGGGGATGCCCCTCGAAGTAATCACCCCTGCCGGGGAGGACGCCGAGTGCGCTAGGCTCGACCTATGATTGAGAGTCCCAGCGGCATCTTGGGGGCTCGTGAGCTGCTGGGCGGGGACGGGTCGAGACCCTTGGCACCGGCAGGTCGTCGATGACAGACCAGTGGGACATCGTCCATTTCGTCAATGGCTTCCTGTTCATGGCGATCGCTACCCTGGCATGGTCGAACGCGCAGCGTTCGCCGGGGGGGCTGCCGTGGCGCGGAATGGCCGTTTTCGGATTTCTCTACGGCGCCGGCGAATGGCTTGACATGCTGGCGGTCGGCCTCGGCGATCCTTCCCTTTTCGGGGGTGTGGGGTTTTCGCTGAGGACGGCGTCCCTCCTGGTTTTGATGGAGTTCGGGCGGCGCGGAACCGGCCGAGGTCGGCTCGGAGGGCGCCGCGGGGAGCTGCTGCCGCTGACTGCGGGCTTGGCGGCGGCGGGCGGCCTGGTGGGGATCGCTGCCATGCTGGGAACGGACCGAGCCAGTGCCGCCAGCCACGTCGCCCTGGGGCTACCGGCCGGACTGCTGGCCGGCTGGGCGCTTTGGCACGAGGAGGCGGACGGTCGTCGCTGGCCGTTGCGGACGGCGGGCCTGGGGTTCGCCCTCTTCGGACTTGTTGCGGGTTTGGTCCTCCCCGCCGCGGCTGCCCATCCGGAACTGCTACGAAACCTGGCTGTGCTCCCGGGCGCCAACAACATTCCCCCCCACGCTTTTCTCGCCGCGGGCCCCGCGGCGGCCTCGCTGGGGATATGGCTGGTCTATAGCGACAATAATGCGCTCCGCGGAGAACGGGCGGGACCGGCTCGATGGATGGTTCCCATCCTGGCGGCCTCGGTGGTCGCCGGAGCCTGGTGGGGGAGCAACTGGTTCGGCCAGAGTGCCGATGCGGAGCAGCGGCGAGAGCTGCTCACGCAGGCCAAGGCCATCGCCCGCACGATCGTCCCCGCGGAAGTGAAAGCGGTTTCCTTTACGGCCGAGGACGCCGCCTGCCCGCAGTTCCACCGCTTGAGCAAGCAACTGGCAGCCTACGCCCAGGTGCTCGGCGTGCGTTCGCTGTACACCATGGCACTTCGGGATGGGCAGATCGTCTTCGGTCCGGAGAGCCTTGCCGAAGACGATCCCATGGCGTCGCCTCCGGGAACCGTCTACGAACTGCCCTCGTCGGCCGACATGGCCGCCTTCGCCGCCCGCCGTCCTGCGACCATGCGCGCGTCATGCGCCACGCAATCTGCATCATCAGTGCGGCCCCGTCGTTTCCGTGCGCTTCGCCGGGGCCGAAGTTGACCATGGGGTCGAGGCAGACCAGTGCCAGTTCTCGGCCCCGGTACTTCTCGGTGACGAAATCGGTAAGGGGAGTGACGACGAGATTACCC
>SLBP01000160.1:0-10693 GCA_007126245.1 Planctomycetales bacterium
CTGCACTTGCAGGTCACACGCACCAGCACGGCCCCCAAAAACCTCTCGTGGGGAAAGGCCGGCGTCGCGGCCGAGCCCCCGCCGGAGGACATTCGCCACAATCCTCCCATTCCCCTCATCTTTGGAAGCCACTTCAACACTCAAGACCCGCACAATCGATACCGATAGTATTCAAGGTAATAAGTCTCCCCGAATGGGCAGCGGCGTGCGCGACCCGTGTCGCGCCGCGGCGAGCCCATGCGTCGATTCGCACTGCCATGGATACGCACGAGCCAATCCCGGATCCCGGCTGCCGGCCCTCTCCCCCGCTGGAAGTCGTCCCCCGCGCTACTGTGTTAGCACGCCTGCCCGACGTGGGCGAGGGGCCGGAAAGCGAGGTCCGGCCGCCGCGCGAGCGCCTCCAGGGTCGTGCCCGGCTCCTCAGCCAGGCAGCTTCGGCGAAGATTCTCTTCGCCGGCATGGCACTCGTCTTGATCTTGGCCGTTGTCCCGTTGTTTCTCGGGAATCGCGAGGGGGAGAGACCCACCGATGCGGTGCGGAGACAACCGCCTCCTCCCCCGCGTGCGCGGATGGTTCCCGAGTGGGATCCCGCGGAGCCAGCGATCGTCGGCACCGCTCCCAAGCCGGAGGCCGACGCTTCCGAGACCGCGGTAGCCGTGACCCCCGAAAAGGCTCGCGGCGGTGCTCCCGAGCGCGGCGGCGATTCTTCGGCGGAGAATAGTGCGACGGAGGCCTCGCTCGCGTGGGAGGGGCCGCGGGCGTCGGCCTGGGTGCCGCCCGAGCAGCGGGGAAACTGGAACGAATCGATAGCGTACCCCTCGACAGGCGAGTACTTTTCGCGCCCCCCACGAAGAGTGGCATTCGAGTTCGGCAGAGGAGAGGATGCCGATGCGGGACCCTCGCGCTCCACCAGTCCGGCGGGCGGTGTTGCGGGATACCGCGAAGACGTTGCGGAAGAAGGGGCGACCTACGACGACCACGATACGGGAGCCAATCAGCCCATGCGGGTCAATTCGCCGGCGGCGGCCGGTGGGTCGTCGCCGTGGCCGAGCGGCGACCAGGAACGCTCGCGCGACCGCGGGGAAGCGGGAGTAGCTCGCCTCCAGGGTCACATCGAGTATCCCACCCTTAGGTAGGCTTCGCTATGACGGCGATGGACCAAGCGTTTTTCAAGGCGTATTCCCAGGCACCGCCGGCCGCGCCCGTCCTGCTGCACGAGGTAGTGGGCGGCCCACCGCCGACTGCAGACCTCGTCCGGCCGGATACGGAGCCGACGGATGCGGAACCCGTCCCGTCCAGCACGTCGACGAGCGGGGCAACCTCGCCGACCGGGGTCGACGCCGTGGTCGCGACCCTGGAGCAATCGCCGGATGCTGCGGGGAGTGAGCCGGGAGGAACGGGGCCTCCTCCCCCTGGCGCAGCTTTGCGTGGGGGCAATCCGGCCACGATGCTTGCCATCGACGCCCTGGGAATCCCCGGGCTGTCCCGATCTCAGGAGGCAGCCGCAGAGGGGGCTGCGGATGAGGGGGACGTGGATTCGGCGGCTGACGAAGCGATGGCCCCCGTGGTCGAGGGCACATCGGCGGAGGAACCGCACGATGGCGATGAGCCGTTGCCGACCGCCGTCGGCGCGGATTGCGCGAGGGCATCGGGGGGGGGCGACACGAACGGCGGCGGTCCGAGCGACACGGGCGAACAGCCCTGGGGTTTTCGGCCCCTGCTTCAGGTCGATCGCTTTGCCCAGCCCTGCGCCTGCGCGCAGTTGACGGCGGCTGCGGCGGACGAGCTCGACCGCATCACCGCGGCTGTGGCCGCGGCAGCCGACGGGGGGCAGCAGGTCTTGGCAGTGGCGGGGACGCGTCGAGGCGTAGGATGCAGCACGCTGGTCGTCCTGCTCGCCCAGCGGCTCGGCCGCGCCGGCCGGCGCACCGCAGTGCTGGAGGCCGACCCGACCGAGCCCCGCCTTTCGCGGCGTTTGGGCGTGCTGGTCGAGGCGGGCTGGGAAGCGGCAGCCGCCGGCCGCCTGCCCCTCGCGGAGGTCGCCGTCGAGTCGCTCGACGACCGCTGGGCGCTGCTCCCCTCTTGCCCGGAAGGCAGTGGGTGTGCCGACCCGGCGGACGTGGCAGCCGACTTGCGGCGGGGATTCGATGTGGTCCTGGTCGACTGGGGCCCGGCCACCGATCGCAGTCTGAAAGGCGAATGGATCGACGCCGTGCTGGTGGTCGACGACGCCCGCGGTCTTCCCGCCGCCAACGGGGCGCCCGCCGGCGCGGACGCGGAGTCTCTGCTGGGTGCGATCGAGGAGGGGGGCGTTCGTGTCCTGGGGACGGTGGCGAACTTCGTGCGGGATTGAAACAGCATTGCCCCGCCGGGGCGGGTGAACACGGGAACCATCGAGCAGCGGCCATGTACGAGGCCTATTGGCAACTCGAAGAGAAGCCCTTCGAGAACACGCCTGACCCGCGCTTCTTCTACCCCGGTGCCCCGCACCAGGCGGCGCTGTTGAAGCTCCGCTACGCCATCGAGAACCATCGTGGCGGTGCCCTCCTGGCAGGGGCGTCGGGGCTGGGTAAGACGCTGGTGGTGGGCATGTTGCGGACGGTGCTCGACGACGAGTTCGCTCCGTTCGTCCACCTCGTCTTCCCGCAGATGGAGGCGGACGAGCTGCTCGGCTACTTGGCCGGCTGGCTCGCCGGGGGGGAGGACCTCGATCGCCTCGCCACGCCCGCGGGGGCCGTGCGGCGGATCGAGAGCTTCCTCGCCGAGAACACGGAGCGGGGACGCCATGCCGTGGTGGTCGTCGACGAGGCGCAGCTCCTGGAAGACCGCCGTACCCTGGAGGCGATGCGTCTGCTCTCGAACTTCCAGGCCCTGGGCCGTGCGGGGCTCACGCTCCTGCTCGTCGGCCAGGCGGGCATCCTGCCCGTGCTCGACCGCATGCCCCAACTCGAGGAGCGGCTGGCCGTGAAGTGCCTTCTCCGCCCCTTCACCGCCACGGAGACGAGCGAGTATGTCGCCCACCGCCTGAGAACGGCCGGTGCCGGGGCCCGCGAGGTCTTCACGCCCGATGCCCTCCGCACCCTTCACGAATTGACCTGCGGCATTCCCCGGCGGATCAACCGCCTGGGCGATCTGGCCCTGCTGATCGGCTACGCGGAGTCGCAGTCGTCGATCACCGCGGCGCAGATCGAGGCCGTCTGTCACGAACTCGTCACCGTGGCACCCGAGTAGCTGCGGATGCGCCTCGACCTCCTCACGCCGCCCTGGCGGGGCAGGCAAGGTCGAAGAGGCCGAAAATCTCTTCCTGGGAGAGTCCCGTCCGCTGCTGCGGCCGGCTATCCGAGAAGATGGTCGCGAAGAGCTCCCGCTTCTCCTCGAGCACGCGGTCGATCCGCTCTTCGATGGTCGCGAGGGTCACGAAGCGGCTCACCGTGACCGGCCCGGCGGCACCGATGCGGTGGGCGCGGTTGATCGCCTGGTCCTCGACGGCCGGATTCCACCAGCGGTCGAAGAGAAAGACGTAGCTGGCGAACTGCAGGTTGAGCCCCACACTGCCGGCGCCGTAGCTCATCAAGAGGACCTGGCACCGCGGGTCACCGCGGAAGCGGCCGATCACCCGATCGCGTTCCGCGGAGCGCACCTTGCCGTGGTACATCAGGGGGTGGAAGGAGCCCAGGTTCGCGGCCAGCGTCTCCAGCGTGCGGACGTACTGGCTGAAGACGATCGCCTTGCGGCCGCTCTGCACCACCTCCTCCAGATCGGCCTGCAGCCGCTCCAGCTTGGCGCTGGCCCCCGTGGCGGGATCGAAGTTGCAGATCTGTTTGAGCCGCAGGACGAGCTCGAAGACGTGCTGGATGGTGGCCGCCTGCTCCATCTCCGCCAGCCGCAGAACGCCCTCCTCCTCGGCGAGCTGGTAGGTGGCGCGCTGTTCCGGGGTGAGCTCGAGCTGGGCTTCGCGGAAGAGTTTCGGCGGCAGGTCGGTAAGGACGGTGTCCTTGGTTCGGCGGAGCACGTAGTCGCTGACCGTGCGGCCCATCTTCCGGGGTTTCATCTGCGGCGACAGGAGGCCCGGCGAGAGGAACTCGAAGATGCCCACCAGGTCTTCGGGACTGTTCTCCACGGGCGTGCCGGTGAGCGCCCATCCCCGCGAGCGAGCCAGGGCGCAGGCGGCCCGGGCGGTGGCGCTGGCGCGGTTCTTGATTCGCTGGGCCTCGTCGAGCACTACCAGGTCGAAGGGGGGCGGGGCCGCTCCCCCGGCACCGGCGAGGAGCAACTCCTCGTCACGGTGGAGGATTTCGTAGTTGGCGATCCGCACGGGGACGTCGTCCAGCGCCCACTGCCACTGCCGCCGTACCCGGTCCCCCTCGACGGCCATCGCCGGGATCTCGGGTGCCCAGAGGGCGAACTCCCGCTGCCAGTTGGTCACCAAGGGCTTGGGGCAGACGAGCAGCACCCGCCGCACCTCGCCGCGCCGCATCAAGAGGCGGATCGCCGTTACCGCCTGCATCGTCTTGCCCAGTCCCATCTCGTCGGCCAGCACCGCCGCGTGACGCGGGTAGAGGAAGGCAATACCCTCGAACTGGTAGGGGAAGGGCTCATAGGGAAACGACAGCGCCCGCTCGGCAAAGAGCGATTCCAGCGGCGGTTGGAGGAGGTAGTGGAGCCGGTCTTCGAGCTTGACCAGGTCGCGGGGGGGCGCGATGCGGGTTCGCCGCCCGGAAAGCGGACGCTCCGCGCGCGGCGGTGCCGCCCCCACGCCCTCGGCCTCCGCCGCCCCCTCGAGCCATTCCGGGGCCGTCCCCGAAGCCGCCCCGGCAAAGCCGAAACTCCGTACCCGCACCCCGGCGCGGCCGATGGCGATGGAGACCGTCCGCGGCGGAGTCACGGCACTCGGCCGCGACTCCACGCGGGGCGGCGCCGGCGCGGCCGTTCGCAGGGAGACGACTTCCGGTGCCGATCCCCCAAGGTGCTCCGACGTTACGGCGGGAGGGGGCGGGGCGACCCAACTGATCACTGCAACCGGGTCTGGTACCGGGAGACCGGGCTGTTCGCGCATGTCATCGCCCCCCGCCGCGGGCCTCGTCGATGGCCTGACGGATGCGCTCGAAGGGCTCGGCGAGGTCCAACAACTCTTCGGCCCCCGCCAGCTGCTCGAGGATCAGGTCGCGCTCGCCCCCCCCCCGCGCCGGCACCGCCAGGCGGTTCGCCCGCCAGCAGAACTCCACGAGCGGCGGTCTCGGGGCATGAGGGGCGTCTACGCGCAAGACGGCCGCCGCCGCAGCGGAGGGGCCTTCCGAGCGCGGGACCGGCCGGGCGTCGCCCGAGGGCTCCATCTCCTCAGACGGCAGCACGAGCACCACCGGGACGTCGACGTGCTCGCGGAGGCACACGGCGGCGAAGACGTCGGTGCATACCACCCCCGGAACCGTCGTGGCCTTGCGGTAGAGCGTTCCCCCGATCAATTCGCCGAACAGGAAAGGCTCCAGGGTGGGGCCGTAGAGGATCCGCTGGGCCCGGTTGGGCCGGATCGGTGTGGTGCAGTGGAACTCCAGGGGGCGGCCGGCAAGGCTGAGCAGGAGATAGCCCCCGAAGAGGTTCTGATCGGAATCCTCGAGCACCGTAAGGAATCCCAATGCAGCATTCAAGGCAGTCGGTCCCTGTTTCGATTCCTTTTCCCCAAATCAGCCTGTCTTCCCAGCATACGCGGACTGGGCGTCTCTCGCGTTACAGACGGCCCGCAACTGCATCGGGTCGAACGGGTGAGGGACTTTAATCCGGCAGGAACCCCGGTCGGCCCGGCCCGGCAACAGGCAAGACAGGGAAAAAGGGGAAGGGGGGGCAGAGGCCGTGATTCGCGGCCCCTTCCCTGCAGAGATTCCCCCGGCGTGAGGGTTTGACAGGGAGGCGGCCTCGTCTGGGGTGTTTGCGGCGAAGGATCTGGGGCAGTCGATGCCCTTCGCCGGCGGGTAAGGGGGGCTTGACGATGGACGGGCGTATATTGTACGATTGTCCATGATCCTACCCCAATCTCCTTTACCCCGCGGGAACCACGCCATGGAACCGATGGAGCAGTTGACCGAGAGGCAGCGGTCGGTCTACGAGTTCATCCGCGAGAAGATCCGCTCGCGCGGCTACGGGCCGACCGTTCGCGAGATCGGCCAGCACTTCCACATCAACTCACCCAACGGGGTGATGTGCCATCTGACGGCCTTGGAGAAAAAGGGGTTCATCGAGCGCGAGCCGGGGATGTCGCGCGCCATCCGCCTGGCCAGCGAACCGGCGCACCTGCGGGGCCTGCCCATGGTGGGGCGGATCGCCGCGGGCGCCCTGCACGAAGCGATCGAGCAGGCGGAGCGCTTCGACTTCGAGGCCGTCTTCCGCAACAAGGACGACCTCTTCGTGCTCCGCGTCCACGGCGACTCGATGATCGACGATCAGATCGCCGACGGCGACTACGTCGTCGTCCGCCGCCGCCGGACCGCCGCCAAGGGCCAGATCGTCGTCGCCTTAACCGAGGATGGCGACGCCACGCTGAAACGCTTTTTCCCCGAGAAGAACCGCATCCGCCTCCAGCCCGCAAACGCCGAGATGAAGCCCATCTACGTGAAACGGGCCAACATCCTGGGGATTGTCATCGGCGTGGTGCGGAAGGTCGATTGACGGCCGCGCGCGGAGAGAGCAGCTCGGCAACGACCGCCCGGGCAGCCGCGGCGGCGCCGGGCCATTGGCTCTCGCGGGGGCCGGCGACGTTGAGAACGCCTACGCGATGCGCCGCCAGCCAGCGGCGGATGGCGCTCGAGTCGGCCGTACGGCTCAGATCGACCACCAGGCAGGGCTTGCCGTGGGCCAGGGCCAATTGGCGGGTCAGTTCCGTTCCCCCCACGGGGTTTCCCCGGCAGAGAATCAAGGTGGCATCGGCATCGAGGACGTTGCGCTCCGTCCGTTGAGGGTATTCCGCGGACTCGGTCTCGTCGAGCCGGTAACCGGCCGGGATGGTGCCGTCCTCGGCCAGCCGGCCGCGGGGGCACCAGCCGCCGTGCGGCGTCGCCTGGGCGATCGCCGCGTCCAGCGCGCCGCGGTCGACACCCGTCTGCCCGCCGGAGACGATCTTCTTCAGCACAAGCCCCATGGCCCGCCGCTCCTCTCCCTTACCGCCTCGGATCATCACGATAGTGTACTGACGTACATAGTACCGAAGAGCCGTACCCGGTGCAAGGGCGGTTAACGTCCGCCTACCCGACCAATCTGGCCATCGTCGCAACCAGAGTGCGGACCGCCTCGACGCTCTTTTCCAGGGCGGACTGCTCCTCGGCATTGAGCGCGATCTCGACGATCCGCTCGACTCCTCCCGCTCCCAGTATCACCGGCACGCCCACGAAGTAACCGCCGACGCCGTACTCGCGGTCGCAATAGGCCGCACAAGGGATGAGCCGCTTCTTATCGCGGACGATGGCCTCGACCATTTGCGCGGTGGCCGCCGCGGGTGCGTAGTAGGCGCTGCCGGTCTTCAAGAATCCGACGATCTCGGCTCCGCCGTCTCGGGTCCGCTGGACGATCTCGGCCAGCCGCTGGGGAGGAACCAACTGCGTGACGGGAATGCCGCCCACTGCGGCGCAGCTTGCCAGCGGGACCATGGAGTCGCCGTGCCCGCCGAGGAGCATCGCCGAGACGTCCTCGACGCTCACGCCCAGCTCCATGGCCACGAAGGTGCGGAAGCGCGCCGTATCGAGGACGCCCGCCTGCCCCATGACCCGGTGGGGCGGGAAACCGGTTACTTGCCAGGCCCGCTGCACCATGGCGTCGAGCGGGTTGCTGACCACGAGGACGAAGGCGTCCGGGCTGGAGCGACCGATTTCCTCGGCCACGTTGCCCACGATGCGGGCGTTGGTGCTCAAGAGGTCGTCGCGGCTCATGCCCGGTTTGCGGGGGACGCCGGCGGTGATCACCACCACGTCGCTTCCGGCGGTGGCCTCGTAGCTCGTCGTTCCGGTGATCGCCGCGTCGAAGCCGGCGATGGGGCCGGCCTGGGCGAGATCGAGGGCTTTTCCGGCGGGCATACCCTCGGTCTGGGGGATATCGAGGAGCACGATGTCGCCGAGCTCCGCCGCGGCGCACCAATGCGCCGTGGTCGCCCCCACGTTGCCCGCCCCCACGATGGTGATCTTGGCCCGTCTCATGGTCATGCGATGATTTCTCCCTGGAGGACGTTATCTTGGTCCATCTTCTGCGCCGACACCCGGTGCCATCCAACGAACGACGGCCTCCGGCATTTCTCGAAGGCCGAAGGCGATCGGCGATGCCCTCGCGGCAGAACCGGACCGCCTCCCCCCGTTTCCGCTGCCAGGCGGACCGGACATTGTACGCAGCGGTCCGGCCGGGGGGAACGCCCCCAGCGCAGGTGGTGCCACGGCGGGGGGCGCCCTGTCACTGCGGGCGGCTGAGACTGAAGATCGGCAAGAGCAGCGCCATGCCGATGCCGCCGACAACGATACCCATGACGGCGATCATCAGCGGCTCGATCAGGCTCGTGGCGGTCTTGATCGCCATCTCCACCTCCTGATCGTAATAGTTGCTCACCCGTTCGAGGACGAAATCGAGCTTACCCGTCTCTTCGCCCGAGGAGATCATCTGCACGAGGACGCAAGGAAACAGGGGGGAACGGGTGAGGACTTCGCAGATCCGTTTGCCGCCGACCACCTGGTCGAGCACTTCCCGCCAGATCTGTTCGAAGTGGTAGTTCCCGGAGACCTCGCCGGCCAGACGGATGGCATCGGTCATGGGAACGCCGCTGCCGATCATCGTTCCCAGGGTACGGACGCTGCGGCTGATGGCCACCTTGCGAAAGACGGGGCCGACCACCGGGAGCCGGAGCTTCAGCCAATCGAGGTGTTGGCGCGCGGCCTCGGTCCGCCGAACGAGGAGAAAGGCGACCACCACCGCCACCATGGCGCCGAGGTAGAGGTACCACCAGTCGGCGAGCGACTGCGAGAGGTCGATGAGGGCACGGGTGACTCGCGGCAGCTCGCTTCCCCGCTGCTGGAAGAGGGGGATGAACTTGGGGAGGATGTAGGTCAGCAGGAAGGCGGTCACTCCGGCGGCGAGGATCATCATCACCGTGGGGTAGGCCATGGCGGCGCGGACGCGGCCGACGGTCTCGACTTCCTTGCGCAGGTAGCCGGCGATCCGGTCGAGCATGGGCCCCATGGAACCGGTGGCCTCGCTGGCGCGGACCAGGGAGACGTAGGTCTTGTCGAAGAGCCTGGGATAGCGGGCCAGGGCCGCGGAGAAGTCCTCGCCCGATTCGACGGCCTCCTTGATCTCCAGGAGCGTCTTCCTCATGCGGGGGTTCTCTTCCTGCTCGACGATCCCCGCGAGCGCCGTGGCGATGGGGATGCCCGTCTCGGCCATGATCGCCAGCTGGCTGGTGAAATAGATGACGTCCTGCTTGGAGACGCGGCGGCCGAAGCCGAATTCGTCGTCGCTCTCGGCCGTCGCCTCCGCGGCACTTTCGCGGCGGAGGTCGTCCGCGGGTCGTTGAGTGGGGAGAACGGCTGCGATCCTCCCCTGCTCGGCGCCGTACTCGCGCTGGGTGGACGTCACGCGCGCTCCTCCCCGCCGCCGGCGATATGGAATATCTCCTCCACCGTGGTGATCCCCTCGCGGATCTTGCGGAAGCCGTCGTGGCGGAGGGTGATCATCCCCTCGCGCCGCGCGATGGCCCGCACCTCGGCGAGGCCCCGCTCGGCGATGACGGCGTCGCGGATCTCGTCGGAGACCACGAGGAGCTCGTGGACGCCGATGCGCCCCTTATACCCCGTGTTGCGGCAGCTCTTACAGCCGACGCCGCGGTAGAAGGTGTCGAAGCCGATCTCCATCTTCTCGAGCGTCTTGCGGACCGTCCGTGGCGGCTCGTAGCGCTGCCGGCACTTGGGGCAGATGCGCCGCACCAGCCGCTGGGCGAGCACCATGTTGAGCGCCGCGGAGATCAGGTAGGCCTCGACACCCATATTGACCAGCCGGGTGATCGCCGAACAGGCGTCGTTGGTATGCAGGGTGCTGAAGACGAGGTGGCCGGTGAGCGCGGCCTGAATGGCAGTGCGGGCCGTCTCCTCGTCGCGGACCTCGCCGACCATGATCACGTCGGGGTCCTGCCGGAGCATCGTCCGCAGGGCCCGGGAGAACGTAAGGCCGATCTTCTCCTGAACCTGGAACTGGTTGATCAGCGGCAGGTAGTACTCGATGGGGTCTTCGACGGTGCAGACGTTGTTTTCCATCGAGCTGATGGCGTTGAGCGCCGCGTAGAGCGTCGTCGACTTGCCGCTCCCCGTGGGCCCGGTGACGAGGATGATGCCGTTGGGGGCCCGGATGTGGCGGTGGAATTCGCCGAGGATGTCCTCGGCGAAGCCGAGATCTTCCAGGTTCAAGGAGACGGTTCGGGTGTCGAGCACCCGGATCACGGTCTTTTCGCCGCGGGCCGTGGGGAAGGTGCTGACGCGAAGGTCGATCTTCCGCCCCTCCAGGAGCACGTGGACGCGGCCGTCCTGGGGGAGGCGGCGCTCGCTGATGTCGAGCCCGCCCATGATCTTGATGCGGCTGGTCACGGCGGCCAGGAGGTGCTGGGGCGCCTCCAGCGATTTGTACAGGCGCCCGTCGATGCGGTAGCGGACTCGCAGGCAGCGCTCGGCGGGCTCGA
>SLBP01000178.1:0-29596 GCA_007126245.1 Planctomycetales bacterium
GAAGGGGTTGGCCGTGAGGTCGGCGCCCAGTTGGTTGAGCACGGAGGCGAACTCGGGGCCCTTGCTCTTGGAGATCGCCCTTTCCAGTCCGGGGACGACGTGGGCCGCGAAGTCCTCGTCGCTGACGAGCCCGAGGACTTGCAGGGCCCGAATGCCGCCCCGGCTGACGGGGATGGCATGGCCGCCCAGCGCCGACTGCACGACGTAGGCCACGGCAAAGGGGGGGATTCCCTCCAGCTTGGAGAGTTGCTCGAGGGCGGCTCCCAGGTTCTTCTTGCGGAGCTCCTCGAGGTCGAACGAGTAGCTGGCTTCGAAGACCTGCTGGAGGACGCGTTTCACGCGGGTGGCGGCGGATACGGGATCGGGGAGGCCGTGGAGGACCTCGGCCAGCTCGCGGAGCGAACTGACGCGAATCTCGTTGAAGTCGAAGAACGACTCGACCAGCGAGGCAAAGGCCTCTTCGGCGGCCTCGGGGCGGGCGTCTTCGAGGCAGCAGGCGAAGAGGAGGTGTTCGAGAACGGGGCGCTCGCTGTTGGGAATCACCGGCTTGTAGTGCCGCTTCAGGACCTTGTGGACCTTGGCGAACTGGGCGGTGCGACTGGGAGCCGTCATTGCCTACCTGCGATGCTGGGGGTCGTGGAGCCCTTCCTCACTGCCGCCGGCTTCCTCGGACGGAGACCGCCGAGCGCCGCTGTCCCGGCTGTCGGGCTCGGTCTCGTCGGCGTCGGTCGCCTCGACATCGGCATCCTCCGCGGCGATCTCCTCGTCCGCCGCGGGGGCATCCTCCTCGGGAAGAACACGCTTGAGAATCTCGGCCACGGCGATGGATTTCTTCACCCCCTGGTCGAGAACGAACTCGAGCCGGGGCGTGTAACGGGTCTCGATGCGCTCGTTGAGCTTCGACTGAAGGAATCCGGCGGCGGCCCTCAGGCCGCTGAGCGTCAACTGCTGGGCGGAGTCGTCCCCCATGACGGAGACGTGGACCTTGGCGCGGCGGAGGTCCCCGGAGACCTCGACGGAGGTCACCGTCACGTCGCGGACGCGAGGGTCCTTGAGGTCGGTGAGGATGGCCATGCTCACCACTTCGCGAACGGCGGCGGCGGCCTTGAGGACACGGCGGGAGGACATGGGGTGTGGACACCTGGAGGGGACGAGGGAACGCCGATCTTCCGGCCGCCGGGCCGGGACTACGCCGTCAGAAGGTGCGTCGGACCTCCTCGATGCGGTAGGCCTCGAGGATGTCGCCTTCCTTGAGATCGTTGAACCCTTTCAGCTTCATGCCGCATTCCAGCCCGGCGCGGACTTCGCGGGCATCTTCCTTCTCGCGGCGCAGCGAATCCAGGGGGTAATCGCCGATGATGCGGTTCTCGCGGATCACGCGGACCCGCGCGTCGCGGAGGATGTGTCCGTTGAGGACCTGGCAGCCGGCGATCGTCCCGACGCGGCTGATCTGGAACGTCTGCTTGACCAGGGCGCGCCCGAGATCCTCCTCCCGCTTCTCGGGTTTGAGCATCCCTTCGAGGGCGGCCTTGAGGTCTTCGGTCACCTGGTAGATGATCTCGTAGCGGCGGATCTGTACGCCGCGCTGCTCCGCCAGCGTGCGGGCGCCTTCGTCGGGGACGACGTTGAAGCCGATGATCACGGCATCCGAGGCGTCGGCAAGGTGGACGTCGGCCTCGGTAATGCCGCCCACCGTGGCCTGGAGAACGCGGATCTGCACCTCGGGGTGCTCCAGCTTCTGGAGCTCCTTGTTGATCGCCTCGATGGAGCCGCGGACGTCGGCGCGGAGAATGATGTTCAGGGTCTGAACCTCCTGCTTCTCGCCGAGCCGCTCGAAGAGGTTCTCCAGTGTGACGTGCGGGCGGGCTGCGAGGCCCAGCGAGGCCTGGCGCGACTGCGCGACCCGTTCCGCGGCGACCTCGCGGGCCAGGGTGACGTTCTCGACGACGTGGAAGCGGTCGCCGGCGGCCGGGGTCTCGTGCAGACCCGTGAGGTTGACGGGAACCGAGGGGCCGGCCTCGTCGAGGCGGCGATGCTCGTGGAGCGTGTCGAAGAGCGCCTTGACGCGGCCGAAGGTGGTGCCGCAGACGATGGCGTCGCCGACGCGGAGCGTCCCCGTCTGGACCAGCAGCTTGGCGACGACGCCGTGGCCTTCGTGGAGGGCGGCTTCCAGGCAGGTCCCCATCGCGGGCCGCTCCGGGTTCGCCTGGTACTCCTGCAGTTCGGCGACGGTCAGGAGCGTCTCGAGGAGCTCGTCGACCCCCTCGCCGGTCATGGCGCTCGTCTTGACGACTTCCAGGTCGCCGCCCCATTCCGTGGGAAGGAGATCGTTGGCTGCGAGCTGCTCGAAGACCCGTTGCGGGTTGGCCCCCGGCAGGTCGATCTTGTTGAGGGCCACGACGATGGGGACGCCGGCGGCGCGGGCGTGGCTGATGGCCTCTTCGGTCTGCGGCATCACGCCATCCTCGGCGGCGACCACGAGGACGGCGATGTCGGTGCAGTTGGCCCCTCGGGCACGCATCTCGGTGAAGGCCTCGTGGCCCGGCGTGTCCACGAAAGAGATGGGGCGGCCGTCCTTGTGGATCTGGTACGCGCGGATGTGCTGGGTGATGCCCCCCTTTTCGCCGGAGACGACGTCCAGGCCGAGGATGCGGTCCAGGAGCGAGGTCTTGCCGTGGTCCACGTGCCCGAGGAAGGTGATCACCGGCGGCCGGGCGCGCACTAGGGCCGGGTCTTCCTCGGATTCCTCCCATTGGCTGAGGAGGCGGCTCTCGGCGGACTGCGGACTGCGGAAATCGACCTCCACGCCGAGCTCCACCGCCAGGAGGTCGGCCATCTCCGCGTTGATCTGGGCGTTGATGTTCACGCCTACACCCGCTCCCAGAGAGAGGAGCTTGGCGAGAACGCGGGACGCGGAGACCCCGATGGCCTCGGAGAAGCTGCGGACGGTGCAGGGGAGTTCGATGACCACGTTGCTCTTCCTGGGGGCCGCCGTGCTGCTGCTCCGCCGCAGACGGGTGAGACGCCGGGGGGCCGAGGCCGACGTTTCCTCGTCTTCGCCGCGGCGGCGGCGGGTGCTGCGCTTGCGCTTCAGCTGCCGCTGCTCGCGTCCCGCGAGCGCCGCGGCGGGATCCTCGGTGGGGCCGCTCTCGCGGGTGCCCCGGCCCCGCGCCCGCCCGCTGCGAACCAACCCATCGGCCGCCGCCTCCTTGGGCGCGCGCTCCGCCGGTTTCCCCTTCTTGGCGGTCTTGCGGCTTTCCTCCTGCTTGCGGAGGTGTTCCGCAAGCGGCTTGGCACCGGCCTTCGACGCCCGGATGGCGTCGATCGGCAGCTTAATGTCGGGCTTTTGGGGTGCCGGTTCGGCCGGCTTGGACGGGGCCGCCGGCTTCCGGGAGGTGGGGACGGGCGCCAGTTTGATCGTCGGCGCGGGCCGCTCGCGATCCTTGGGACGCCCCTTCTTTTCCTTGGCTTGATCCTTGGCTTGATCCTTGTCGGCCCGATCTTTTTCGGTCGGCTTCGACTCGGCGCGCCGCGGCTCGAAGGGGACCGGTCCGTAGACGGGACGGGCCGGAGGCGCGGAGGGCTGGGGGGGAGGTTCCGGAGTCGTTTCCGGAGCCGGCTCGACGGGGGCCTCTTCGGCCGCTCCCGGGGCCTTTGCCGCTTCATCGGCGGCGGACGGTTGCTCGGGTTCGGCAGCCGGAGCGGCTTCCACCGCTTCCTCGGGCGGCGCGGCGGTCTCCTCGGGCTCCGGCCGGACCGCCTCGACGCCGGGTTCCTGCGGGACTTCGGCCTCCGGCGGTGGAGCCTCCGAGGGGGGTTCTTCGACGGCGGGCTGCGACGCTTCGACCTGGCGGCGGCGAGCCCGATCCGTGAGGACGCGTACCTTGCCTTCGGTGGCCACCCCCCCAGGGGCGATGTAGTCTTCGCGGCGAATGGCTCCACCACGAACGGCGCGGCGCGGCTCGGTCGTGGTGGTTGAAGCCGCCGGGGCCGCGGCGCGACCGCCGCGGCTTCGGTTGAGGTACTCCTTGACCTTCTCTACTTCCTCCTCGGAGAGGCTCGCCAGCGCAGACCCCTTCCCTGCGACACCCGCCTGATCGCATATCTCGACCAAGGACTTGCTGTCGAGCTTCAACTCCTTCGCCAACGTGTAGATCCGAATGGGCAACGCCATCCTCCCTTAAGGTGATCCGGCCGCAGGGCTGCCGCACCCCGCGGACCGTCACCGGTCTGCAGATTCCTCACATAGGCAGCTCTCCCTACCCGGCATCGCGACCGTGATCTGGGTCCTCTCCACGCACCGCCCCTCGGGGCCGTACACCGCAGTCGCCGAGTGATCGAACTCACTTGCCCCAAAATGTACTTTATCCGGCGAAAAAAAAGCCGGCAACTCAGCCCGAAGGCGAGTTTTCTGCTCGCGAGGCCCTGCCACCCTGCTTCGAGTCCTCGCCAAGCGACTCCGCAGAATCCCCCTCTGACGGGTGATCCTGGGTGTCGGTGAGCGAAACCTGCTCGTGCGAGTGGGCATCATCCCCACGATCCGGTTTGTCGTCCTCCTCGGTAGCCTCTTCAGCCTCTTCTTCGGAGGCCTGTTCCTCCTCTGCAGGCGGCGGTTCGTCTCCCTCCTGTGCGGGCGGCGGCTCGTCCGCTACCGTCTGCTCGGCCGAGCCTTCCACGACCCCGGGGGAAGGCCGGAGCGTTTCGTCGCCGGATTCCTCCGCAGCGGTTTCCGCCGCCGGGGCGCCGCCGAGAACGGAATCCCCGGTCCCGCCCTCGAGGCTGCCCTCTTCTTCAGCGACGGACTCCTCGCCCTCCGATGCCGTCTCTTCGGCGATCTCGTCAGCGGCCGTTTGCGCCGCCGCGCGGCGTTCTTGTTCGTGCTGGCGGCGCCGCTGCTCGGCCGCGGCCTTCTCGGCCATCTCCGCCCGCAATTCGGCCTCGTCGATGATCCGCTGCACGGTCCCGGCGTCGAGCTCACCAATCTCGGCAAGGTCGTCCGGCTCGATGACGGAGAGATCGCCGTAGGTGAGGAAGCCTTCGCCCACCAGGCGGTCGGCCAGTTCGTCGGAGAGCCCCTCGATGGAGGCAAAGCCCGCCACGGCCTGTTCGAGTTGCTCGGCCAGTTCCTCCTGGGTCATGATCTCGATGTCCCAACCGACGAGCTTGCTGGCCAGCCGGACATTCTGTCCGCGCCGTCCGATGGCCAGCGAGAGGTTGTCTTCGCGAACCAGGACGATGGCCCGTCCGAGCATTCGGCAGAGGATGACCTCCTCGACCTCGGCGGGCTGCAGGGCGTTGGTGATGAACGTCTGCGTGTCGTCGTTGAAGCGGACGATGTCGATCCGCTCGCCGCCGAGCTCGTCGACGATGTTCTTGATGCGGTTACCGCGGACGCCCACGCAGGCGCCGACGCAATCGACGCGCTGGTCGCTGCTGCTGACAGCGACCTTGGCGCGATAGCCGGGCTCGCGGGCGACGGCCTTGATCTCGATGACGCCGTCGGCGATCTCGGGAATCTCCTGTTCGAAGAGCCGCGCCACCAGTTGGTTGCGGATACGGCTGAGGATCACCTTGACGCGGGTGCCGGCCTTTCGGACCTCGCAGACGACGGCGCGCACCCGCTCGTTGGGGTGGTGCGCCTCGCCGGGGATCTGCTCGCTGCGGGGGAGGATCGCCTCGACATTACCGAGCGAGACGGTTGCTGTACCCCCTTCGAAGCGCTGCACGGTGCCGGTGACCACCTGTTCGATCAGGTCGGTATACTCCTCGTGGAGGGCGTCTCGCTCGGCCTCGCGTATCTTCTGGATCATCACCTGCTTGGCCGTCTGGGCCCCGATGCGGGCGCTGATCTCCTCAGGCGCCATGGGGACGCCATTGTGGGCCCCGCGGATGGACCCATCTTCCCGGTTTATGCGAACGACAACCTCTTCGTCTTCGCCATAGTGCTTCTTGGCCGCCGAGACGAGCGCCGCTTCGATCCCCTCGAAGACGATCTCCTTGTCGATATTCTTCTCGCGGTGGATCGCGTCCACGATTCGCAGAAGCTCGTTGGCATTCATCGATATCCACTTTCCCCATTTTCGGGGGGCATCCGGGGCCGATCACCTGCCCCGATCCACCCCCGAGAAATGGACGAACAGCCACCCAGCCCTGATCTGCCCGCCCAGAGGTTGAGCCCGTCCCATCCATCTTGCCGGCCCGCGATGCGCTCCGGCAGGGACCGCCGAGCGCCGCAAACCGCTATGGGCATTACCACTTAGTACGCGCCGCAATCTGGTAAACATACCGGCGAGGGCGTGGAGTGTCAAGGGAATGCTTTGACGCTGCAGCGCCCTGTAAGACGCTTTAGACCGGCCACGAGGGCTGTTGGGAAGGGGGACAGGAACGGCCGGAAACACGGATTGCAGGGGAAGGGGATTGCCGGAGGCAAGGATTTCGTTCGGCCCCGGACTTGACCAACCCATGCCTGCCCCGTAATCTTCTAGCATTACCCACCCGAGGCTGTTGCACACGCCGTCAGGTGGGATGGTGTTCTGGCTCCTTTCACGGATACCCGCTGCGATGGTCCGCGCGAACCTCAGCCTGCTCTTATGGGTGCTGGCCGCCCGCCGGTCCTAGGGTTCGCACGCCTTCCGTCGCACGCGAGACGATACCAGAAGACAACGGACCCCAGGGCCGGCAGCGGTCCCGGGGTTTTTTTGTGCCGTGAAGTGGTGGCCTACCTCGATTTGGGGGCAATCTCGGCATTGCGTGGTAGGCCAATTGGGGATACTTTTGGCCCCATAGGGTTATACTCAGCTTGGTTGGGTAAGGCGGAGTCGAGTGAACGACGTGCAGACGACAAAGTGGCGGCAGTCGCCAGGTCGGGCATGGCTGGTGCTTCCCCCGCCGACCAGGGGTCGGCATGCCGTCTAGCGGAAGTTCTCCCGGCCGTTTTGTTTTGTTTTTTGGCGATCACTCATTCGACTTGGGAATCGTTGCCATGCCTCAGTCACAGACCACCCACCGCCGCATCGTTATCTTCGATACCACGCTCCGCGACGGCGAGCAGTCGCCGGGCGCAAGCATGAACCTGGCCGAGAAGCTCGAGGTCGCCCAGACGCTGGCCGAACTCGGCGTCGACGTCATTGAGGCCGGCTTTCCCATTGCCTCGGCGGGCGACTTCGAGGCCGTTCGCGAGGTGGCCCGCGCCGTCCGCGGGCCGGCGGTCTGCGGGCTGGCGCGCTGCCGCGAGGCCGACATCGACCGCGCCTGGGAGGCGGTGAAGCTCTCCCCGCGGCCGCGGATCCACGTCTTCCTGGCGACCAGCGCCATCCACCGCGAGCACAAGCTGCGGATGACCAAGGAGCAGATCATCGCCCGCGCGGCCGAGGGGGTGCGGCGGGCGGCCGGCTATTGCACGGACGTCGAGTTCTCCCCGGAAGACGCGGCCCGCACCGAAATCGACTTTCTGTGCAGGGTCGTCGAGGCGGCCATCGAGGCGGGGGCCACCACGGTGAACATCCCGGACACGGTCGGCTATGCCACGCCGGCGCATTTTTCCCAGGTGATACGCACCCTCCGCGAGCGGGTGCCCAGCATCGACCGGGCGGTGATCAGCGTCCACTGCCATAACGACCTGGGACTGGCCGTGGCCAACAGCCTGGCCGCCGTGGAGGCCGGCGCCGGCCAGATCGAGTGCACGATCAACGGCATCGGTGAGCGGGCCGGAAATTGTTCGCTGGAAGAGGTCGTTATGGCCCTGCGGACCCGGCAGGACGTCTACGGGGCGGAGACCGGGGTGGTCACCCAGCGGCTGGTCCCCGCGAGCCGGCTGGTGGCGGCCGTCACCGGCATCCAGGTGCAGCGGAACAAGGCCATCGTGGGGCAGAACGCCTTCGCCCACGAGGCGGGCATTCACCAGGACGGCATCCTCAAGGAGCGGACCACCTACGAGATCATGCGGCCGGAAGACGTGGGCTTCGCGAAGACGGACCTGGTCCTGGGCAAGCACAGCGGGCGGGCGGCGCTGGCCGACCGCGCGCGCCAGCTAGGCTACCACCTCACCGGCGAGCAGCTCCACGCCGTCTTCGAGGCCTTCAAGGAGCTGGCCGACAAGAAGAAGGAGATCTACGACGGCGACCTGGCGGCGCTCATCGAGCAGGAGATTCTCGCCGTTCCCGAGCTCTGGACGCTGGAAGACTACTCCGTGAGCTGCGGCACCGGGTGCAAGCCCGAGGTGAGCCTCACCCTCCGCCACGGGGAGGAACCCCACAGCACGCGGATGGCCTGCGGCGACGGGCCCGTGGACGCCGTCTTCCTGGCGATCAAAGAGCTGACGGGCATGAACGTCCACTGCCGCGACTTCCAGGTCCACAGCGTCACCGTGGGGCAGGACGCCCAGGGAGAGGTCCGCGTCGAGGTCGAGTACGAGAACCGCCTCTACCGGGGCCGCGGCGTCTCCACCGACAGCCTGGAGGCCAGCGCCAAGGCCTTCCTCAGCGCCGTCAACCGCATCGTGGCCAACCACCGCGCACCGGCCGACGCCCCGGTGGCGCCCAATCCGTGAAGCAGGTGACCTGCAGCGCAGGCCTTGATCATCCACCCCTATTTGGCGTATCGTCACTGTCGGCCGGGGGATTTCCGCAATCGCCAAATCGGTGATGACTTCCGTCAAGACCTTGCACCTCGGGATACCCTGCGATGAGCACCATACTGCCCTCCGGCAACGAAACGGTGGAAGCAAAGGACGCTTTGCTTACCCGGCTGATCCAGCTCACCAATCGAGTCCCCTTTGACGATCGAAGAGCACTCGGGGCAACGCTGGACGACGTTCGCGAGCCGCGCGTGAGGGAGTTTCTTCGCGACGTGGGCAGCACCCTATCGAACCATACCGATGACCGCCGGAGCTACGAGAGCGTAAGCGAGCCGACCAAGGTTTACCTTTACCCCAACAGGCTTGAAATTATCAGCTATCCCGGCCCGGTGGACGGAATCGAAGAGGAGCATCTATCGAGAGAACAGCCCTTGCCGCCTGTACCGGCTCGTAACCGCCGGATCGGTGAGTTTCTCAAGGACCTGCGGCTTGCGGAAGGTAGAGGCACGGGCCTGCCCAAGATATACCGCAGTATGAGCGACAACGGCTCGCCGGCGCCCCGGTTCGATTTCGACAAGGGGAGGAGCTACTTTCGAGTCGTGTTGCCCGCACATCCGGAATTCGTGGCCTTATCGGCCCTGCGTGACGCGGCCTATTTGAAAACCACCGGAGACGGACAAGGTGTCCTCCGGAGGTTGTCCGGCGCCTTGAAGAGTTCGCCGGATTCGGCACCGGTCGCCTCGACCCTTATCCGAGAGTTGGCGGCGCTAGGGAATATCGATGCTTGCCGTGCCGTTCATGATGCGTTCCCGGCAGATTCACCGGGATACGCCGGAGTCGCGGCCGCGATGGCCGATGCCTACCTCGATGCGGGCAATTCGGACGCCGCCAAAAAAATACTCGACCGAATGCCCAAGGTGCTGCGGTCGCAAGAGGCATTCGATGCGGCTATCTTGGAACGTAGGGCCGGAAGGCAGAAGCAGGAACATGGACTTTTTCTTTCTGCGGGCGACGCCGTGCTCTCCGATGCGCGTGCGGCACACGAGTTTGCGCAGACGAAGATCAAGCTGGCCGGAGAGGCTCGGCGCCGGGCCAGGGGAGCCGACCGGCAGGCCAGGTTGCGACTATTGCGCGAAGCCGAGGAGCTGCTTCAGCGCGTCATCCAAATGGATGCACCGCCGACGCGCCATGGGTGGGCGTGGTTCGACCTGGGGCGGGTCCGCCGCTGGCTGCGAAAGCCGGGCGACGACGTACGACATGCCTTCGAGAAAGCCATCGAATACTGTCCCGACGAACCACGTTTTCTGGAGGAGTTGAAGAGGATTCGCGGGCAGGAGCAACCGTGACCGGTATCCCGGGCCGAGTGGCGAAATGGCAGACGCAAGGGACTTAAAATCCCTCGGGGGCTACCCCCATGCGGGTTCGAATCCCGCCTCGGCCACTGACAAGGGGGTGGAGGATCGGCATCGAGACGTCGTGCGGGCATGACGTGAGGGCTGGTCGCTCACGGCACGGTCCCTTGAGGGTGGAGATTCAAGAGCGTTCACCGCTTGCCCTGGACACGGCCCTCCGGAAGCGTCGCCATCGCCGTCACCCCGCGGCCGCGCGCCTTCAGGCCCCGGGGGGGCTGACGAAGTCGTGGTGCCGCCTCGCGGCCTCGTCGACCGTCATTTCGCCTGCCTGGAGCCAGACACGGTAGTTCAGCTCCAACGGCTCTTTTTCCGTCAAGTCGTATTCGAAGTAGGAGCCGAAGCGGCCGTAGGTCCGCTCGCTGTAGCGGGCCTCCTTGGGGTTGTCGGGATGGTCGAGGTAGACGACCGTGTAGCGATCGCCGTCGACGACGAAGCTCATGGCGTTCCAGGGGAGGTCGGCGAAGGCATCGCCCGGCTCGCTCCAGTTGCGGGTCCGGCCGGGAGCGCCCCTGCCGTCCGGGCGAAGGAAGTAGGTGTTCGCGTCGGGGTCGCCGTCGGCCACTTCCTGGGCGGCGCGGAACTGGAAGCCGGCGTGCTGCGGGTCGCCGTCGAGGCGGATGGTGCCGCCGAGCGACTCCAGCCGCGAGGCGAACTCGACGAGTTGCCCTCCCGAGGTGTGGTAGACGGTCATCTGGCGCTGCTCGCGGGCGAACATCTCGCCGCCGTGACCGTGCCAGCCGACGACCACCGTGTGCCGCCCGAGGACCGGTCCGGCCTCTTCGGCGAGGAACTCCTGGTGCGACTGGTGGGCGTCGCCACTGCAGTGCCAGGTGTCGGCGGAGCGGCCCTGGGCATCGGTAATGCGGTTGAACCCGTAGAAGAGGCCCCGGTGGTGGGAGAAAAGTCCGCCGGGTCCCTTGGTCAGCGGGCGGGTGCCCGCCGGATTGTAGAGGTGGTGGAAGACCTTGTAGGTCTCCTCGCGGACCTGGGGCGAGGAGGTGTCGAGCGGGGCGTACATGTAGCGGAGGACGGGCCGGTCGTCGAAGCTCAAGAGGGCATTGTCCTGAGGCGTGTCCTCCCAGGCGAAGCTGGGGGCCTCGGGAACCGGCGCCGCGAAGTCGAGATCGACCGTGAGCGACTCTCCGGCAGCCAAACGGGGGATGACGCAGTGCAGTTCGCGGGCGACGAATCCTGCGGGGGCCTCGGCGGGCTCCACCAAGAGGCCTGGGCCAGTGAGCTGGCCGAGCAGCTCGGTGCCATCCGCGGCGGCGAGCACGACGGCCGTGCGTTCGGCGTGTTCCGCGGAGACGTGAAGGGAGAACCGGACCGGGGTATGGACGCGCTCGGTATCGCCCGCGGGCACCTCGACGGTGAATCGATCGGCGCGGGCGGCACTTGCCAGGACAAGGGCGGCGATCGCCGCCAGCGTAGCGCGGTGCATGACGTGCCGCTTCATGGGTGCATGACTCCTTCGTTTCGCAAATCGGGGGCGGCTCGACGGTAGATGGCAGGAAAGGCTCGAGGTCCGCCGGCTGCAAGATTCGCCTCGGGTAGTGCGTACTCGCCGTCTGCTTCGGCGCGCCAGCCGTCCAGCCTTTTGCCGGGCCGAGTGACGTCGGGACGCACGCAGGACAGACTCGAAAGAGACGGTGTTTCAAGCCTAACACGCTCAAGAGAGGGCCGCAAGATCGCCGGCGGACCCCCGGAAGTGGGCGGTTGGGGCGTTGCCAAGGTGCGGGCCCGGCGAGACAATAGGTGGTCTTGCCATCCTGGAAACGGGGATGGATTTCGCCCCCATCGTTCAGCAGGTCCTTCTGGAAGAGTAGCACCGACGTGACCAGCGCCTCGGTCCAACCCATCCTCGCCTTGCTCGCCGACCCGGTGGGCGGCAATCCGACGCAATACATGGTCGAGAAGGCCTTCGCCCACCACGGGCTCGACTGGCGATTTGTCAGTTTCGAGGTCGGTCCCCCGGCACTGGCCGATGCTATCGGGGGTCTGCGGGCCTTGGGATTCGCCGGCGCGGTATGCGGGGAGCCGCACCCGGTGGCCGTCCTTCCCTACCTGGACCAGCTCGATGAGGTTGCCGAACTGATCGGCGCCGTAAACCTCCTCGTGCGAGTGGACGAAGGCATCCGTGGCGAAAACACCCAGGGGGCGGCGTTCCTCGAGGTCCTCCGACCCCGCCTCGATCCGGCGGGCAAGCGGGGCTTTCTTCTCGGCGCCGGCCACGCCGCCCGCGCGGCGGCCGTGGAGCTGGCCCGGGCGGGTATCGCCGAGTTGGCCGTCAGCGCCCCTGCGGAGAACCATGCCCGCGACCTCGCCGACCTGCTGCGGAATCGCTGCGCCCTGGCCGTCGAGGCGGTTCCCTGGGAAGGCGATCTCCCTATCCCCGATGGGCTCGACCTGCTCGTCCATGCCACGGAGACCGGGATCCACGACGAGACGACGGCGCTGCCGCTGAACCTCGACCGCCTCACCGCCGAGACGCTGGTGGCCGATCTGACGGCCGACCCACCCCACACCTGGCTGCTGCGGGCGGCCGAGGAGCGCGGCTGCGCGACATTGGACGGGCTCGACATCTACATCGCCCAGGCAGCCATGAACTTCCGCCGGTGGACGGGCGTCGATCCCGACCGCCAGGTCCTCCGCGAAGCCGTCGAGGAGTTCCTCGAGCTGTAGCTCTCCGCGCCGCGAGACGCCGACCGTTCCTGCAGCCTCGCGACGACAATCTTGCGCAGCGCTATAGCAAGATTGCGCATCCACGGCTCGGGGCCGAGAGGGGCCGCCGGCAGGCTCCCGCCCTCCGCACCTGGCCGCACCGGTCTTTCGGGCGCCGGCAAGACGACAACCTATCGTCTTGGGACAAAAGGACCTGCGGTGTCGGCTCGACTACGAGGGAGGCCGGAGCGGAACGGAAAACGATCCTGGCGGCGGCGGAGGCGGGGTTCGCTTCAAGACGGCCGGTCGCGCGTCATGTCAAGGTAGCGCAGCTTGACAGGGCCCCGGAGCGCATCGAGAATCGCCACCAAGGTATGCGGCGCTCGTCCGCAGGCCCCGCTCGTCGTCGCCCCAGGCGCGCTCCCTCGGGAGGCAGCCGGTGAGGCGGCGTAGGGGACGTCACTGAGGCACGTTGTACGAGGAGGCCGATTTCGATGCGAGCGATCTTCCACGGACCCGCCACGGCGCTGGCACTGGTCGCGGCCCTTGCGATGGCCGCGATCGCC
Organism: Planctomycetales bacterium; assembly: GCA_007126245.1. Classification (GTDB taxonomy): domain Bacteria; phylum Planctomycetota; class Planctomycetia; order Pirellulales; family Thermoguttaceae; genus SKOZ01. Next base: position 13,215 of record SLBP01000178.1, read on the forward strand.
GCTGCTCGCGGCGACGAGGGCAACCTGTTCCCCAATCCGTCATTTGAGGCAAGCGACGGCGACCTGCCCGCCGGTTGGCGCCCGCACACCTGGGGCGGCACCGCGGAGTTCCATCATGCCGAGATCGGTCGCAGCGGCGACCGCTCGGTGCAGATCAGCTCCTCGCAGGGGGCCGACGCGAGCTGGACGACCACCGTGGACGTGGAGCCCCACTCCACCTACCGGCTGAGCGGTTGGATCAAGACCGAGGGGCTCCGCGCCGGCAGCGGCCGCGGGGCGCTGCTGAACGTCCATACCTTGCAGAATGTAGCCACCGGCGCCGTCCGCGGCAGCCGCGACTGGACGCAGGTGGAGGTGGTCTTCGACACGGGGACCGAGACCAGCGTGCAGTTGAACTGCCTCTTCGGCGGTTGGGGGGAGTCGACGGGCACGGCCTGGTTCGACGACGTGCGGCTGGAGCGGTTGGATACGGCGACTCTCGATCCGGAGATCGCCATCGACGCCACCGAAGTGGCACCGCCCATCCATCCTTTCGTCTACGGCCAGTTCATCGAGCACCTGGGGCGCTGCATCTACGGCGGCATCTGGGCGGAGATGCTCGAGGACCGCAAGTTCCTGCACCCGGTCGGCGCGGAGCAGTCGCCCTGGCGGACGCTGCCCGGCGGCGGGGCGATGATGGTGACCATGGATTCCTTCGTGGGCGAGCATACGCCGATGATCCTCCTGCCCGGCGGCCAGCGGCGGGGCCTCGTGCAGAGGGGCCTGGCGCTCCGGGAAGGCCGCGGCTACGAGGGCCGCATCTGGCTTGCGGGCATGCCCGCCTCCGGACCGGTCTCGGTGAGTCTCGTCTGGGCCGACGGCGCCGAGGGGCGAGAGACGATCACCGTGGACATCGACCTCGAGTACCGCATGACGCCGCTCCAATTCACCGCGGGCGGCTCGACCGACGACGGCCGCCTGGAGATCGCCGCCGCCGGCCAGGGGCACTTCCGCGTGGGGACCGTCTCGCTCATGCCCGACGACAACGTCGAGGGAATGCGCGCCGACACCCTGGCTCTGCTCCGCGAGCTCGACGCGCCGATCTACCGCTGGCCGGGCGGGAACTTCGTCTCCGGCTACGACTGGCGCGAGGGGATCGGCGATCGCGACCGCCGGCCCCCGCGGCGGAACCCCGCCTGGACCGGCCTGGAGCACAACGACTTCGGCATCGACGAGTTCATCGCCTTCTGCCGCCTCGTGGACGCCGAGCCGCTGGTGGTTGTGAACACCGGCGCCGGCGAGGTCGGATTGGCCCTGGCCAAGCTCGAGTACTGCAACGGCCCGGCCGACTCGCCCATGGGACGGCTGCGGGCGGAGAATGGCCGCGAGGAATCCTATGACGTCGAGTGGTGGTGCGTGGGGAACGAGATGTTCGGCGCCTGGCAGATCGGCTACATGCCGCTGGACGACTACGTCCAGAAGCACAACCGTTTCGCCGAGGCGATGCGGGACGCCGACCCCTCGATCCAGCTCATTGCCGTGGGTGCCGCGGGCGCCTGGAGCGAGGGGATGATGCGGGGTTCGGCGGAATACATGGACATGATCGCCGAGCATTTCTACTGCCAGGAGCGGCCCGGTGTGGTCGCCCACGTGCAGCAGGTGCCCGACCGCGTGCGGTCGATCGTCGCGGCGCACCGCCGCTACCGCGAGGAAATCCCCGGCCTCGCCGAAAAGGCGATCCCCATTGCCATCACGGAGTGGAACTACTGGTACGGGCCGCACCTCTACGGCGAGCTGGGCACCCGCTATTTCCAGAAAGACGCCTTGGGGATCGCCGCGGGACTCCACGAGATGGCCCGCCACAGCGACATCGTAGAGATGGCCAACTACGCCCAGACGGTGAACGTCATCGGCGCCATCAAGACCACGGCCACCGAGGCCGCCTTCGAGACCACCGGTTTGGTGCTCAAGCTCTACCGCGGCCACTTCGGCACGCTGCCGGTAGCCACGGAGATCACCGCCCCGCTCGATGCCAAGGCCGCCTGGACGGCCGACCGGGAGACGCTCACGCTTGCGGTGGTCAACCCTACCGCGGAGCACTTCCGCGTTCCCGTGACCGTTGCCGGAGCCGCCCTCGCGGGGCAGGCCCGGGGCTGGCGGATCGCTCACGATAACCCCCTGGCCTACAACGCCCCGGGCGAAGAGGCCCAGGTGACGATCGAGGACTTCGAAGTCGATGACTTGGGCGAAGGGCTTCCCCTGGCGCCTTTCAGCGTCACGCTGATCCACGCGGGCGTCGAGTGACCCCGCCGCGTGGGAGACGCTACGCCGTGAACCGTGGGCGACCCTCTCGCTTCAGGGGGAGAGCGACGGCACAAGAGCGAGCCGAGATCGTGGGAGAGAAGAAGGGAGAGGAGCGCCGGTCACACGGCAGACTCTTAAGGGGAGGATAGGGATTCTCCACAGGAGGGAAGCGAGGGAACGGAGATGAAAAGGGAGGTGAGAGCGACGGAATCGATCGAGGTTGCCCGCCGCCGATCACTCCCTTCTCATTCCTTCCCTCTGTTGTCTCGCAACCGTTCACGGGCCGGCCGGGGACTGGTCCATTTTCGCGGCCGAACAGGGTTATCCACGAGGAATACTCTCTGTGGCCGCGAAAATCGGGACGGTCCCCCGTGAACGGTTACGTTGTCTCTGTTCCCTCCCGCTCAGACAACAACAACGACATCCACTCCACTGACCTCTATTTGACAAGAGGGCGCAGAGAGACCTCGCTTTTCCTCATGTTCGAACTGTCATTCTCACGAGGTTTCGGGGCATAGCGTGGCAGAGGCAGCTCGCGCGCCGATGGGATGCGGCGAGGCTGCCCGTGCCACTGCTGTCGAAAGGGGGCTTCTACTTGGTGCGGAAGCGCGACACGACGTCGGCCAGGCCGGCGGCCTGGGCGCCGAGTTCCTCGCTGGAGGAGGCCATTTCCTCGCTGCCCGCGGCCGCCTGCTCGGTCACCTGGGCGACGCCCTGGATGGCGCCGGAGACCTCCTGGGCGTTGCTGGCCTGCTGGACGGTGACCGTGGCGATCTCGGCGATCTTGGCCGCGGTGGCCTCGACGCCCTCGATGATTCTCTTGAGCGACTCGCCGGTGCTCTCGCTGAGCTCCGCCCCCTCCTCGACGCGCTGCGTCGATTCCTTGATGAGCTGCGAGATCTCCCGCGCCGCCTGGTTGCTCCGCTCGGCGAGCTTGCGGACCTCGTCGGCCACTACGGCGAATCCCATGCCGTGCTCGCCGGCCCGGGCCGCCTCGATGGCGGCGTTGAGCGCCAGAAGGTTCGTCTGGCTGGCGATCTCGGAGATCACCTGGATGATCTCGCTGATCTGCTGCGAGCTGCTGCGGATCAGCTCCATGGCCTCGATCGATTTGTGGACGGCGCGCCCGCCCTCCTCGGCCAGGGCGTTGGTATCCCGTGCCACCTGATCGGCAACTCCGGCGTTGCCCTTGACCATCTCGATCGAGCGGGCCAGCTCCTCCACCGAGGCGGTCATCTCCTCGACGCTCGACGACTGCTCTTGGGCGCCGCTGGCCAGCGTCTGGGAGCTCTCGGCGATCACTCGCGAGCCCTCGGTGAACTGGGCCGCGCTCTCGGTGACCTGGCCGATGATCGAGGAGAGATCCTTGAGCATGGTGCGGATGCCCGCGGCCAGCTCGTCGATGGCCTCTTCTCCGTCGACGCGGACCTCGCAGGTCAGGTCGCCCTGGGCGGCGGCCGCTACGACCTCGAGGAGGTGGTTGACTTTGCCGCGGAGGATCTCGGCCTTCTGCCGCTCGGCCTCGGCCTGCGCCCGCTCCTTCTCGGCTTCCTCCTGCTGGCGGCGGTGCTCCTCCTCGGCGCGGAGCCGTTCGCGCTCGGCCTCCTCTTCCTTCTGTTTCCGCTCGGCCTCGGCTTGGGCCCGCTCGGCGGCGGCGCGCTCCTCCTGGGCCTGTTTTTCGCGTTCAGCGGCTTCCCGGACGTCGCGCATTGCCTTGCCCGTCGCGTCAACGGCCACGTTCAGGGCGGCAGCCATCTGGCCGACCTCGTCCTGGGCGTCGTGGTCGACCTTCTGCGTGTAGTCGCCGCCGGCGAGGGCCTTGAGCACCGCGGCCACCTTCTCCACGGGACGCGAGATGGAGAGGGCCAGGCAGAGCCCCAGGGCCAGGGCGATCACGAAACCGGCGGTGGTGGCGGAGAGGGCGACCGTCACTGCCTGACCGGCCGTCTGCACGCCGTGCTCAGCGGCTCCGCGGCCTGCCTGCCGGTTCATGGCGATCAGTTCGTCGAACAGTTCATTGGCCTCCACCTGGGCTTCGTGGCAGACGACCATCGCCTGGTGCTGGGCCTGGCGCATGAGGGCGATGGCTTGATCGGCGGTGGCCGCGAAGTCTTCGAGGTGCCCGACCACTTCGTCAGCCGCCGGCCGGATCACGGTCTGAAAGACCTCGCGGGCCTGGTCCCTTTCGCCCTGGCGGACCAGTCGCTGGGCTTGCCCGACGGCCTCGTGAAACTGCTGGTGGGAGGCGGTTGCCTCGCGGAGGGCCTGCTGGAACTGCGGATTGGTCGTGCGGAATTCGGCCATCCACCGCCCCATCGCGCAGTCCTCGTGGTCGTCGCCCCCCCTGAAGACCTCTCCACTCTCGAGCATCTCGCGAATCCGTTCGCGGAGGACGAAGTGGTCGGCCCGGAACCGCTCGATGCTCTCCTTCAAGGCATAGGGGTTGCCCAGATCGAGCGCGTCGAGCTCTTCGGTCATGCGAAAGAACTCGGTATTCGCCTGGCGCCACCTCTCCCAACTCGATTCCACCCGCCCCCACAATGCCAACTCCTCGGCCGTTTGGGGAAGGGCCTCAAAGGCTGCCCAGGCTACGTCGTAGACCTCACGGGCGGCCGCCACGTTGGCGAGTTGCTGCCGGCGGCCCTCGCGATCCAGTTCGGGATCGAGCAGCGTCCGCTGCGCCGTGGCCACCTCTTGGCCGCCGAGCTTGATGACCATCACGTGGTCGATGGCGGGCATCCGCACCTCGGCCACTTCCTCCATGCTGCGGCTGACGCCTCGAATCCCCCAGTACCCCACGCCCCCCACGACCGCGGTGATCACCGCCACGACCGCGAAACCGCCGATGAGCTTGACCTTCAGCCGCAAGTCGCTGAACCTCTTCATCAGATAATCCCCCCAGGATCAAGAGAAAATACGATTGTAAACGGCGTGTCGCCAACGAAGTGCCCCGGGCTGCGGCCAGCCGGTATGGGGGAGGAACGGCGCGCGCCGCGACGGCATTGCTACCGGGCCGGCCGAGAGGGCGCGTGCGGATCGCCCCGACTATCGCGCCCGCCGCGCGACTCGGCCTGGTGCCCGGCTTGGCACCGTTTCGAGACGAAAGGTCTTCGCGGCAGGCTTCGCCGGCTGCGGAAGTCCCTCGTTCCCCCTTTCGCGCCCCCTTGGTCGCGCCCCCGGAAAAGCTAGCTCAAGATTCGAGGCTGTGCCGCGCATGGGGACGTAGAGGGGAGAATGCCCTGCCGGGCAAGACCGAACCCCCTCTCGGAGGATCGGGGAACGGGGCGGCTGGCAGGCAAAATGGCGGTAAAGTATGGTAGGGATTCTCGGCAGTGGATCTGCCCCCGTCGGACCGGCCTTGGCCGGCGATAGACCATGACCAGGCGACCAGGAGACGACACCATGCTCGGGCGGCAAGATGTGAAGCTGCGGTCGGTAAGATCGGCCTCCTCCTCGCGACCAAGCACCGGTTCGGTAGCGACGGATGCTCTGGTCGGAACACGGAAACCTGGGGGCCGCCCGCCGGCGCCGAGGGCACGCTGGCCGCTGGGCTTGGCCGTGGTGATGGCCGTGGCGGCGGCCGTTCCTGCAGCGGCCCAGGAGCGCTCCGCCGAGGCCCAAGCCGCCTTCGAGGCCGGCATGGCGGCCTTCGAGGCGGGCGATCTGCCCCAGGCCGTCCTCAGTTTCCGCGACGCCATCCGCACCGACCCGCGGTTCAGCGAGGCCTACTTTCGCCGCGGCAACTGCTATCTCACGGCCCGCTACTGGGACTGGGCCGTGCTCGACTACACGCAGGTGCTGCGGCTGGAGCCGGAGCATGCCGGGGCCCTGGCCAACCGGGGTATCGCCCGTCTCCAACTCCGCGACTACGAGGAGGCCGTCGCCGACTTCGACGCCGTCATCCGGCTCGATCCCGAGGATCCCGAGGCCCGCCTCAATCGCGGCACGGCCCACCTGGAGAGCGGCCAGCTCGACCGCGCCGAGGCCGACTTCAGCGACCTGATTCGTCTGGTGCCCGATGAATCGGCGGGCTACACGCGGCGGGCGATGGTCAAGATTGCCAAGGAGGAGTACGACGCCGCCCTGGCGGATCTCGACGAGGCCATTCGCCGCAACCCGGAAGACGCCGAGGCCTACAACGGCCGGGGTTTTGCCCTCATCCGCAAGGGGGAGCGGCGCCGTGCCGTCACCGAGCTGACGCGAGCCATCGAGATCGATTCCGAGTTGGCCGAGGCCTACTACAATCGCGGCTACGCCTACCATGAGGAGAAACAGTACGCCCGCGCGGTCGCCGACTACACCGTTGCCATCGAGCTCAATCCTGCCGACGTCATCGCTCTGCAGGCCCGGGCCGGAGCCTACCGGGCATTGGGCGATAACAGCAAGGCGGAGGCAGATACGGCGGCCGTCCGCCGCATCTACGATGAGCACCGCCGCGCGCTCGAGGAGGCAGCGGCCGGTGGAGGGGGACCGTAGGGGTGGGCCTCCGGCGGCGCGGCTATTCCTCGCTGCGGTGGCGGTGTGCGGCCAACCCCAGTTGGCGGAGGTGATTCGAGCACTGCGCCCGCCGCGCCGACTCCCGCGCCATCTGCACCGCCGGGAGCATCAGCGCCGCGAGCATTCCGAGGATGGCGATCACCAGCAACAGCTCCACCAGCGTGAACCCTTCGTGCCGCCGGCGCATCGCTGGGCCTCCTTGGGGGTGCGTGTTACGTTGACGGAAGACGTAACACGCCGAGCATAGCACCGGTTCCCTTGAGGCACAAGTCCTCGGCACGGGCCTTCGCCCTTGAAGTGGTTGCCTCGGCGCGGCGGGGCGACTAACCTGTCGGTTTTGATGACGAAGCCGTTCCACATTTCCCCATCCGGATCCGCGGGGGGCGGGGGAGGGCAGTATGCACGAACACCTCAAGCTCCTTATCCAGTCCGATAATCCCATCATCTCCATCGAGAGCCGCGACGAGGAGGCGGCGGTCGATCTGGTGCGCGGGGTGGCCGAGGCCCTCGGGGCACCGCTGTACGAGTGGAGCGTGACGACGGGCCTGAGCCGGACGCTCCCTTCGCCGCAGGCGACACCCGTGAAGCCGGGGAGGGCCGCGGCGGCGCTGGATCAAATCTTCCAGCACGCCGACGGCCCCGGATTGCGTGAGGTCTTCCTCTTCAAGGATCTGGGGGCTCACTGCCAGGAATCGTACATCCAGCGGCGGCTCCGCGACCTGCACTTCCGCCACCAGGTCCACCTGGTCATGGTCGACGGTGCCCCCCTGCCCGACGCCGTGCGGCGCCTCACGGTGCCGGTGCGGCTGCCGCTTCCCGATCACGCCGCGTTGGAACAGGCCGTCCGCGACACCTTCCGGCGGGTTCGCGAGACCAGCGTCTACAAGGTTACCGCCTCGCTGACGCGCCGCGATCTCGAACAGCTCGTGCAGACGCTGCGGGGCCTGACCGTGGCCGAAGCGAGCCGCGTGGTGGCCGCCGCCATTCACGACGACTACGCCCTCACGCCCGACGACCTGCCCCGCATCGTCGAGGCGAAGCGGAACCTCCTCCAGTCGGCCGGCTGCCTCGAGTCGATCTCGGTGAACATCACCAGCGACGAGCTGGGCGGGCTGGCGAACCTGAAGCGGTGGCTCGCCCAGCGCCGCGGGGGGATGTCGCCGCAGGCCCGGGAGTACGGCCTCGAGTCGCCGCGGGGGCTCCTGCTCCTGGGCGTGCCGGGCTGCGGGAAGAGTCTGTGCGCCAAGGCGGTGGCCGCCGACTGGCACATGCCCCTGCTGCGAATGGATCCCGGCGTGCTCTACCAGAAGTTCGTCGGCGAGAGCGAGAACCGCCTCCGCGAGGCGCTCGACCAGGCCGAGGCCATGGCCCCCGCCGTGCTCTGGATCGACGAGATCGAGAAGGCCTTCGCCTCGGCGGCCAGCGAGTCGGCCGACGGGGGGCTCTCCCAGCGGATGTTCGGTACGCTCCTCTCCTGGATGCAGGACCACCGCAGCCCCGTCTTCATCACCGCCACGGCCAACAAGATCGAGGCCCTGCCGCCCGAGCTCATGCGCAAGGGGCGCTTCGACGAGATCTTCTTCGTCGATCTTCCCGAGGCCGACGTCCGCCGGCAGATCCTGGCAATCCACCTGGCACGGCGGAAACGGGCGCCGGAGCACTTCGACCTGGAGGCTTTGGCCGAAGCGACGGCGGGCTTCAGCGGTGCGGAGCTCGAGCAGATGGTGCTCTCGGCACTCTACGCCGCCTTCGCCGAGGAGGCTGAGTTGACCGACGCGCACCTCCTTGCCGAGGCCCGCGCCACGCAGCCGCTGGCCGTGGTCATGGGGGAGCGGGTCGAGTACCTCCGTAGCTGGGCCGAAGGCCGCTGCGTCCCCGCCGACTGATCGGGGAAGGAGAGCCTAGGCGGCAGGACGGCCCGCTACCGCTCGCCGCCGATGTAGTCGCGCATGAGCCGGTTCTCGAGGGCGAGCTGGTCGAGTTGGGCCTTGACCAGGTCCCGCATGGAGACCATCCCTGCGACGCGGCCCTCACTGAGAACGGGGACGTGGCGGAAGCGGTTCCGGGTCATGAGGCTCATGGTCTTGGCCACGTCGTCTTCGGGGGCGGCGAAGATCAGCTCGCGAGTCATGACGTCACCGACGCGCATCGACGCCAAGGCCTCACCTCCCGCTGCGCAGGCCCCCAGGACATCGCGCTCGGTAATGATGCCCTCGGGCATCTCTTCCCGCGAGGCACCTTGCTGTTCTACCAGCAGGGAGCCGACGTTGTGCGCGAGCATCTCGTTCAAGGCCGCCTGGAGGGTCGCCTCGGCGCGTATCGCGTACACCGTGCTCCCTTTGGCCCGAAGAACGTCCTGAAGAATCATGGCTCCTCTACCTCCTGAGCGATGTCCTACTTCCAAAGGGGAGGTCGCCGGCGGAGAGCATCCTCCCCAGGCAGTCTAGAACAAACGCGCACGGCGGTCAAAGCATCCCGCATCGACCATACCCATCCCCCGGCAGTCGCAGACCTGAGCCGAACCGGTTCCTCTCCGATGCCCCATCCTGTTGTCGCCGCTCCGCCGGCGGACCCTCGCCGCTCACCGCTCTGCGAAAGCCGCTTCGACCAGGGCGGGGACGATGCGGACGGCCGAGCCCGGCAGATCGAGGTCACCACCGCCAGCCTCAGGGTCAACGTTCACCACCGTCGCTCCGGCCGCCCGGGCGATCTCCGGGATGGTGGCAGCCGGCAGGACGACGCCGGAGCAGCCGACTTGCAGCACGAGGTCGCACCGGGCGGCGGCCTCGCGCGCAGCGGTCCAGTCGGGCTCGGCCATGGCCGAGCCGAAGAGGACCAGCCGCGGCCGGTACAGACCCCGGCGCCCGATCCCCAGCAGCGGCCGAACGGCCCATAGCAGCCGCGGCAGCACGATCCGCCGCTGGCGGATTCTGTCGAGGCCTGCCACGACGGATGCCAGTTCCGGCCGCGACAGAAGCCGCTCGAAGCGGCCTGATTTGGTGACGATCTCAAAGAGGCTGCCATGCACCTCATGGACCGTCGTGCTTCCGGCATCCTGATGCAGGCGGTCGATGTTCTGCGTGACGACGGTCACCGGCAGGTACCGCTCCAAGTCGGCGATGGCCAGGTGAGCAGCGTTTGGACGGGCTGCGACGATGGGAGTGAGAACCGCACGAATGAAGGCGGCCAGCCGCTGCGGTTCCCTGACGCCCACCTGCATCAGGCCCTGCCAGGTGGCGAACTGGTCGGCGGGGAAAGCTTCCCAAAGGCCCCCTTCGTCGCGGAAGGTGGGGATGCCGCTTTCCGCGGAAATGCCCGCCCCGCTGAAGACGACGACTTCGCAGGCCTCACGCAGGCGGAAAGCCGCTTCGGCGAAGAGGGGAGGGGGGTCACTCATGGCGGAAATCCGCTGGGGCGCGCTGCGGCCGGCGCGCGTCAGGCGATCTGCAGCCGATCCAGGCGAGCGCGGTTCACTTCGACTCCCAGGCCGGGGCCGTGGGAGACCCGGAGCATCCCCTCGACGACGGGCACCGGCTCGTCGAGGACATCGTCCTCGAGGCCGTGGTGCGGGCACTCGTGGCAGCCGGCCAGCACGGGCGTCGAGGCGGCCAGGTGGGCCATCACCGCCGTAGCGATCCCCAGCGAGGGCCCACCGGCAAGGGAGGCGGAGAGCCCCGCCGCCTCGACAATGGCCGCCGCCTTGCGAGCCGTGGTGATGCCGCCGAGGCGGGTTACATCGACAACCAGGTGCAGCGCCGCGCCGCAGCGCACCGCGGCCAGGACGTCGGCCGGTCCGCCGATCGATCGCCCCGCGGCCAGCGGCACACTCGTCTGGCGGGAGAGGGAGGCCATGGCGAAGAGGTCGCCGCCGGCAAGGGGGTCGAGGAAGAACTGGAGCCCTTCGAATTCCAGGGCGGCGCAGAGGTCGCGGGCGGACTCCATGTCGTAACGGCGGGCGCCGTCGAGCCGCAGCGCGATGGTCTCGCCGACGCCCTCGCGCACGGCCGTCACGCGGCGGACGTCCTCGTCGATCTCTCCCGAGGAGGTGACGATCTGGGCATGGAAGCCCATCTCGGCCCGCTGGCGGGCCAGGCGGGCCAGGTCGTCGGGCGAGTCGCCCTCCAGCCGCACCGCCAGCGGGACCTGCTGCCGGTAGGCGCCCCCGAAGAGCTGGAACAGGGGGAGACCGGCGAGCTTGCCCACCAGGTCCCAACAGGCCGTCTCCACGGCGCAGCGGAGGGAGCGGTCGCGGAGGCCCTCGAGCCGGAGCAACTCCTCGATGTCGAAGAGATTCCGCCCGCAGAGGAGGCCGCTGAGGGCCTCCCGGCGCGCGGCCAATTCCCCCTCCCGCCACGGGACGCGAGTCTCGCCCCACCCCTCCAGCCCGTTGTCGGTCGCCAGCCGGACGACGAGCCACCGCAGCGGACGCGGGGCGGCGTCGCCGGCATCGGGAACGAGAAAGAGCTCCAGGTCCGCAATCCACATCGCCTGCCGAGGCCTCGGTCGAGCTTGCTCATTGGGAACAGCTTCCGCAATCTAGCATCTCGTCCGCTTTCGGTCGAGTCCGCGACCGCCGGATTGATCTTTGGACGCCGATCGGACACCTTACACGGTACACGGCATACGAAGCCGGCGCTAACGACTTCCCGAGCCCTCGGCCAACCTACCCTCATGAGCACCATTCTGGACCGCATCGTCGCCAGGAAGCGGCAGGAAATCGAGGCGGCGCAGCGCGCGCAGCCGGCAGAGGAACTCCGCGCACGGCTGGCCGAAGCCCCCCCGCCACGCGACTTCTTCGCCACCCTGGCCGCCGGACCGCCGGTGCGGCTGATCGCGGAGGTCAAGAAGGCCAGCCCCTCGCGGGGCGTGATCCGCGAAGACTTCGATCCCGTGGCCATCGGCCGCACCTACCAGCGCCACGGGGCAAGCTGCTTGAGCGTCCTGACCGACGCGGAGTTCTTTCAGGGGAGCCTCGACTACCTGCGGGCCATCCGCGCCGCCGTGGCCCTGCCCATCCTGCGCAAGGACTTCATCCTCGACGTCTACCAGGTCCTCGAGGCCCGCGAGGCCGGGGCCGATGCCGTGCTGCTGATCGCCGAGTGCCTCGACGACACGGCGCTCTCCGCGCTCTATGCGGCCATCGTCGACTTGGGAATGACTCCCCTGGTGGAAATCTACGCGCCGGAGAATCTCCCCCGCGCGCTCGCCCTCTCGCCGCGGCTCCTAGGCATCAACAACCGCGACCTGACCACCTTCCAGACCGACCTTATGCACACGATCCGCCTTCGCCGGCAGATTCCTCCCGAGGTTCTCGTCGTCGGAGAGAGTGGGATCCGCACCCGCGAGGATGTCCAGCGGCTCGAGGCCGCCGGCGTGGCCGCGATCCTCGTCGGCGAGACTCTCATGGCCGAAGCGGACGTGGGGGCCGCCGTCGACGCCCTCCTGGGGCAGCGGTTGTAGAATGTTCCGTTGTCGGTCGGACGCACCGACAGCCACTCGCATCGGTCACCGACCCGACCTGACGGCGCGACGGCGGGTTTGCGCGGTAGGTGTGATAGCCTACTATTGTGGAGGTGGGGGTGCGCCGAACGACGACGGGGCGAGGACGAGGTCGTTGCGGGCGGGTCCCCAAATGGCCCAGGGAAACGACGAATCGTCCCCCTTTTCGGAGTCGCCGGTGGCACGGATCCTCTTCAAGCCGCACGAATACCGGGAGCTGAGCGAGCAGGAGCAGACGCTCCTCCAGGAGGGCTATCAGCGGGCCCTCGACGCCCTGGGGCGGAACCTCACCGAGCGGGGTTTCACGGCCTGCTCGCTTACGGACAACCGCGTCTACGGCACGGACGTCAATTACCGCGCCGTCTGGGCCCGCGACGGCGCGAAGACCATCATCTGGACGCTCGACCTGGAGGACGAGGCCGTTCACCGCTGCCAGGAGGCCACCTTCCGCACCATCCTCGGCCGCCAAGCCCGCAACGGCCAGCTCCCGGGCAACGTACGGATCGACAACGACGAGGCCGAGTACGCCGGCGTGGGAGGAATCACCTCGGTCGACAGCCCACTCTGGGTGCTCATCGCCCTCTGGCGCTACTGCAAGACGCGCGAAGACTACACGCTCCTCGACGAGTTCCAGGAGGTGATTCGCAAGGCGATGGTCTACCTGGCGGCCCACGATTCGAACAGTTGCGGGCTCCTGGAGGTCCCCGAAGCCGGCGACTGGACGGACCTCTTCGCCCGCGCCTATCACGTCCTCTACGACGAGCTCCTCTGGTATCGCTGCCTGATCGCTTACGGCCGCATGCTCCACCATTGGGGCGAGAGCGAGGAGGGTGATTGGCACCTGCGGCACGCGCTGCACGTGCGGCGGCTGATCCACAAGACCTTCTGGCCCTCTACGGCGCCCAGCGACGGCGAGGGCATTCCCAGCTTCGCCGACGTCCAGTTCGGCCTGGGCGATTCCCGCTACCTGGTGGCCCAGGTCTCGCCGTTCGGCTTCAGTTGGCGGTGCGACGTGTACGCGAACCTGCTCGCCTACCTCTTCAATCTCATCGACCGCGAGCGGGCGGAGATGACCTTCCGCTTCCTGTGGGGGGTGGGGGTCAACGAACCCTGGCCGGTGGCCAACCTCTATCCCCCCGTCCACGCCGGCGATCCCGAATGGCGGGAGTACTTCACCGTGAACCTCCTCAACCTCCCCTACCACTACCACAACGGCGGCATCTGGCCGTTCATCGGCGGTCTGTGGGCCCGGTATATCCACAAGCTGGGGATGCCCGAGCTGGCCCGCCGCGAGCTGGTCAAGCTCGCCCAACTCTGCTCTCTGGGGGCGGCACAGCCCTGGGAGTTCAACGAGTGGCACCACGGCAAGACCGGCCGCCCCATGGGGAAGGCCTACCAGGCCTGGTCGGCCGCCAGCTTCATCAAGGCCTGCCACGACCTGAACCTCGACCCCCAGAGTCTCCAGGCCGACGAAGAGGACTGACCTTCGCCGGTCCTTACCTCGCGGGGACCCAGTCGATTTCGCGGAGCTCGGCGCGGATGTAGCCTCGCTGGAGACGCCCCGTGACGGGGTCGGGGAAGGTGTGCCGCCGGCCGGAGGCATCGCGGACGGTGGCGCCGCGGCCCTGGTCGAAGACGAGCAGGAGCACGGTGTCGACCTCGCGGTGGAGATCGAGGGGGGCCGGGAAGGGGGCGTCGTACCGGGGACGGTTGCTGATCCGCAGGGCTTGGATCCGCCCGGCGAAGTGCTGGTCGAAGCCCTCTTCGGGCGTCTCGCCCGCGGGTGCGGCGCCGAGGACGAGGGGCAACGGCGAGGGGTGATGGCGGCCGGAGATGCGTGCGGCCTGGTGGAGCTGCCCATCCAAGTAGAAACGCACCTCTCTGCCGTCGAAGACGCCCGCGAGGTGGACCCACCGGTTCACGGGGACGACTTCGCGGCTGCGGAGGACGTGGGAACGGAACTGCGGGTCGGCCGTGGGACGGGGGAGAAATGTCTCGTGGAAGACCATCGCGTAGCGTCTGGCGGCGATCGTGAGCCCGAGCCCGCCGTTGCCGAGGTTGTTGTGGGCGATGCCCGCCTGGTTCTGGGGCCGGTCGGCCGCGACGATGGCCTCGATGGTGATCGGCGAGCGGCCGTCGAACAGGAAATCCGTGATTGCGTGGCTGCGGTAGCCGTCGAAGCGGGCCACGAAGGCGCCCGGTTCGAAAAGGGTGCCCGCTTCGGCGGCGCGCCGCTCGGCGCGGACCGCGCGCGGGCCGGTCGTCTCCGGGAGGGCCTCCTCGTACCACCGCGCCGCCCGCGAGCGCAGCCGCAACTGTGCGAGGTCCTCGTGCTCCTCTCCCAAATCCCACCAGGCATCCGCCAAGGCCATTTGCTCGTCGGCGTCTTCGGGGCCGGCCAGATCGCGACGGGCCAGCTCGGCCAGGGGCTCACCTTCCCCGCGGGCGAGGTGGGAGAGTCCCTGTTCCCAGTCTCCCGCCACCAAGGCCAGCCAGGCGCCCACTTCCCAGTGCGCGGCCGCGTCGTCGGCGCCGGTTTCGAGCCGGGCCAGCGAGGCCTGGAAGCGGCGCCGGGCGGACTCGATCTCCACGAGATGTTCGGTCCGCAGGCGGACTTCGCGTGTCAGCCGGCTGTCGCGAAGGGAACGGACCAGCGGCACCGTGACGTCGAGCGCCTGCTGGGCTGCCGCTGGCTCGCCCGCCGCGAGGGCCTCGTCGGCCACCCTCAGGGCCGCCACGACAATCCGCTGCGACGCCGAGCGGTCGCCTTCGGCCGCCGCGGCCATCCGCGCCAAGGCGCCGGTCTTCCACCTCCCCTTGTCGATGGCAAACTCGACGGCGGTGCCGTCAATAACCTCCAGAGCGCGGATCGGGATACCCGCCTCGACGGCCAGTTCCAACGAGGCCTGCCGCAGTGCGAAGCGGTTGGCGGGCGATGATTCGCCCGCGGCGCGGCGCTCCAGTGCCTGGGCCAACTCCAATCGCGTACCGGGCGTGGTCGCCTCGCGCCACCGCTCCGCAAAACTCTGCTCGCGTATCTCCCGCGACGCCTCCTCGACTTCCGCGGGATCCGGAACCGGAGCAGGGGTTGGCGGGAGTTCTCCGTCCGGCGGTTCCCGGGACGATTCCAGGCCGGGAATATCCCCCCTGCCGTCGTCAACTCCCGCGGCATCGCCTCTTGTCGATGGCTCCTCCGCGGGGCGATCTTCAGGGGCGGGATCCTCGCCTGGAAGACCCTCCCGGACGGCCCCCGTTTCCTCTGCTTCCAAACTCTCGGCTGGGGAAGTGACCGGTCCGTTCCGGTCCGAATCGTGGACGTGGGAATCGGTGGGAGCACCGGCCAGGGCCTGGGACGCCTCTCGGTGCTCCGCTGGAACCTGGCCCGCGGCTCGGGGAGCCTCGGCGGAGACCGAGAGGGGTTCGTCGATGCGGGTCAGATACCATACGCCGGCCACGAAGGCCCCCAGGAAGACGAGGGCGGCTGCCGAGAAGACGGCTCCCCAGGGGCCACGGCGGACCCCTCCCCGGTTCCGCGCGACGTACAACGGCGGGGTAGGAGCCACCGGCAACCAGGTCTCCTCGACCACCCGTGGAGGCGAGACCGGCTCCAGGTTCTCGCGGAGGCGGGCATCGTACAGGGCCTTCTTCTCGGGATTGAGCAGGCAGACGCGGGCAGCCGCCACCTCGTTGAGCAGCTTTTGCGAGAGCGCAAGGTGTCTGCCGGACTGGAACCCCTTGAGGTAGGCCATCCGCTGATCGGCCGCGTTGGCGATGGTCTCCTCGTCGGCCTCGAAAATCTCCAGCCCCAACAACCGGTAGTGGTGCGGCGGCTGATCCTGGGGGCGGATTCCCAGCCACTTGCGGTATGGGTCGAAGGAGTCGGTCATTCCCAATCAGCCCCCCAGCGGTGCGGAAGGGTCGCGCCGCCCCTCGGCGCCGTGCGTCCCTTTCCTCCTCGGTAGCGGTGCAGGGCCCTCCTGGAATTCTTTGGCGAGCCGTCACGGCCGCGTCGATCCCAACCGCGACCGTTCCCGAGCCCGTTATCATAGTATTGAGTATTTCTAACAGCAATACAACGCGAGCGGGCCGCAGCGCCCTCGCGC
>SLBP01000014.1:0-10508 GCA_007126245.1 Planctomycetales bacterium
AGGGGTCAGGGGTCAGGGGTCAGGGGTCGGCGGGGTGTTCGGTGTTTCCATTCGCCGGAAGCTCGTCCCATTTGCCCCCTCGCCACTCGCCACTATCGCGTCCGGAGGACGCGGGTGAGGAGTCCGGAGAGCATCTGGTCGTGGGTCCGCATCACGTTGACGTTGGCCTCCACGGCCCGCGAGGCCTCGATGAGCTCCACCAACTCCGTAGTCGGCTGCACGGCCGACATTTCCAGATAGCCGGCGGCCACCCGCCGCTCTTCGGCGGGCAGGGCCTCGGGAGCCAGCAGCGCGCGGAAGAGGTTCTCTCCCGCCTTGACCAGGTCGTTCGGCGAGTGGGGCCGCACGAGCGCCAAGTCCTGGGCCACTTCTCCCTGGCGCACGGTCCCGGAAGCGGTGATCGTCCACGGCCCCGCGAGCGGGTCGATGACCAGCGGGGCCCCGAGATCGCTCAGTACGGGGTAGCCCTGCTGCGTGAGCAGGGCGCCGTCGTCCGTAAGGCGGAAATTGCCGGCCCGCGTGAGATGCTCCTCGCCATCCTTGAGCACGACGAAGAACCCCTCGCCGTCGACGGCCACGTCCGTCGGGATGCGGGTGTGCTTGAGCGGGCCGGGGGAAAAGTCGGTCTTCGTCTCGCGAACCAGCACGCCGCCGCCGACGTCCTCGATGGCCCCCATTCCGGGAACGACGCTTCCCCGCTGGATCGCCTCGGCGAACCGCGCTTGAAAGAGCATCTGCTCCGGCTTGAACCCCACCGTATCGACGTTGGCCAGGTTGTTGGCAATCGCCTCCAGGCGCATCGACTGCGCGTGCGCCCCTTCGGCCGCGATGTACAGTCCGTAAGGCATGGTCCTCTCGTCGCTCGCGCCATGCCCCCCTGCATGTCGCCGCAGACGACCGTTCAGCGAGCAATCGGCGTGCCACTGTTGCTGCCGCACCGCCTCGGCGGCGGCGATGCGATGGCGCAACCCCTCTTCTCCCGAGGCATTAGGTGCAGGAATCGTTTCTTCCGCGCCTCAGCGGCGCCGGCGTGCTGCTCGCTGCCCCCGGTGGCGAATCGGCCGTTCCTGCCGCGCCGATCCGCGAGACTCGCCGGTGCGTACCTTCGTCGCTTCCTATGCACCGGGTATCCGCGGTTGGTGGCATTACGGCGGTTGCCGGTGGGTCCGACGCGCCCGGAGGGCGTGGTTCCTGCGGGATTCCGCGACGCCGGCAGCCGCCTGCTGCCGGCCTCTTTCTCCGGTCCTCGCCGCAGCGGCAGCTTTCGCCGCAGCCGATCGGCAGCATCCGCCGCAGCGCGTCTCTGTCCCCGGGCGATCCCGATTTCCCCCTCACACCGCCATCCCAAGCCGGCAGCGGCCCGCGCAAGTGCAGAAAGAATGCCC
Organism: Planctomycetales bacterium; assembly: GCA_007126245.1. Classification (GTDB taxonomy): domain Bacteria; phylum Planctomycetota; class Planctomycetia; order Pirellulales; family Thermoguttaceae; genus SKOZ01. The sequence continues at coordinate 1,386 of SLBP01000014.1, forward strand.
GCTTCGGCGCCGGAAAGCAGGAGCCACCCCGAGGCCGACGCCCCCTCCACGAGGAGAGAATCGAGCCCTATCGCAAGGAGAATCGCCGTTCGGCACACGATGTGCTCCTTGCCGGCCGGCACGACCTTCCGCGGTCCGGAAGGTGCGCCGGGACGGATCCCCTGACGAGGCCGCCCGCCGCACGGGAATGGCCATCCTGCAAGACGATGACGGACAGAAATGTCCGTCCTGCAAGACGGAAAGCCAAGACGGAAAACCCCATGAGAATCGCCAACCTCTTCACCGACATCGCCGGACGGCTGGCACTGGGCGACCGGAGAGAGGCCCCCCCGGTAACCCTCGGTGGCGCCGCCAGCCCATCGAACGTCGAGGGCGCAGCAGAGAACGGCAGTCCACCGGCCGAGGGCCTCGACCGCTTCGACGTCGCCGACATCACTCCCCGCCGCCTGGCCGAGATCCTCGAGCAGCTCCGTCAGCTCGGAGTCCTCGCCGCTGGCGACTACGCGGAACTGGCCATGATCCGCGTGGACCTCGACCTCTCGGGAATCGACCCCGACGAAGCGGTGAATCTCATTGACTTCTACGGCGAGCGGATCGCCCGCCTCCGCGGCGAGATCGAGACCAGCCGCAGCGACGCGGATCGTGCGGCCGCCGAACAGCGTCTTGCAACCGCCCACGAGCGCCTCCACTGGGTGAGTAAGCTGGCCGTCGTCCAGTCTTCCCCCGACGCGGTGGGTTTGAGTGCGCTCGCCTGAAGAGCTGCCCTGGCGATCCTTCGCAGGCGGGAGACGTCCGACTCTGCTGCGGGTATTGCCCCGGAAACCGCGACCCCGCCGCCTCCTCCTCGCTGCTGTTCCGAGGAGCGCGTCCCTCGGACCCTTTGCCGCCCTGGCGGGGAGGGGGTAGAATCTACCCTCCACGATGAATTGACCATTCCTTACTACGACCGTCGGACCGCGATATGTCCCGCTACAACCCGGCGCCCCTGGAACCGAAGTGGCAGAGATTCTGGGAAGAAAACCACACCTTTCGCACCCCCCGTCTCCCCGCGGGACGCAAGATCTATGTTCTTGACATGTTCCCATACCCCAGTGGCGATGGGCTCCACGTAGGCCATCCGGAGGGGTATACTGCGACGGACATCGTCGCCCGCTACCAGCGGATGCGGGGTGTCAGCGTGATGCATCCGATGGGTTGGGACGCCTTCGGCTTGCCTGCGGAGCAGCACGCCAAGAAGACCGGCACCTGCCCGCGGACGACCACGGAAAAGAACATCGCCAACTTCCGCCGCCAGCTGAAGATGCTGGGCTTCAGCTACGATTGGGACCGCGAGCTGGCCACCACCGACCCCGATTATTTCCGCTGGACGCAGTGGATCTTCCTGGTCCTTTTCGACACCTGGTTCGACGAAGCCCAGCAGCGGGGCCGGCCCATCGCCGAGCTGCCCATTCCGCCCGAGGTAGCCGCCGAGGGTGAGACGGCCGTGGCGCGCTACCGCGACGAGCATCGCCTGGCCTACCAGAGCGAGGCGCCGGTCAACTGGTGCCCCGCCTTGGGGACGGTGCTGGCCAACGAGGAGGTGGTCGGGGGGGTGAGCGAGCGGGGGGGCCACCCCGTGGTCCGGCTGCCGTTGCGGCAATGGATGCTTCGCATCACGGCCTATGCCGACCGGCTCGACAAGGCACTCGACAAGCTCGACTGGCCGCAGAGCATCAAGCTCCTGCAGCGGAACTGGATCGGACGCAGCGAAGGCGCCGAAGTGGACTTTTTCATCGGCAGCCGGCGGACAGCCGACGGGCGTCCCGACGGGAAGGAATACGCTACCTGGAACGCCGCGCGCATCGCCGGCGGCTGGCCGCGCCGGGCGGGGGACGACGTCCTCCGGGTGTTCACCACGCGGCCCGACACACTCTTCGGTGCCACCTACATGGTCCTGGCCCCCGAACACCCCTTCGTGGCGCGGCTGACGACGGCCGAGCAGAGCGCGGCGGTGCGGGCCTACTGCCACGAGGCGGCCCGCAAGAGCGATCTGGACCGCACCGACCTCGCCAAGCGCAAGACGGGCGTCTTCACCGGCTCCTACGCCGTCAATCCCGTCAACGGCGAGGCGATCCCCATCTGGATCGCCGACTACGTGCTCATCAGCTACGGCACGGGCGCCATCATGGCCGTGCCCGCCCACGACACGCGGGACTTCGAGTTCGCCGAGACCTTCGGCCTGCCCATCCGGGCGGTGGTCGATCCGGGGAGACGCGCCGGCGTGGACCGCGCCGCCGTGCTCGCCGGCCGCCTGCCGTTTGCCGAGAACGGTACGGCCGTGAATTCCGGCGGCTACGACGGCCTGGCCACCGACGACTTCAAGGCGCGGATCACCGGGCATCTCCACGAGAAGGGCCTGGGGCGGCCCGCCGTGAACTACAAGCTCCGCGACTGGCTCTTCAGCCGCCAGCACTACTGGGGCGAGCCCTTCCCCGTCCTCCACGAACTCGACGAAGAGGGGAATCCCACCGGCCGCGTACGGCCCCTGCAGGCGGAGGACCTGCCCCTCGACTTGCCGGACATGCCTCGCTTGGAGTCGAGCGGCGAGCGGCCCGAACCGCCCCTCGACCAGGCCCCCGCCGACTGGCTCTACGTCACCATCGACGGCCGCCGCTACAAGCGGGAGACGAACACCATGCCCCAGTGGGCGGGCTCCTGCTGGTACTACCTCCGCTTCCTCGACCCCAAGAACGACGAGGCTTTCGTCGCCCCCGAAGTGGAGAAGGCCTGGATGCCCGTCGACCTCTACGTAGGCGGGGCGGAGCACGCCGTGCTGCACCTGCTCTACGCCCGCTTCTGGCACAAGGTCCTCTTCGACCGGGGCTACCTCTCCACGAGCGAGCCCTTCCGGAAGCTGATCAACCAGGGGATGATCCTCGGCGAGATGGAGTTCACCGCCTACCGCGGCGGGACGAAGTGGGTCGGCGCCGAGGAGGTCGAGACGGACCCAGAGGGACGCCCCGTCCGCAAGTCGGACGGAAGCGAGCTCCTGCCCATCAAGCTCGATCCCAGCGAAGTCGTCAAGCAGGGCGATGCCTTCGTCCTTACGGCCAACACGGCGATCCGCGTGGAGAGCCGCGCCTACAAGATGTCCAAGAGCCGCGGCAACGTCGTCAATCCCGACGATGTCGTGGCCCACTACGGGGCCGATGCCCTGCGGCTGTACGAGATGTTCATGGGGCCGCTCGAGGCCGTCAAACCCTGGAGCATGGAGGGGGTCAGCGGCGTCCGCGGCTTCCTGGACCGTGTCTGGCGGATGATCGTCGACGAGCGGGCCGAGGGCGTGGCCCTGAACCCCGCCGTCCGCGACGTCCCGGCCGAGGCCGAACAGAGCCGCGTCCTCCACCGCACCATCCACGCCGTCACTTCGGACATCGAGTCGCTCGGCTTCAATACGGCCATCGCGCGCATGATGGAGTTCGCCAACTACTTTCTCAAGCAGGAGGTCCGCCCCCTGGCGGTCATGGAGCAGTTCATCCTCCTCCTCTCCCCTTTCGCGCCGCACGTCGCCGAGGAGCTGTGGCGGGTGCTCGGCCACGATAAGACGCTCGCCTACCAGCCCTGGCCGAAGTTCGACGAGGCGGCGATCCGCGAGGACACCGTCGAGGTCCCCGTGCAGGTCAACGGCCGCCTCCGCAGCCGCATCCGCATCCCCGCCGGCGCCACCGACGCCATGCTCGAGTCCGCCGCCCGCAGCGACCCGCGGATCGCCGAGCTGCTCGAAGACCGCGAGGTGCACAAGACGATCATCGTCCCGGGCCGGATGATCAATTTCGTCGTTCGCGGTTAGCGGAAGCGGCGCCGCATTCCGGCAGGACCGGGGCGGTACGGTTCGGCGTCGCTTCGCCGCGGCGCGGTCGGCGATCCTCCGCGGATGGCCTCCGGCCCGCGAGCTCTTGCCGGGTTGCGCGGCGCGCTCTGGAGGAGGGAAGAAACCGCGGAGGGACGTGCCCGAGAACGGATCGCCGATCCGTCTGCGGCACGCTGGCGCCCCTGGCGAGTGCGGCCGTGTGGCATGGGGCCGTCGAGCGCGTTCCTCTCAGAGCTCCCAGCCCTCGCGGTACTCGCGGTGGAGGTATTGGTCGGCGTCGGGGACGTTGGTGATCTGCATGGCCTCGCTGTCGAAGATCACCTTCCTGCCCGCACGGAGCGCCACGGTGCCGAGGTTGACGGCGTCGGTAATGGAGGCCGCGTTGAGGAAAGAGCCCGGCGAGGGCTCGCCCCCCTGGAAGGCGTTCACCCAAGAGCGCGCGCGTCCCTCCCGCCCGCCGTCGGGCGAGCTGTCGTCGAGGGGGAGCGGCTCCTGGCGGCCGCCGGCGAACCGCTGGGGGTTCGCCCCGTTGAAACCGGCCATGACGGCGCCCTCGTCGCCGACGAAGAGGATGCCCTCGCGCTGCATCTCGACGTCGTGCTCCTCGACCTCCCGCGGCAGGCGGGGCTTCATGCCGCCGTCGTACCAGAAGAGGTCCACCGCCGGCTGACCGTTGCGGGCCGCAAACTCGAGCCGGATGGTGCAGCCGGTGGGGTAGGCGAAGTCGTTCCTCGCCACCCGGCTGACGTTGTCTTCGATGGTGCAGGTGTGCGTCGCCCATGCCTGGGCGCTCACGGGCACGCCGAGGTCCAGGCCCGTGAAGACCGGCCAGAGGCTGTAGATCCCCATGTCGGCCATCGAGCCGCCGCCGAACTCGTACCAGCCGCGATAGACCGTATGGGTGTAGTGGGGATGGAAGGGCCGATCGACGGAGGGCCCCAGCCACAGGTCCCACTCGAACCCCTCGGGGACCGGCGGGCGGTCGCGGGGGATCTCGGTGTACTGCGGCCAGACGGGCCGGTTCGTCCAGTTGTGGATCTCGCGCAGCGTGCCGATCGCGCCGGCGAGGACCTGCCGGACGATGCGGCCGTTGCCCGCGCCGCTCCCGTAGGCCAGCATGTGCGTGGCCACCTGCGTCCGGCGGGCGGTCTCGAGGACGCGCCGTCCCTCGTACAGCCGGTTGGCGATGGGCTTGTGCATGAGCACGTGCTTGCCCTTGTTCATGGCGGCGACGGCCAGGGCCGCGTGCGAATGGTCGGGCGTGAGGATCTTCACGGCGTCGAGGTCCTCTTCCGTCTCCAGCATTTCGCGGAAGTCGGCGTAGGCAGTGCAGCCGCGGAACTCCTCGCTGTCCCGCTCCCTGGCGTAGTAGGCCTCGACGACCTGCCGCCCCACGTCGCGGCCGCCGGGGCAGCCGCTGTCGTTCTCTCTCCAGGTGGAGTCGCCGAGGAAGTTGCGGATACGCTGCCGGATCTCGTTCTTGCCCCACTCGACATAATCGCTGCTGTCCCTGTTCGGATCGCAGACGGCGACGATCTGGATCTGGGGATTCTCCAGCAGGCCGCCCAGCTCGCGGAAGCACTGGCTGCCGATGCCGATATGGCCGAGGGTGATCTTGCTGCTGGGCGCCACGTGCCCGGCGCCGCCGAGGACGTGCCGGGGGACAATCGTCAAGGCACCCGTCGCCACCGAGGCCCCGAGAAAACCGCGGCGATTGATGGAAGGCTTCATCGATTGGCTCCTCAGTTGTGAAAGCTGACGCTCTTGACCGCCGAATTGCCCGCAGGCAAAGCCGTCTGCTCGCAAACCCACGCACCCGCATTCCTCCGTCGTCGCCGGGAGATCGGCCGACGACCTACCCGGTCACCGCCACCAGCTCGATTCCGGGGCCGATGCCGAGGTTGCGGGAATACTGCTTCTCCTCGGCATTGTTCCAGTGCTCGTGGACGCCCAGGCTGGCCAGCCGCTCGGTGGCTTCGGGATGGTTCGGGTCGTAGAACGTGCCCGACGGAGGGTCGGCGGCCAGGGCCGCCTCGTGGAGATAGTCGTCGGCGCCTCCCTGGCGCGGGAAGTCGGTCCGCTCGGCCCAGAGGAAGTCGAAGGCCACCGAATCGATGGCCACCGGGTCCTGCGAGGCGAGCAGGCTGCACGGCCAACGACCGTCGAAGGGGGGCATCGCCATGGGCTGCGGGTCGGCGTCGCGGGGATGGACCCCCGAGAAGAGCCCGTCGACCAGATTCAGGACCGTCTTGCCCCCCAGGTGGGCGTGGCCCATCAGGTCGACCAGCGGCCGGTAGATTGCCGACTCCCGAGCGAAACATTCCGGGTGCATATCGTAATAGCCTTCCTGCACCGGCCAGCGGACCAGGGAGCCATAGTGGTTCTTCGCACAGAGGGTCACCCCGGACCCCATGTGGGCCTTGAGATTGGCGAAGTTCACCACGTACTCGGCCTCGGCGAAGCAGGTGGGCACATAATCCTGGGCGTAGCCCTCGGGGCGGGAACTCCAATAGAACGGCACGTCCGAGGTCTGCACCTGGATGCGGCCGAAGCGGCCGGCGTAGTCCTCGTAGCGGACGGTGGGAAACGCGCCGTGGAGGATGCCGTAGTACTCGTTGGGCAGATAGGCGAGAGTATCGCAGACGGTAATGTCCTCCGGGGCCACTCCCACCTCGCCGGTGAGCTGCCGCAGCAGGGCGACGAGCAACTGCGGCGCGGTGTTCATGTAGTCGAGGCGGCGGACGAGGTTGTAGGTCTCGGCGTCGACCGTCTTGTCCCGCCAGATCAAGCCCACCCAATTGGGCTTGACGAGGACTTTTTCACCCGCCCGGTAGCCGACGTCACCCCGTCCGCGGGACCCGTTCAGGTAGCGGAAGAGATGGTTCCACGCCTCGCCGACGGTGGCGGTGCCGGTGAGCTCGCACACGGCGCTGGCCGTCACGGCGTCGATCCTCTCCTGATCGAGGTGGTCGTCCTCCCACCAATGGCCGTCGCCGGGCCCCTCCCAGTCGAGCACTTTCGGATCGTGCACCCAAACGACGCGTCCGGGGTGGATTCCCTTGGCTTCGCCCACGGGCTGGAGCGGATCGGGGGCGGCCTCGGCGGCCTGCGCCCCCCAGGACTTGCTCAAGCCCATGGCGCCGCCGATCACCGCAGCGCACTCGATGAATCGCCGGCGGTTGACCTCGCTCGCTATGGCGCCCTCTTCCAGGTGCCGCGGGTGTTCGTCGCTCTGCGGACGCATGGTATTGCTCCTGTCGCGGGTATGTCGGACGGTATTCCCCTACCATATATAACAGAATACCTCGGAGAAATCGAGTTCGCCGTCGAGGGCGACTTCGTCTTCGTGGTCTACGCGGGGCGGCTTCCCTCCCAGGACCTGCCGTGCGGCACGGTCATGGTCTTCGACCGCCGCGACCGCGCCTACCTGGGCCATTTCCAGCCCAGCGGCACCCGCACCGGCGACGTGCCCATGGACGCCCTCCAGGACATCGTCCACAGCATGAACGTCTTCCGGCGGGCCGACGGGGAATACCTGGTGTTCATCGAGGACGACGGCTACACCAAGAACGTCCTCTACCGCTGGCGGCCGTAAGCGGGCAGGTCACCTGGCCCGCAGCACCCACGGTTCGCTGCTGGGGGCCGCCGTCGAGTACTGGGCGCCGTCGGTGTTGCCGCCGCCCTGCCAATCGCCGCTCTTGGGGTTGAACCACTGGTATGCCAGGGGCTTCGTGAGTCTGGTGAGAGTGACGGGGCCGCCCTCGGGCAGGTAGACGATCAGCGTGTCGAGGTGCGAAGCCGTGCTCCGCCAGCTCCAACGGCCCGTCGCCGGGGCGGCGAAGCGGACCCGCCAGCGATCGCCGCCGTCCCAGAATGCCGGCCGGACGAGCTCCTGGCCGCCGGGGCCACAGAAGACCAGGTGGAGTTCGACCTCCGTGTAGGGATTCGCATACTCCTTTTCCGCCGTGAAGGCGAGCTCGATCTCCTCCCACTGCGTACCGGTGATCTCCGCTGCGAAGCCAGTCGCCCCCGCCGCATGGCAACCGACGACCACCATGAGCCAGGCGATACGCGCTGCGCGGCGCCCACTCGATGTGAGAGGAACGTGGACTGCTGCCTGTGCTTGTACGATGGGCTTGGTCCGGAGCATGGGGCTCTCTCCTGGTGCTCGATGCAGGTCAGTTTACAGCCAAGGGCTGCCCCCAATCAATCGTTCCGTTCTCCGGCAAAGCCTATCCTCCGTAATGGCTCGCGATCTGTTCGTCGACCCATGCGGCGTCGACGGGGAGGACCAGGATCGAGCGGCCCAAGATGAACTCGAGCTTTCCCATTGCATCAGTATCGACGGGCACGGCAGCGGCCACCGTGAGGCCGTCGGACGAATCGGCGATGGGGAGGATGCGGGTGTCGCGGACCACGGATTCCGGGACGGCGTCCAGAACCAAGTCCGGGATCACCATCTCAGCGGGCAGGGCCACGGGAACCTGCTCGGTGATCTCAGCGTCGACGCGCCACAGGGGCACGGCCCCCGAGCCGGTGAACCAGAGGAGGTGGCCGCAGCAGGGGCATGGGCCGTCGCAGGTGCCCGGCGAGGGCGTGATGCAAATCCAATGCCCGCAGACGGGGCACTCGCTCCACGAGCCGTCGGGAGTGCGCGAGGAGATGGTCATTCGATGCATCCCTCCGAGATCGGTCACTTCAGTCGTACGCCAACGGGGCCTCCTCCGCGGGCACTCGCATTCGAACATCATATTGCCACACACTGCGCCAGGACAAGCGGCACCTGGTCTGCGGAGAATCTGTGCGAATGTGGCTGCGGGGGCATTTCCGGGCTCCGCAGGCAGAGCGAAGCCAGATGCCCCCTTGCACGTCGCTGAACCTCCCGGTCTTATAGATAGGAAATCCTCACTCCTGCGGTGAGGCGGGCTCCGTGCGGCTGCCTGTGCAGGAGGTCAGGAGGTCTTCAGGCTTGCTCGAACGCGAGGGGAATTTGCCGGATGCAAGGTCCTGATCAGGGCAACCCGTACCAGCAGCCGTATCCGCCGGCTCCTTACGTGCCGAACTACCTGGTGCAGGCGGTCCTGGCAATCCTTCTCGCCTTCGCCTCGGCGCTGTTCGTCTGCTGTCTGCCGTTCTGTCTACCGTTCGGCATCGTGGCCCTGCCATTGGGGATCATAGCGGTCATTAATGCCGCCCAGGTGAACGGGAAGCTGGCGATGGGCGACTACTATGGTGCCCTCACTGCCTCGAACCGGGCCCGCATCTGCTGTTGG
>SLBP01000098.1:0-10473 GCA_007126245.1 Planctomycetales bacterium
ATCCCGACATCCTCGTCTTCACTGCCGAGGGCGTCGATCTCTATCTCAACGAGGGGGAGTTCCGCTTTCGCCTCGACGAGACCTTCCGCAGCCAGTTCGGCCACTTCCGCGGCAGCGGCGGCCAGCTCGTCGACGTGGACAACAACGGCAGCCTCGACCTGGTGATCTTCGACGCCCACCGCCGCGACGGAACCCGCGGACCGGTGCTCTTGACCAACCTCTGGCCGGAGAAGGGCTTCGTCGATGCCGGGGCCGTCGACTCCGGCCTCGTGCTCAACGCCATCCAAACGGAAGGCGATGCCAGCGGCCTGGCGGCCGATTTCACCGGCAACGGCCTCTGCGACCTCCTCCTGGCGCCCATCGGCCAGGAACCGGTGCTCATCGAAAACGTGACTCCCGGAGGCGAGTGGATCGGGCTGCGGCTGGTGGGTACGCGCGGGCAGGACCATAAGACGCGGTCGAACCGCTCCGCGGTGGGCGCCCGCGTCGAGGTCAAGGCGGGCACGGTCTACCAGCAGTTCACCGTGGGCAGCGCCGCCGGGGCGGTGGCCGCACCGCCGCTCCGCCTCCAGGCCGGCCTGGGAGAGCATCCCCAGGTCGATTGGCTCCGCATCTTCTGGCCCGACGGCGTCCTCCAGGGCGAAGCGGAGCTCCCCACCGGCCAGGTGGTGACGGTCGAGCAGCTCAACCGCAAGCCCTCCTCCTGCCCCCACCTCTTCGCCTGGACGGGCGAGCACCACGAGTTCGTCAGCGACTTCGGCGGCGTGGGCGGCCTCGGCTACCTGGTCTCCCCCGGCGTCTACGCCACGCCCGACCCGACCGAATACATCCCCCTGCCGCCGCTCGAGGCCAAGGAAGGCCAGTACGTGCTCAACGTCGTCAATGCCCTGGAAGAGGTGATCTACGCCGACGCGTTCCAGCTCATCGCCGTAGACCATCCCGCCGATACCCGCGTTCATCCGCACGAAATGGCGGCCGTGAGCGTGCCGCCGCCGCCGTTCGAGGTCTTCTGCTTCGACGAGGCGATCTACCCGGCGCGGGCCACCAACCACCTCGGCGACGACGTGACCGAGGTCCTCTCCCGCGTCGACCGGCGGTACGCCGGCGCCACCGATCCCGACCCCCGTTTCCTGGGGTACGCCGAGGAGCACTACGTCGAGCTCGACTTCGGCGACCGCTTGGGCCATCTCGACGCGGACGACCGCCTGATCCTCTTCCTGTCAGGCTGGGTCGAGTACAGCTTTTCGTCTACGAACTTCGCCGCCAGCCAGGCCGGACTGCGGCTCTCCGCCCCGACGTTCGAGGTCTTCCGCGACGGCGAGTGGGTGGAGATCTTCCGCGAGGTCGGCTATCCGGCGGGCATCCAGCACACGATGACCCTGGACCTCACCGGCCACGTCCTCCCCACCGACCGCCGGCTCCGCGTCTCCAGCAACATGGAGATCTACTGGGACTCGATCTTCCTCGCCCCCCACCGCGCCGATGCCGAGCTGCGCCTCACCGAGCGATCCGCCGCCAGTGCCTACCTCGACTACCTCGGTTTCCCGCGGGAATACTCGCCGGACGGCCGGCAGCCGAACCTCTTCGACTTCAGCAACATCGACCGCTCCGCGGACTGGAAGCTCATGGCGGGCGACTACACCCGCTTCGGCGAGGTCGCCGAGTTGCTCGAGGAGGCCGACAACCGTTTCGTCATCATGGGCCGGGGCGACGGCCTGACCCTCCGCTTCGGCGCCGAGGCCTTCGGCCCCGTGCCCGAGGGGTTCCGCCGCTCGTTCCTGCTGGAGACCGTGAGCTTCTGCAAGGACATGGACCTGGCCACCGCCTATCCCGATACCGTGGAGCCGCTCCCCTTCCATGGCATGAGCGGCTACCCCTACGGCCCCGACGAGCACTATCCCGATACCGACGAGTTCCGCCGCTACCGGCGCGAATACAACACCCGCCGCGTCGGCCCCCGTTAGCCGCGGCCGGGGACGCGGAGGCGTTTCCCGCGGCGGCTGCCGCCGCCACGAGCGGTCCCCCCGGCCGCTTCCCGCATCGCAGCTTTCTTGCCGAGAGCCCTACGAGAAAGGGGACGACATGACCGCCACATCGAGGCAGTGCAGCAGGATCGCCGCCACGGGGGCAGCGATCGCCGTGGCCCTCCTGGCATGGACGCCGCCGGCCGTTCCGGGCGCGGACCGCCTCCCCGAGAGGACCCCCGGCGACGAGGCGCGGCTGCAGGCGGTCCGCGCCTTTGCCGACCGGGCCCTCGAGCGCGGCCGCGACCGCTGGAGCGGCCGGGATACGCCGCTGCTGGCCGACGGCCTGAACGTCGAGACCGGCGAGCCGGTCGTCTGGCGGTTCGACGGCGAGGAATACATCATCTCCAACCTCGCCAGCCAGCAGAACCTCTTCCGCGCGCTCGTGGGGCTCAGTAATCTCACCGGCGAGCCCCGCTACCGCCAGGCTGCGGAAGACGCCGTCCGCTACCACTTCGAGCACCTCGCCGCCGAGTGCGGACTGCTCCGCTGGGGCGGCCACCAGTTCGTCGACCTGCGGACGCTCGAGCCGGTGGGCCACTTCGACGCCGACTGCCACGAGCTGAAGTGCAACTATCCCTTCTACGAGCTGCTCTGGGAGGTATGCCCGGAAGCGACGGCGCGCTACATCCGCGCCTTCTGGAACGCCCACGTCCGCGACTGGGGCCTGCTGGACATGAACCGCCACGGCTCCTACGGCGGGGAGCTCGGGCCCCTTTGGGAGCACGTCTTCCACGATCCGGAGCCCTTCTACGAAGGCGACGGATTGTCGTTCATCAACTGCGGTTCGGACCTGATCTACGCCGGCGGCATGCTCTACCGCCTGGCGGGCGAGGAGGGGGCGCTCACCTGGTCGCAGCGGCTGGCGAGCATGTACGTCCGCGCCCGTCACCCGGAGACGGGGCTGGGCGTCTACCAGTTCAGCAAGCCGCGGCGGCGGCAGGACCCGCCCGACGGGCCCTTGACGGGGCGGTACACCTGGTCGACCTACGGCGACCGCGCCGAGAACCAGTTCGGCGCCGAGTTCGGCGACGTGGCCCGCGAGGGCTGGGCACTCTGGGGGCAGGCGAGGACGATCTACGCCCGCGACGGCTTCGTGCAGCTCGGCATGGCCGAGGCGATGGGCGAGGCAGGCGCCGACTTCCTGCAATGGACCGCCGACGGCCTCGAGGCCTACGCCCGACATGCCTACGTGCCCGAGGAGAATCACTTCCGGCCCATGTGGGCCGACGGCACCGACCTGACCGGCTACCGCATCCAGCGGACCGGCTACTACGGCGAGCAGGGGAGGGAGCTGCGGCCCTTGCGGGCCGACGCCGATTTCCTCCTCGTCTACGCGCGGGCCTTCCGCCTCGCGGAGCGCGACGCCCTGTGGGAGACGGCGCGGCGCATCGCGGCGGGGCTGGGGCTGGGCGAGATCGGCCGCCGGCCCGGCGAGGCGGTGGCGCTCGAGCTGGACGCCCCCGGCGACAGCCCCGAGGAGGTCTTCGCCATGCTCGAGCTGTATCGCGCCGCGCCCGACCCCGCCTACCTGGAACGGGCGCGGCGGGTGGCCGACCGCATCATCGAACGGCGCCTGCACGACGGCTTCTTCTTCCCGGGGCCCGGCTACCTGAACGCCAACTTCGACCGCATCGAGCCGCTGGCCATCCTCGCCCTGGAGGCCACGCTCCGCGGCGCCCCGGAGCAGGTGCCGGCCCACGTGGGAGGGCGCGGCTACATCCACGGCCGCTTCGACGGATTGGACCGCACCTACGATCATCGCGCCATCTGGTCGGTGCGGCGCAGCGAGGCGGGGGATTAGCCTGCCATCGTCCTCCGGCGCCTACACCAACGACCGGACGATCTACTTCCAGGAGACCCGAGGCGACCAGAGGCGCCGGCTACGCAATCGCCAGATCGACCGCAAGGGCCGCGGCGGCACGTGCGCCTGTACGTCTCGCGGCCCCCGTCGCTGCCGGACGACTCCCCATCGGCATCCCGTGGCGCAGGCCCCCTCGTCCCGAGGCGCCTTGCGCCACCGCGGAGAAAACGGTAGTCGCCGCCGCCGCCTTGAGGTAGACTCGCCGGCAGTGCCGTCGAGAGTTTTTTTGTCGGGGGCAAGTTGAATCATTGTTCGGCCGATTGGAGGTTGCCTACCATGATCGAGCGTTCCACGCGTCGCGTATTCCTCAAGCGCTCGGCGGCGGCTGCCGCTGCCGGCGGCCTGGTCCCTCACGTCTTCACCAACGTGGCGGCACGCGCCGCCGCGGCCAACGACCGCATCGGGGTGGGGGGCATCGGCATGGGAGGGCAGGGCGGCACCATCACCCACGGCGCCGCCCGGCTGGGCACGATGGTCGCCTGCGCCGACGTCGACCTCCACCGCGCCCACGCCTTCGCCGGCCACTACGAAGGTTGCGAGCCCTACCAGGACTACCGCCGGCTCCTCGACCGCGACGACGTCGACGTGGTCACCGTCGGCACCCCGGACCACTGGCACACGCGGATTGCCGTCGACGCCATGCGCGCCGGCAAGGACCTCTTCTGCGAGAAGCCCCTCACCCTGACCATCGAAGAGGGGAAGATCCTCTGCCGCGTCGTCCGCGAGACGGGCGCCGTCGTCCAGGTGGGCACCCAGCAGCGGAGCGACCGCGACCGCTTCCTGAACGCCGTGGCCCTCGTCCGCAGCGGGCGGCTGGGCGGGCCGGTCACGGCGACCTGCGGCATCGGCGCCAGCCCGGCGGGCGGCCCCTTCGCCACCGCCGAACCGCCGGACCACCTCGACTGGGACTACTGGCTCGGCCAGTGCCCCGCCGTCCCCTACACGCCGGAACGGTGCCACGGCAGCTTCCGCTTCTGGCTCGAGTACTCCGGCGGCAACGTCACCGACTGGGGTGCCCACCACGTGGACATCGCGCACTGGGCGCTGGGCCATGAAGATAGCGGCCCCGTCGAGATCGAGGGCGTGGGCGACTTCCCCAACATCCCGGACGACTTCGACCCGGTCGCCTTTTTCGCCGGCCGGCAGACGATCCCCAACGGCTTCAACACCGCCACGAATTACCGCGCCGTGGCCACCTTCGCCAACGGCGACCGCATCATCATCCAGGCGGGCGGCGACAACGGGGTCCTCTTCGAAGGGAGCCGGGGGCGGGTCTTCGTCAACCGCGGACGCTTCACCGGCCGACCCGTCGAGGAGCTCACCGAGGCCGACCACGCCGAGCTCGCCGAGGCGACGATCGATCTCCACAAGGGCGTGCCCTTCACCGTCGATATCAGCCGCATCGACCCCTCCTCGGGTATGCCCGGCACCGACTGGTGGGACATCATCAACCACGCCCACATGACGAACTTTTTCGAGTGCGTCCGCCGCCGCGCCGAGCCCGTCTCCGACGCCTTCTCCCACCACCGCGCCGTCTCCACCTGCCACCTGGCGAACATCGCCATGCTCCTGAAGCGGAAGCTCCGCTGGGACCCGGAGCAGGAAGACTTCGTCGGCGACGAGGTCGCCAGCGCCCTGGTCGCCCGGCCGCGCCGCGCGCCGTACGACATCGAGGTGTAGACAGGAAACACTCCCGGGAACGTTCTGGGGGGGAACGCCATGCGCCGCCGCCCCGCTTCACGATGGGCGCAGCGAAGCCTCGGCCGCCTCCGGGAAGCATCCCCCCGGCCAAGTGTGCTGGTTTCGCGGCATAACGTGTACGGCCGCCTCGCGCGGCTCGATTCCCATCGCACCGAGCAACTCGGCCACCGCCTCGGCGATCGGCCGCGGGCCGCGGAGATTCTCCGCGGCCCGATGGTCGTTCCGACGGGTGCTATTGCGTCGCATCGCTGATCCTCCTATGTCCTGCCGTCACGCTCCGGCCCCCCGGTAGCCCCGGTCGTCCGGTCCCCTCCGGTCAGCGGCCCGGCAACCTGCCCGCATTGTAGGGGAACGTGGACATTTGTCAACTACTCGCGCCGGCAGGCGGCACAGAAGGGGTGAACGGATTCCGTCACAATCTTTCACAATCTTTCACTCATGTGGCGCCAAACGCTTGCAAAGTGCGCACTCTCGGCGCATACTGTTGCTAAGCGGATTCGCATTGGGTAACCTGGGTTGACATTGGTGGCAGCCTGCTCCGTAAGCGGGACGGGGAGGTGGAACGAAGCCCCCTGCGATGCCGGCCCGCGGGGACGGCGCCGCCGAGGCGCTGCGGGTGAATTCGCCGCACGGGACCCCATTGCTCGGCAGGTGCGCCCTATGCTTGCGGAAGAACGTCGCAGTCAACTGCTGGAACTCGTGCGGACGCGGCATTTCGCTACCCTCCCTGAACTGGGGCGCGAGCTCTCCGTATCCGCCTCGACGATCCGCCGCGACCTCGACCACTTGGAGGAGCTCGGCTCCGTCCGCCGGATCCACGGCGGGGTGCTCTACGCGGGCGCCTCCCCGAAGGTCCCGCACTTCGAAGAGAGCCAACCCCTCCGGTGGAACCAGAAGAAGGCCATCGCCCGCCGCACCGCGGCGGAGATTGAAGAGAGCGATACGCTGCTGCTCGACGGCGGCAGCACGACGTACGAAGTGGCCCGGCTCCTCGTGGGCCGGCGGCTCCACGTGGTCACCAACTCGCTGCCCGTCGCCAACCTGTTTGCCTCGGACCCGCACAGCGACCTGATCTTCGTCGGCGGCAACATCTGCCCCCGCACGGGCGTCGCCCGGGGGCCCCTGGCCGACCGGATGCTGGCCGCGGTGCGGGTGCGGACGACGATCCTCAGTGTTGCAGGAATTACCGAAGAGGGACTTTTCAACAACAACCTGTTGCTGGTCGAGACCGAGCGGGCGATGATGCAGGCTGCCGACCGCGTGCTGGTCGTCGCCGACAGCTCCAAGTTCGGCCGCCCCAGCTTGGCGCACCTCTGCCCCCTGGAGGCGGCCGACTGCCTGGTGGTCGACGAGGGGCTCGACGAGCCGTGGCGTGAGCGGCTGGAGGCTGCGGGCATCGAGCTGCTCGTGGCCCCCGGGGCCGAAAAGGATACCAACGGCAGGCCATAAACTTACGATGAGCACAACGCAGCAACGCCCCCGCCGCATCGACCGCAAGACGGTGGAGCAGATCGTCCGCGAGATCGTCCTCGCCGGCGTGAAGCTTCCCGACGGGCGGCCCAACCTCGTGGTGAGCATTTCCGCCCGCCATGCCCACCTCAGCGACGCCGATCTGGAGACCCTCTTCGGCCCCGGAGCCAGGCTCACCGTGGCCAAGCCGCTGCTCCAGGAGGGTTTTTTCGCCGCTGAAGAGACGGTGATGGTCGTGGGACCGCGGCGGCGAATGCTCCCTTCGGTGCGGATCCTCGGGCCCACGCGCTCGTCGAGCCAGGTGGAGTTGGCCTTCACCGACGGCATCTCCCTGGGCATCGACCTGCCCGTCCGCCCCAGCGGCAAGATCGAGGGGACGCCGGGCTGCGTCCTCGTGGGCCCGAAGGGGGTGGTCGAGCTCGAGCAGGGGGTGATCCGCGCCGAGCGGCACGTCCACATGAGCCCTGGGGACGCCGCGTTCTACGGGGTCAAGACCGGCGATCGCATGAGCCTCCGCGTCGAATCGAGCTGCACGACCGTCTTCGAAAACCTCCTCGTCAGGGCCGAGGAAGGGATCAAGCTCGAGGTCCACCTCGATACCGATGAAGGAAACGCGGCCGACCTGGAGCACGCCACCCGGGTCGAGCTGTTCAAGCCCTAGGGTGGCATTCCGCACGCGGGTGGTCCTGCCGGGCCGCCGGCGCGCGTGGCGCGTGGAAACGGCAATCCCTGCTATCACGTATCCGGAGAAGTGCTATGGCAAAGGCGATGGAAGCGCTCGGCATGATCGAGACCAAGGGGTTCGTCACCCTGGTCGAGGCCACCGACGCGATGCTCAAGGCGGCGAACGTCCAGTTCGTCGGCTGGGATAAGGTGGGGAGCGGGCTGGTGAGCGCGTTCGTGACCGGCGACGTGGCGGCCGTCAAGGCGGCCACCGACGCCGGAGCGACCGCCGGCGGGCGCATCGGCGAGGTGGTCAGTGTGCAGGTCATCCCCCGCCCCCACGACGAACTGGGCGTCGTCCTGCCCCCCATGCAGAAGGGCGGCGGTGGCAAGGACGTCTCCTGACGGCGGCCGGCCCCCCCCGGCTTCCCCTCGGCAAGTCGCATCCCAGATAACCGAGCCTTAGACAATCAATCAGAAAGAGAATCCATGCAAGACGCCATCGGTCTTATCGAAACCAAGGGCCTGATCGCCCTGGTAGAAGCCACCGACGCCATGGCCAAGGCGGCCAACGTCCAGATCGTGAAGCGGGTCCAGATCGGCGGCGGTCTGGTGACTACCGTGGTTCGCGGCGACGTAGGGAGCGTGCGGGCCGCGGTAGAGGCGGGCGCCAACGCGGCCAACCAGGTGGGCGAGCTCGTCGCCAGCCACATCATCCCCCGGCCCGCCGAGGGGGTCGTCGAGGCCTACCTGCGGTAGCCCGCCGGGAAGCCTGCTGCCGGCGATGAACGCAGATTTCTACGACATCACCGGTCAGGGAGCGGCCCAGGGATAAATGGCAGCGAGTTTCATCATGTTCGCAGGGTCGCCATCGCCGACGGCGTATGTGATCGCAGGCTCGAATGGAGCCGGAAAGACGACCTTTGCCACCCACTTTCTCCCGGAGTTTGTTGCGTGCCGCCAGTTCCTCAACGCCGATCTGATTGCCGCGGGCCTCTCGCCCTTTGCGCCGGAGACCCAGAACGTCCGGGCCGGGCGGCTGCTCTTGGCTCGGATCCGGGAATTGATCGCCGCGCACGAGGACTTCGGGTTCGAGACGACACTTGCCGGCCGCGGCTACGCGCGGTGGTTTCGGCAGATGAAGCGACACGGCTACCGTATCATGCTGTTCTACCTTTGGGTTCCCAACGCCGATCTGGCGGTGAGCCGTGTGGCGCACCGCGTGGCCCAGGGCGGCCACAACGTCGCCGAAAGCGACATTCGCAGACGTTTTGCTGCGGGCCTGCGGAACTTGTTCGGACTGTATCGTCCATTGTTGGATGCGTGGTGTCTTTACGATGCATCAAAGTTGCCGCCAAGAGTGATTGCCGAGTACCGATATCTCGAAATCAGGGTGGCAGATGCCGCCTTGTACGAAAGGATTACGGCGCAGGTAGATGACCACGAGTGAACACGACAAATGGGAAGTGTTCGGACTGGCTGAGGCTGCTTTCCGGAAGGCTGCAGTAACCGTCGTCGAGCGGGCCCGACAGTCGGGCACCACCATTGTCCTCTGGGAGGATGGTCGGGTTGTGGAGGTCTCTCCCGAGGAGGTCGACATCGAGTCCTTGCGGAATCAGGAAGGATGATCACGAAAGCACCAAGATACCGGAGCGTAGGACCGGGAGCCGAAGTGCTGCATGCCTGGGATGGTTCCCGGGTGCGGTGGGGTTCGCTCCCTTCCCTGCGATCTGTGCCCTGCGGCCTTTCGTGGTTCCGTGGCGGTGAGGCAAGGGAAACACCGGCAAGGAGGAGCGAGGGATGAAGGTGCTGGTAGCCAACATCGGCTCGACGAGCTTCAAGTACCGCCTGTACGACATGGCCGACGGGGAGCGGCAGTTGGCCCGCGGCGGGATCGAGCGGATCGGCGCGGCCGAGAGCCGCTGCACGGTGGAGATCGGTTCCCACCGCGACGAGCGGGTGCTGCAGGTGCCCGACCATGCCGAGGCGGTCCGCCAGTGCCTGGCCCAGCTCACCGACCCTGCCACCGGCTGCCTGGCCTCGCCCGCGGAGGTCTCGGCGATCGGCTTCAAGGCGGTCCACGGCGGCAAGGTCAGCGGCGTGCAGCGCGTCACGCCCGAGGTGCTCGCGGCCATGGAGGCGTTGTGCCGCGTGGCCCCGGCCCACAACCCGCCGTACATCCGCGCCATGCGGCAGCTCAACGAGCAGCTCCCGGAGATACCGCTGGTGGCGGCCTTCGAGACCGGCTTCCACGAGACGATCGCGCCCGCCCACCGCTACTTCGCCGTCCCTTACGACTGGGCCGAAGAGTTCGCCGTCCGCCGCTACGGGTTCCACGGCGCCAGCCACCGCTACATCGCCACCCGCACGGCCGAGCTCCTTGGCCGCGACGACCTGCGGATCATCTCCTGCCACCTCGGCGGCTCCAGTTCGCTCTGCGCCATCCGCGGCGGAGTGAGCGTGATGACCAGCATGGGGATGAGCCCGCAGAGCGGCCTGCCGCAGAACAACCGCTGCGGCGACTTCGACCCCTTCGCCCTCCCCGTGGTCATGGAGCGGACCGGCAAATCGCTCGAGGCCGTGCTCGACGACCTCGCCGAGCGGAGCGGGCTCTTAGGGATCAGCGGTGTCGGCGGCGACCTCCGCGACGTCGCCGAAGCGGCCGAGACAGGCAATACCCGGGCGCAGTTGGCCCTGGACGTCTTCGCCGTCGACGTCCGCCGCTACCTGGGGGCTTGCCTGGTGGAATTG
>SLBP01000067.1:0-10458 GCA_007126245.1 Planctomycetales bacterium
GTTGAGTTCTGGGAAAGCCCCCATGCGGACACTGCTGTTTGCCTGTCTGGCCCTTCTGACTTCCGTGCCTGCGGTGGCCCGCGACTATGCCTTCAGAGATACCATTTCCCGTGAAGTCCTGGAGAACTACCTCTCTCGTTCGATCACCATGATGGACCTGCTGACCGGGCAGGGGAACTTCGACGACAACCTCCGCATGCTCGCCGAGACGGGGGCCAAATTCGCCGGCAGAACCGTCTACGTCTGGGGTAGCGAGCGACACCTCCCCGAACGACTCGCCACGGCGCGGCGGCTGGCGCGGCGGGTCCACGCCGCCGACGCCGAGATGATCCTCCAGGGCGCCGTCTTCGAGATCGTCACCCGCGAGGTGGAGACACTGGCGGTGCCCGAATGGGTCTTCGCGGCCTTCGATCTCTCCGCGGAATCGCGGAACTTCCGCTACGAGGCGATGCTTTACCCCGACGGCGGCGGCCGCAACCATTGGAGCCGCGGAGCCTCGATTCCTGATGTGTCGCAATTGGAGGCGCAGCTCTGGTTCTTCTTCCTCGCCGCCTCGTATATCGATGCCGGCTGCGAGGCAATCCACTTCGGGCAGCTCGAGTTGGTGGGCCGCAACGACCCCGATTTCCGCCACTGGGATACGATCCTCAGCCGCGTCCGCCGCTACGCCGCGGCAAACGCTCGCCGCGGGATGGTCCTCTGCGACGCGCACGTCCCCGGCGGCGGCCCCCGCCGGGGAGAACGGCTGCTGCTGGATTTTCACTCCTTCCCCCTGCGCATTCAGGAGGTTCCCGAGCGGCCCCACGAGGGTGTGCTCGAGGTCGGCGCCCACGACTCCTTTTACGGCCGCAGCCGGGGCGGAGTCGCGCCGAGCGGCTGGCGGTCCGAGCACCTGCCGTACCTGGTGGAGATCGACAACTGGGACGCCAGCGACCGGCCGGGCGAGCCGGGCGTAGGCTGGCCCTGGATCTGGGGCTATGACGAGATGTCCTGGTTCGCTCACCAGGACGCCGCATACCGCAACGCCTGGCTCCGCTACGCCTGGGACTGGATCCGCGAGCACGACCCCAACGGTTTCCTGCAGATGCCCGGCAGCCGCTGCCTGCATACGCCCGTGGATGGCCGGTGGTGGTACTGGGCCAACACTCCCAGCGAGGCCCAGCCCAACGGCTTCGGTCAGGAGGAGACCATCCGCGCCATCTGGCAGGAAGACAATTGACCCGCCCGTTCTGCGCGGTAGGTTGGGCTGGAAGAAGAAGAGGTCATTGTCGCGACGGCTATCCAAAGGAGAATCCTCATGGCCATCTCCCCCGAGGCCCCTCAACTCAAGCGAAGTTCCTTCTCGACCACCGTCAGCAAGGCAGGGTGGCGGCGGGTAAGCCCGCTGCTCCTGGCTACCGGCCTGGCACTGTTCGGCTGCGCGCCGGTGGCGGCCGAATCCGTTGTAGTGGAGGGTGTCGGCCCGGTAGGCGAAGGGGCGGCGGAGCAATGGTCGCAGTGGCGGGGCCCATCGCGGCAGGGCATCGTGACCGAGAGCGGTTTCCCCGACCGCTGGTCCGACGAGGAGAACGTCCTCTGGCGGACCGAGGTTCCCGGCCGCGGGCACTCCTCGCCGATCGTTTGGGGCGACCGCATCTTCCTGACCACCGCGTACGACCAGTTCCTCGACGAGCCGGTGGAAGACATCCTCGCCCAGCAGGGCGACCGCGTCTTCCTCGACGACGAGGAAAACGTCCGCTCGGTGCTCTGCTTCGACCGCCGCGACGGCACGCTCCTCTGGGAGACGTTTGTCCCCTACCGCACCACCCCCGAGCTGGGCTGGCCCAAGAGCAGCTACGCCTCGAGCACGCCGACCACCGACGGGGAGCGCGTCTATGCCTACTTCGGCAACCACGGGCTGCTGGCCGTCGACTTCGGCGGCAACGTCGTCTGGCACCAGGACCTCGGGGACCTGCACAGGCTCTCCCGCGGCACGGCCTGCTCGCCGCTCTTGTACCGCGATCGGGTGATCGTCTTCCAGGACCACCAGGGGCCGGAGGGGTCGTTCATCGCCGCCTTCGACCGCGAGACGGGCCAGCAGCTCTGGCGGACGGAGCGGTCGGCCCGGGTCGGCTGGAGCTCGCCGATCGCCATTCGCGTCTCCACGGAGAACGGAACCCGTGACGAGATCATCACCAGCAGCCAGCACCAGGTGCAGGCTTATGATCCGGAGACCGGCGCCGAACTCTGGTCGTGCAAGGGGCTGACCGACGAGGTCATCCCCTCTCCCGTGGTCGGCGAGGGCATGGTCTTCGCCTCCTCCGGCCGGCAGGGCCCCACGCTGGCCATCCGCCCCGGGGGCAGCGGCGACGTGACCGGCACACGGCTCGTCTGGGACGAACTCCGCGGCTCGCCCTTCGTCCCCTCGCCCCTGTACTACGAGGGATACCTCTACACCCTCAACGACATGCTCCGCGTCCTGGCCTGCTACGACGCCGCCAGCGGCGAGTTGATGTACCGCGTGCGGCTCCCGGGGGAGGCGACGGGCCACGGCATCTCGGCCTCGCCGGTGGGCGTGGACGGCAAGGTCTTCATCACGGCCGACGACGGGTCCACGACCGTCGTCCGCGCCGGTCCCGAGCAGGAAATCCTGCACGTCAACCAGTTCGGCGAGCACGTCTTCGCCTCGCCCGCCCTCCTCGACGGCCGCTGGTACGTCCGCACCTACTCGCACCTGCTCTGCATCGGCGAGGAGTGACGGAGCTCGGCCGCCGCCGAACTCAGCGGTCGGGGCTCGATCCGGACTGCGCGGCTGCCGGCGGACGGTAGGCAGGAACGGGGCGCGCAAAGGGAACCTCGGCCAGGGCCGCCGTGAGGGCATCGTCGAGCCTCGGCGCCGAATCGACCGGGCGGGAAACCCCGCGGGGGGCGGTTCTCATCAGCCGGCATCTCCCCTAGGATGGTGGCATTCTCCACCCGTCTTGTCCAAGTGTGGGAGTCTCCTCAGGCTATGAGTGACCTTCAAGCCCTGGTCGACGCCGTCTGCGAGGCGACCGACAAGGCGGTCCGCGCGCAGGCCAGCCGGCCGGCGGCCACCTATCGGCTCCAGTTCCAGCGGGGAAGCCTCACCTTCCGCGCCGCCGCCGCCCTGGCCGACTATCTGGCGGCGCTTGGTGCAAGTCACGTCTATGCATCACCTTACCTGAAGTCCTCCGCGGGCAGCCCGCACGGCTACGCCGTAGTAGACTACGGACAGCTCAATCCGGAACTGGGCACGGAAGAGGACTACGAGGCGCTGATCGAGGCCCTCCGGCAGCAGGGAATCGGCCAGATCCTCGATATCGTTCCCAACCACATGAGCGCTTCTCCGGCGGAGAACGCCTGGTGGCACGACGTTCTCGAGAACGGCCCCGCTTCCCCCTATGCCGACCATTTCGACATCGATTGGCGCCCCGCCACGGAGGGCTTGCGCAACAAGGTCCTCCTTCCGGTCCTGGGAGGGCAGTACGGCGCCATCCTCGACGCCGGGCAGCTCACCGTCGAGTATGCGGAAGGGGCCTTCCGCCTCCGATATTGGGAGACGGTCCTGCCGATCGATCCTCGAACCTACCCCCATATCCTGGATATCGGCCTCAGCGAACTCCAGGAGACCCTGCCCGAAGAGAGCGAGGAACTGCTCGAGCTGGAGAGCATCATCACCGCCCTGGAGTACCTGCCGGACTGCACGGAGACGGATCCGAAGCGGGTTGCGGAGCGGCAGCGGGAGAAAGAGGTCGTCAAGCGGCGGCTCCGGGAATTGGCCGAAGCTTCACCGGTCATCGCCGAATACGTAGACCGGTGCGTGGCGGCGGTCAACGGCGACGCCTCCGATCCGACCAGCTTCGACCGCCTCGACGCCCTGCTCGAGACCCAACCCTACCGCCTCTCCCACTGGAAGGCCGCTTCGGACGAGATCAACTTCCGCCGCTTCTTCGATATCAACGATCTGGCCGCCGTCTGCATGGAGGAGCCCGCCGTCTTCGAAGAGGGGCACCGCTTCGTCTTCGATCTTCTCGTCCGCGGCGCCGTCAGCGGGCTGCGGATCGACCACATCGACGGGCTCCTCGACCCGCGGGAGTACCTCTGGCGCCTGCAATGGGGATACCTGAAGGCCGTCGGGCAGGCTGCCCTGAAGCAGCGTCTGGAGGAAGCAGCCACGGTCGCGGTTCCCCCGCCGGGAGCACCGGCCCAGAGGGCCGGCACCGCCGAAGCGGTCGTGGGCGAGTCGCCGCCCGACTGGGAGGCCATCGAGCCGCAGGTCATCGAGTCCCTGGCCCGCCGCCCCGGCCCCCTTTCCGCGAAGGTCTTTCCCTGGAAGGGTCTACTCGAGGTCGTTGCCGACGACTCCCCTGCCGGCAACGGCGAGACGGCGCCCGTGGCGCCGCCGCCGCTCCCGGGGGTGCGGGCTCCGCTGTACGTATTGGTCGAAAAGATCCTGGGGCCCGAGGAACCCCTCCCCGAGGATTGGCTGGTGGCGGGAACGACGGGCTACGACTTCCTCAACGTCACCGGCCGGCTGTTCATCGATCCGGCGGGCTTCCGGGCGCTGACGAAGATCTACGCCCGTTTCATCCACCAGCAGATGTCCTTCCGCGAGGTCGGCTACCAGGCGCGGCTGCTGATCCTGCGGGTGGCCATGTCCAGCGAGCTGCAGCTGCTGGCCTACCGGCTCAAGCGGCTCTGCCAGCAGGACCGCCATTCCCGCGACTTCACGCTCAACACGCTGCGGACGGCGCTGCGGGAGATCCTCGCCTGCTTCCCCGTCTACCGCACGTACATCACCGAGCGGTTCATCGCCCCGCGCGACGAGGCGGTGGTGCTGCGGGCGGTGGCCCAGGCCAAGCGCCGCAACCCGGCGATGGATGCCGCCGTCTTCGACTTCATCCGCGACGTCCTCCTCCTCCGCCAGCCCGCCCACCTCGACGAGGCCGGCCGCCGGGAGCGGGAGTTCTTCATCGGCCGCTTCCAGCAGACCACCAGCCCGGTGGTCGCCAAGGGCATCGAGGACACCGCCTTCTACCGCTATTACCCCCTGGCGGCACTCAACGAGGTGGGAGGGGAGCCCGATGCCGGCGGCGCGGACGTGGAGACCTTCCACGAGGAGAACCTCGCCCGCCGCCGCCTCTGGCCCGAGGCGATGCTGGCTTCCACGACCCACGACACGAAACGCAGCGAGGACGTGCGTGCCCGCTTGAGCGTCCTCTCCGAGATTCCCCAGCTCTGGCGGGCGGCGGTCAACCGCTGGGCGCGGTGGAACCGCCGCCACCGCCGCGACGTCGACGGGGAGCCGGCGCCCAGCCGCAACGACGAGTACCTCTTTTACCAGAGTGCGGTGGGCATCTGGCCCCTCGAGCCGGTCGAGGGCGAAGGGCACCGGCAGCTCGTCGAGCGGCTCCAGGCCTACATGGAGAAAGCGACGCGCGAGGCCAAGGTCCGCACGAGCTGGATCAATCCCGACGAGGACTACGACGCGGCCGTCCGCGATTTCGTGGCCGCCGCCCTGGCCGAGGGGCCGCGCAACCGCTTCCTCGCCGACCTCATGGCCTTCCACGGCCACGTCGCCGATTGGGGCCTGTACACGTCGCTTTCCCAACTCCTCCTCAAGCTCGCTTCGCCCGGCGTTCCCGACATCTACCAGGGCCAGGAGGTCTGGGACTTCAGCCTCGTCGACCCCGACAACCGCCGGCCCGTCGACTTCGACCTCCTCCGCTGGCTCCTCGGCGAGGTCTCGGCCGCGGTCGAGGCCGGCCCCAAGGCACAGCGGGAGCTGGCCGCACGCCTGGCCGTGACGCCGCGCGACAACCGCCTCAAGCTCTTCGTCACCTGGCGGACGCTCCAGTTCCGCCGCCGCTACGCGGAGCTCTTCCGCCGCGGCGACTACCATCCCCTCGCCGTCAGCGGCGCGAAGGCCGAGCACGTCTGCGCCTTCGCCTGGCGGGGTCCGAGAAACGACGGCAGCGACGGCGAGGCGACCGCGGTGGTGGTCGTCCCCCGCTTCCTGGCCCGCCTGACGCCGCTGCCGGAAGAGGGAGGCCCCCCCCCGCCTCCCTTGGGCGCCGGCACGTGGAGCGACACCGGCGTCGCCCTCCCGGCCCCGGCGGCCGGACCGCTCCGCAATCTCTTCACCGCCGCCGCCTGCCCCATCGAGGGAACGACCCTTCGCCTCGCCGACGCCCTGGCCGAATTCCCCATCGCCCTGCTGAGCGACTCGAAGTAGTCTCCCGGCATCCTCGAATGCGGCACCGCCGGCCGCTGCCGTTCAGGAGGCCGCCGCGCGGCGCCGCTGGCGGAGGCGGTCGAGGGCCACGGCGATGACGATGATCACGCCGGTGACGATCTCCTGGACGAACGTCGGCAGCCCCATCTGCGAGCAGCCGGTGCGGATGATCGTCATGATGAAGGCTCCGATGAGCGTGCCCCCCACGGAGCCCTCGCCGCCGGAGAGGCTTCCCCCGCCAATGACCACCGCGGCAATCACCTCGAGCTCCAATCCCATGGCGACCGAGGGATCGCCCATCGTCAGGCGGGAGAACTGCATCACTCCCGCCAGCCCGGCCAGGGCGGCGGCGAGGGTATAGACGGCCACCTTGACGGCGTTGACGCGGACGCCGCAGAGGCGGGCCGTCTGCTCGTTCGAGCCGACGGCCACGGTATGCCGCCCCAGCGTGGTGTAGCGGAGCAAAGCCGCCACGAGGAGAGCCAGGACGATCAGCAGCCAGACGCCGGGGGGCAGGAGCATCCACTGACGGTCGGCCGGCACCGTGGCCGCCAGCTCGTTGAGCCAGGTGTCCGGGGCATCGACCCGCTGCTCCCTGGCGAGCCACTTGGCCACTCCGCGGACCAACTGCATCATTCCCAACGTCACGATGAAGGGCACTACCTTCAGGCGCGTGATGAGGAGCCCGTTGACCAGTCCGCACAGGGCCCCGACGGCGATGCCCCCCAGCGCCGCCACCGTGGCGCTGGCGCCGAAGTCCTTGAGGAGCACGGCGATCACCACCGTCGAGAGCGCGATCGTCGATCCCACGGAGAGGTCGATCCCCCCGGACATGATGATCAGCGTCATCCCCAGGGCGGCGATCCCTACGGTCGTCGTGTGCCTCAAGACCGTCTCGAAGTTCCGCAGCGTGAGGAACGACTCGGGCATCCAGCCCACCGGCACCATGGCGGCGAAGACGCCCAGGACGAGCAAGAGGCCCAGCAGCGGCCCCAGGCGGTTGAGCCACTCGCTCCAGAGGAGGGCGGGTTGTCTCGTGGGATCGGTCATCGTGGTCGAGAGAAGCTCCTGCGGAAAGTGGGCATGTTATCCAAGCAGCGCGGAAGCGTCAGGGCCGCCACATCACGTCACGTCCCCGTGGCCTCGAGCATGAGGCGGTGCTCGTCGACCTCTTCGACGGGGCGGATCGGGCCCAGGCGGCCGCGGCACATGACGGCGATCGAGTCGCAGACACCGAGCAGCTCGGGCAGGTAGCTGCTGACCATGAGAATCGCCCGCGGGCGGGGCGGGTCGCCGATGCGGCCCAGGGCCAGCTCGTCGATGATCTGGTAGACGCGGGCCTTGCTGGCCACGTCGATCCCCCGAGTCGGCTCGTCGAGCAGGAGGACGTCGACGTCGCGGAACAGGAGGCGGGCCAGGGCCACCTTCTGCTGGTTGCCGCCCGAGAGGTGGAGTACCGTCTGGCGGGGACCGCGGCAGCGGATGTCGAGCCGCTCGATCCACTGCCGGGCCGCCGCTTCCAACCGCCGCGGTAAGACGAGGCCGAACCGTCCCAGGCGGCGGAGGCTCGAGAGCGCTACGTTGTCGCCCACGCGCATCGTCACCGCCAGCCCCTCCTCCTTGCGGTCCTCGCTGAGCATCCCCATCCCCCGCATCCACGACTGGGTCGGGGAGGCAGGCCCCACGAAGGCCCCCATCCGCAAGGTGCCCGAACGGAAGGGATCGAGTCCGAAGATCGTCCGCACCAGCTCCGTCCGCCCGGCGCCCACCAGGCCCGCAATCCCCAGGACCTCGCCGCGGTGCAGCACCAGGCTGGCCTCGCGGGGCCGCTCGCCGCCGCTGAGGCTGTCGAGCACGAGGATCGGCTCGCCCCGCGGACGCGGCGAGCGGGGGTAGAGCGACTCGATCTTCCGCCCTACCATGGCGGCGATGATCTCGTCGAAGGAGGTGGTCGCCGGCAGGCCGCCGGCGACGCTGCGGCCGTCGCGGAGCACGGTGAGGCGGTCGGCCACCTGGCGGACCTCCTCGAGGAAGTGCGAGATGTAGACGATCGCCTGCCCCCGCGCGCGGAGCCGGGCGATGAGCGAAAAGAGCCGCGTAACGTCCTGCTGCGTGAGGCTGCTGGTCGGCTCGTCGAGGACCAGCACGCGGCAGCCCACGGCCAGCGCGCGGGCGACCTCGACGAGTTGCTGCGCGGCCACCGAAAGCCGGCGGACGGGTGTCTCCGGGCGGATCTCCGGGTGCTCCAGCGCCGCCAAGGCGTCGACCGCCGCCTGGCGGACCTGGCGCCAGCGGATCATCCCCAGCCGCTTCGGCTCCATTCCCAGGAGGATGTTCTCCATCACCGAGAGGTGGCCGGCCAGGGAGAGCTCCTGGTAGATCATCGCCACGCCGGCGCGGCGGGCATGGAGGGGATCGCGGGGGTGGAAGGGTTCGCCGTCGAGCCACATGGCGCCGCGGTCGGCGGGCACGGCGCCGCTGAGGATCTTCATCAGCGTGCTCTTGCCCGCACCGTTCTCGCCCACCAGGGCGTGGACCTCGCCGCCGGGGACCTCGAAATCCACTCCCTCCACCGCCACCGTGGCCCCGAACCGCTTCGCCACCCCTCGCATCGCCAGCCGCGGTGGTCTCGAGGATGCCGTCATGCGAAGCCCGAAGCTCGAAGTGGGAAGTGCAGCTACCTCAACCTTCCAATTTCACGCTTCACTCTTCACCCTTCACCACCCTCGGGAAAGAGCACCTCGTGAATCTCCGGATCGTCCATGTTCTCCCCGGTGGCTACGACCACGCCGGTGTCGATCCGTTCGGGCACCTCCTCGCCACGGAGGTGCTTGACGGCCGACTCGACTCCCTGATAACCCATCTGGAGGGGCCGCTGGACGATCAGGGCGTCGATCTCGCCCGCCCTCAGCGCGTCGATCTGCCGGGGCGAGGCGTCGAAGTTGACGAAGCGGACGCTTCCGGCGAAGCCGCCTCCCTGCAACGCCCGCAGCATGCCGAAGGCGCTCGATTCGTTCGAGGCGAAGAGGCCGTCCACGGCCAGCCCATCCCCTTCGAGGAAGCGGGCCAGCAGGTTCTCGCTCGCCTGGTAGGCCGACTCCGCCGTGGGACCGGCGTACTGGTTCGAGGAGACGACTTCGATTCCGGGGAACTCGGCGATGGCGTCCAGGAATCCCGCCTCGCGGTTCATCGTGCTCCCCGAACCCTCCTGGTAGCGGAGCATCGCCACGCGGCCCTTGCCGTCGAGGAGGCGGCCTAGTTCGCGGGCGGCGAGCTGGCCGCCGTAGTAGTTGTCGGTGGCCACGAAGCTGATGTAGTCGTCCCCGCGTAGATCGGAGTCGATAATCACCACGGGGATCCCACTGCGGGTGGCCTCGCGAACCGGCCCGCGGAGCGCCGCCTCGTCGGTCGGCGCCAGAACGATGGCATCCACGCCGCGGGTGATCATGTCCTCGACCACCTTGATCTGCTCTTCGCGGCTGTCCTCGCGGAGCGGACCGCGCCAGATGAGCTCCACGTCGTAGTCGGCGGCGGCCTGGTGGGCGCCGGCCTCGACGGTCTTCCAGAAGGCGTGCATGGTCCCCTTGGGGATCCCGGCAATCACCAGCCGGTCGGACGAACCATCCCCGGACCCTCCCCCGCAGCCGACGGCCAGCATCACCAGGCCGGCCCAAATCCAGCACGAACCACGCATTGAAACACCTCCTCAAAGCGGTGCGGCGTCCTCCGCCTCGACGGCCGCCCGTTGCCGCTCTCCGCACGCGTATGGAGAGAGAACCGAGTCGCAGACGTGCCCTCCCCCTGAATCTAGCCGTCCGGCGAACCGCCGTAAACCCTTGTCCCGCCCTGCGCCTACGAGCTCGGCTCCAACCTTCCGATGACGAGATCTTGATTTCCATCACTCGGTTGGCGAACCGATGTGGCTTTGCCGGCGTCTCTCTCATGGATCATCGGATGCTTCCTCGCCGTTGTGAACACCGAGCCCCCCACGGAGCGCCGGGGCACCCCCCCACGCCAGCGCGGTCCGCCGCCATCGGCAACTCTCCACCTGGCGGCCTTTGCGCGCCGTACCAGGTGGGATACAATACATAGCCCGTCGTGGGGAATCCCCGCAGTGCCTTCCGGAGAGGTGGCTGAGTGGTCGAAAGCGCCGGTTTGCTAAACCGGTGAGGGTTAACAGCCCTCCGCAGGTTCGAATCCTGTCCTCTCCGCTGAACAGATTA
>SLBP01000162.1:0-10375 GCA_007126245.1 Planctomycetales bacterium
GACATGCTGGAGTAGTCGCCATGGCGAACGTTCCCTATTCCATGCTCACCCGGTCGCCTCGCCCAGCAGGCTGACGACCTGGTAGACCCGGTATTCCTCTCCATTGACGCGCCGCGAGGCGACCACGGCCGGCACCCCCGGGGCGAAAAGACCGCTCGAGGTGGCGCGAAGGTCGGCCCGCTCCGTGATCAGGAAGTCGGTATCCAGGGCCACCGTCCCGTCGGGCAGCACGTAGGCCCAGAGGAACAGGGCGTCGCCCTCTTCGGGCATGTGGACCGCCTCTTCACTCCGCGCGATCACCTCGATCGAGCGGATGGGCACCCAGTCTGTCTCGGGGCCCTCGCTGCGGGCGACGACGAGGCGGACGGCCACGGCGGGAGACCGGTCCCGTTCGTCCGGCGACTCCTCGGCGAGACCCAACTGCACCCGCCCCCCTTCCTCCGCCAGCCATGTGAGCCGCCCCTCGAAGAGCCGATCGGTCTCCGCCAGCAACCGGCGTTTGGCTGCCAGCTCCTCGGCGGAGTGCTCGATGCCCGGCAGCCCATCGTCCGGCACCGGCTTTTCAGCCACGTCCCGGCTCTCCCGAAGGAAGAGGATCCAGCAGACGGCCACCGCCACAGCGACCGTTGCCGCCGCGCCCCAGACGATCGGCCGCCGGAGTCTCGTGGACCGGCCGGTGTGGTCTGGAGAGGGCGACTTTTCGGACGAAGCCAGGCCCGGTGCCGCGGTCCTCTCGGCCGCAACCGCCGCGGCGATCCGCGCTTCGAGGGCTGCCACTCGATCCGCGGGGGCCGCCTGACGCTGCGACCAGCCGCGGACCAGGGCATCCAGTTTTCGCGCATCGGACGTGCTCATGAGGAGAGGTACCTCCGCAGACGCCTTTTCAGAAGCCGGCGGGCCTTATGGAGCCGCCAGTACACGGTAGCTTGGGAGCAGCCTTCCATGGCGGCCACTTCGGGAATGCTCGCCTGGTGGATGGTTGTCAAAACGATCACGGCACGGAGCTTGGGGGAGAGCGAAGCCAGGGCCGACGTGATCTGGGCGTCCAATTCGGCCTGAAGCACGGCCTGTGCGGCTCCATACTTCGTGCCGGCCGCCTCAGGCGGATCGGGCATGTATTCCAATGGACTCCCGCGCTGCCGCCGCAGGAAGGTGTAGGTGGCGTTGATCGCCAGACGGTAGAGCCACGTGGAGAATTGGGCCTCTTCGCGATACGAATCCAGTCGGCGGAAGGCCTGCAGGAAGACCTCCTGGGTGACGTCGTCGGCCGCAGCATGGTCGAGCACCATGGCGAAGACCACCGCCCGGATGGGGCGCAAGTGTCGTGCCAGGAGCTGATTGAGAGCCTTTCGATCGCCCGACTGGCGAAAAGCAGCCAAGAGGGCTTCATCGGCCGGCGGCTGAGGCATGTCGAGTGTCGGGGGGTTCACCAGAGGGCACTTTCCCTTTCGTGAGCCGTCTCGGCTGGGCTCCTACTCCATTGGACGCGCCCCGAGAGGGTTTTCTTGGCCAGAATTCTACGAAACGGCTCCAGAGAGCCCAAGGGTCCACCCATCATGGGGCCGGCGCGGCGGTCCGCGCAAGGCCGGTCCCAAGCAGTATTCTAGCCATTGGGCGGCTCAGTGCCGCGAGGAGACGAACCGCCATTGCGGAGCGGGAGGGACCGACGATAATGGAGGCCATCGCCCCGGAGGCCAACGGGGACTACCTCCGACAGCCCAGCCCCTTCCGCATCCAAGATGCCGCCCTATGACCACCGCGCGCCCCTTGCCCCCGGACATCGAGATCGCCCGCGCCGCAGCGATCCGCCCCATCGAGGCCGTCGCCGAGAAGCTGGGCATTGCGGATGACGCCCTGGAACACTACGGCCGCTACAAGGCCAAAGTGGACCTCGACTTCTACCACAGCCTCGACGACGCCCCGCCGGGCAAGCTCCTCCTAGTCACGGCCATCACCCCCACCCCCGCCGGCGAGGGAAAGACGACTACCAGCATCGGCCTTACCGACGCCCTGGCCCGGATCGGCAAGCGCGCGGCGGTCTGCCTGCGGGAGCCGTCGATGGGCCCCTGCTTCGGCATGAAAGGGGGGGCGGCGGGCGGCGGCTATTCCCAGGTGATCCCCATGGAGGACATCAACCTCCACTTCACCGGCGACCTGCACGCCATCGGCCTGGCCCACAACCTGCTGGCGGCCGTGCTGGACAACCACATCCACCACAGCAACGCCCTGGCCGTCGACCCCAGGCGGGTACAATGGAATCGCGTGGTGGACATGAATGACCGCGCCCTGCGGAACATCATCGTGGGGCTGGGGGGCACGAACAACGCCGTTCCCCGCGAGGGGAGCTTCGACATCACCGTGGCCTCCGAGGTGATGGCCTGCTTCTGCCTCTGCGAGTCGCTCGGCCAGCTCAAGGAGGCCCTGGGGCGGATCGTCGTCGGCTACACCCGCGACCGCCGCCCGGTAACTGCCGCCGACCTTAGAGCCCACGGCGCCATGGCCGTGCTCCTGAAGGACGCCATCAAGCCCAACCTCGTGCAGACGCTGGAGGGGAACCCGGCCTTCATCCACGGGGGCCCCTTCGCCAACATCGCCCACGGCTGCAACAGCGTGCTGGCCACCAAGCTCGCCTCGCGGTTGGCCGAGTATACGGTGACCGAGGCCGGCTTCGGCGCCGACCTGGGGGCGGAGAAGTTCATGAACATCAAGTGCCGCAAGTCGGGCATCCGCCCGGACGCCGTGGTGCTGGTGGCCACCGTGCGGGCCCTCAAGCTCCACGGCGGCGTACCGCTCAAGGACCTGGCCCGCCCCAACCTCGAGGCCCTCGACAAGGGCGTCGAGAACCTCAAGAAGCACATCGAGAACATCCACCGCTTCGGCCTGCCGGTCGTGGTGGCCATCAACTCCTTTGCCCATGACACCGAAGAAGAAATCTCCTTCATCCGCGACAAGTGCGCCTATCTGAGCGTGAAGATCGTCAAGGCCGATCACTGGGCCCGCGGCGGCGCCGGCGCCGAGGAGTTGGCCCGGGCCGTGGTCGAGGTCGTCGAGACGACGAAGACCGATTTCTCGCTCCTCTATCCCGATACCTGTACGCTCTGGCAGAAGGTGGGCATCATCTGCCGCGAGATCTACGGGGCCACCGACGTGCTGGCCGACAAGCGGCTCCGCGAGCGCTTCCAGCACCTGCAGGAGAGCGGCTTCGGCGATCTGCCCATCTGCATGGCCAAGACACAGTACTCCCTCTCCACCGACCCCGGCCTCTACGGCTGCCCCAAACGGTTCGACGTTCCCCTCCGCGACGTGCGCCTGGCCGCCGGTGCGGGCTTTCTCATCGTCCTCTGCGGGGATATCATGACCATGCCCGGACTGCCCAAGGTTCCCGCCGCCGAGACCATCGACATCGACGAGCAGGGACGGGTGGTGGGGCTCTTCTGAGCGGCTGGGAAAGCTCCGCCCAGGGAAGCGGTCCGAACCATGCGTATCGTCTACCTCGCCGCCGGCGCCGGTGGCATGTACTGCGGGATGTGCCTCTCGAGCAACGCCCTCGTCGCGGCGATGCGGCGGCTCGGGGCCGATGCCATGCTGCTGCCGGCCTACACGCCCCTGCGGACCGACGAGGACGACGTCAGCCTTCCCCAGATGGCCTTCGGCGGGCTGAACGTCTTCCTGCAGGAGAAGTCGGCGCTCTTCCGCCATACGCCCCGGCTCCTGGACTGGCTCCTCGACCGACCGGGCCTGCTCCGGCTCGTCGGCCGCCTCAGCACCAGCACCCGCCCGCAGGATCTGGGACCGCTGACCGTCTCCATGCTCCGGGGCGAGCAGGGGCGGCAGCGGAAGGAGCTGGTCAAGCTCGTAGAACTCCTCGAGGAGCTCCGCCCCGACGTGATCCACCTCTCCACGGTCCTTCTCGCCGGAGCGGCCGGCGAGCTCGTCCGCCGGCTGGGCGTACCCGTAGTCGCCACCCTGGCGGGCGAGGAACTCTTCGTCGACCGGCTCCCTTCACCGCACCGCGAGGCCGCCCGCGCGGAACTCCGCCGCCATGCCGCCGAGCTCACGGCGATGGTGGCCATGAACCGCTTCACTGCCGACTTCATGGCCGACTATCTTAACGTCGCTCGAGAACGGATCGAGGTGATTCCCGCCGGCATCCAGTTCGAGGGTTTCCCCCACGACGCCACGATCCCGGCTGCCGGCAGCCGGGGCACGCCCTTCACCCTCGGCTACTTCGCCCGCATCGCGCCCGAAAAGGGGCTGCACGTTGCAGCCGAGGCTCTCAAGCATCTCGCCGCCGAGGCGACTCTCCCGCCCGTCCGTCTCCGGGCCGGCGGTTACCTCGGCAGGGCCGAAGGGCCCTACTTGGAGGCGATCACCGGAGAACTGGCGGGGTTGACCGACCGCTTCGAGTACGCGGGCGAGGTCGATCGGCCCGGCAAGATCGCCCTGCTCGCCTCCTTCGACGTGATGGCCCTTCCCACCACCCACCCGGAAAGCAAAGGGCTTCCGGTGTTGGAGGCCTGGGCCGCCGGCACCCCCGTCATCGTCCCCGCAACGGGGACCTTCCCGGAGATGATCGATTCGTGCGGCGGCGGGCTCCTCGTTCCCCCCGATGATCCCGTGGCTCTGGCTGCTGCAGTCCGTCGTCTCGTTGCCGACCGGCGGCTTGCCGCCGAGCTGGGCCGCCAGGGCCGTGCGGCCCTCGAACGGCACCACGGCGTCGAGCTGGCCGCCGAGCGCACGGTGGCCCTCTACGAGCGGCTGCGGTGAGGAAATCCGTCAGGCACGGTCCAAGGCGGCGATGGCGGCGAAGTCGTCTTCGAGCGAGCGGTAAAGCTGCTGGTAGACGGGCATGGCGCGGTCGTAATAGGCCTTGGCCTTCCGCTCCGGCTTGGTCTGGCTGACCACGCGGATCGTCGCTTTGCAGGCCTCGCGAACGCCCTTGAAGTAGCCCGCCCCCACGGCCGCCAGCAGCGCCACACCGTAGGCGGGGCCCTCCTCGGTATTGATGGTCACCACGGGATGGCCGAAGGCGTCGGCCTGGATCTGCCGCCAAAAGGGGCTCCGCGCGCCGCCGCCGGAGGCACGGATCTGCTTGACGGGCACGTCGAGGGCCTCGAAGATCTC
Source organism: Planctomycetales bacterium (assembly GCA_007126245.1). Lineage (GTDB taxonomy): Bacteria > Planctomycetota > Planctomycetia > Pirellulales > Thermoguttaceae > SKOZ01. The sequence continues at coordinate 5,125 of SLBP01000162.1, forward strand.
CATGCTGTCGCGGAGCGAGTAGACCACCCCCTCCATCACCGACCGCAGCAGGTGCCCGCGGCCGTGGGCCAGCGTCAATCCCACGAAGCATCCCCGCGCGTGCGGATCGGCATGGGGGGTCCGCTCGCCGGAGAGGTAGGGGAGGAAGAAGAGCCCTTCGCTGCCGGCCGGCACGGCCTGGGCCTCTTCGGTAAGGATATCGTAGATCTCGCGCTTGGCCTTCTTGGCCAGGGCCACTTCGGCCTGGCACAGGGTATTGCGGAACCACTGCAGCGAGCCGCCCGCCGAAAGGGTCACCCCCATCATGTGCCAGGCGCCGCGGACGGCATGGCAGAAGGTGTGTACGCGGCCCGCCGGGTCGATCTTCACCTCGTCGCTGTGCACGAAGACCACGCCCGAGGTGCCGATCGACGTGGAGAGCACGCCCCGCTCGACGATGCCGTTGCCCACCGCCCCCGCCGCGCAGTCGCCGGCCCCGCCGACGACCACGCAGTCCGTCGAGAGCCCCAGCAGCTTGGCCGCCTCGGCGGTGAGCTTGCCGGTGACCTCTTCCGACTCGTAGCAGGTGGCCAGCAGCGATTCGTCGAGTTCCAGCTTGGCGAGCAGCTCCCGCGACCAGCTCCGCCGCGCCACGTCGAGAAGGAGCATGCCGCTGGCGTCACTGACCTCGGTGGCGTATTCCCCCGTCAGGCGGCGGCGTATCTCGTCCTTGGGCAGGAGGACCTTGCGGGTCTTCTCGAAGTGCTTCGGCTCATGGTTCCGCAGCCAGAGGACCTTGGGGGCCGTGAAGCCGGTCAGTGCGGGATTGGCCACCAGCTCGATGAGCTTCTCCCGGCCGCCGACACGCTCCTCCATCTCGGCGCACTCGGCCGCCGTCCGCTGGTCGTTCCAGAGGATGGCCCGGCGGACCACCTGGTCCTTCTTGTCGAGAAACACCGAGCCGTGCATCTGGCCGGAGAGGCCGACGGCCTTGACGTCCGCGGCCTTGAGCTTGGCGGCGCGCATTACGCGGCGGACCGCCTTGATGGTCGCCTGCCACCAATCCTCCGGGTCCTGCTCGCTCCATAGGGGCTTGGGAACATGGCAGGGATAGGTCTCCATGGCGTCGGCCAGGAGATTCCCTTCGGGATCGATCGCCAGGGCCTTCGTCCCCGAGGTGCCGATGTCGATGCCGATCAGTGCGCTCATCGCCTTCCCTCCTCCTGGTTTCGTTCGTTCGATCACACCCACCCCCAGGTGGGCGGATTGTACCCTCTCGCCCTTGCCGCGGGCAAGCGGGTGTGGAGAATGAGTCGAGGCTGGCAGACAGGCAATAGACTCCATGCGCCTCGGGCACAGCCACCAGCCACCACTCAATACGGCCCTCGGATGTGAGGAGCCACGGCGGTTTCGTAGAAGCGGCGGAGCTCTTCGTGGCGCTCGGCGGAGAGGGGCGGCAGGTCGGGAGCCCGGGCGTTGTCGCGGGCCTGATCGGGCCGCTTGGCCCCAGGGATGACGGTGGTCACGGCGTCGAAGTCCAGGCACCACCGCAGTGCGAATTGGGCCATGGTCATGCCCGCCGGCACCAGCGGCTTGAGCTGGTGGGCAAGTTCGACGCCCTTCTCGAAGGGGAGGCCGGCGAAAGTCTCGCCCACGTTGAAGGCCGCCCCGTCGCGGTTGAAGGTGCGGTGGTCCTTCTCGCCGAAGGTCGTCGCGGCCGTCATCTTCCCCGAGAGCAGTCCGCTGGCCAGCGGCAGACGGACGATCAATGCCACCCCCCGGGCCTTGGCCCGCGCGAAGAGGACGTCGATCGGCTTGCGGCGGAAGATGTTGAAGATGATCTGTAGGGCGGCGATCCCCTCCCGCTCCAGGCAGAGGAGGGCCTCGTCCATCGATTCGACGCTGGCCCCGTAGGTCCTAATCTTTCCCTGACGCTTCAAGTCTTCCAGGGTGTCGAAGACCCGGCCGTCGCGCATCACCTCGGCGGGAATGCAGTGGGTCTGCGTCAAGTCGATGGCCTCCACCCCCAGGCGGCGGAGAGAATCTTCCGTATGGCGGGCGATCACCTCCGGCCGGAAGTTCTCGGCCCCGCCGGGCTGCGGGTGGAGGCCCAACTTCGTGGCCACGCAGAAACGATCGCGGTCCGCTCGCCCATTGAGGAAGCGCCCGATGAGCGTTTCGCTCCGTCCCATCCCGTAGATGTCGGCCGTGTCGATGAAGGTTACTCCCGCTTCGGCCGCCGCTGTTAGCGTCGCCAGGGCCTCGTCGTCGCTCACTTCACCCCACTCGGTCCCCCCGAGTTGCCAGGTTCCGATGCCGATCTCGGAGACCTCCCTGCCGAGGGCCGGAAATGTTCGCGTCTGCATGATCGATGCTCCTTACGATGCGAAAGCCATAGGCTCGGTGCCCGCGCGGCACCCTTTCCTCCAATACTCCTTCTCGGCGACGGGTTCGTACCCCGGCACCGCACCGGTTGCCTGCCCTCCAGCCCTTGGCCGGTTACTCTCCCCAGATGCCGCTCTGGGGCTGAACCTGGTAGGTCAGGGGGCGATCGAGCGGAGGCGCGGAGCCGCCATGCCGGCGGATATGGCCGCCCAGCGGACCCTCGGTGGCGAAGGTGACCTCCCAGGTGGTCTCCCCCACGGTCAGCCGGGCACCGGCGCGCCCCGGACCCTCGATCTGCTCCACGGGCGCCATGGCGGTCCGCTCCTGGTCACCCACTTCGATTACGTGGAGGAAGACGTCCTCCTCACGCAAGGCCCCCGGGCCGACCTCGATCCGCCATTGGCCCATCATCGCCAGTTGCTCTTCAGAGAGATCGTCGGCGACGATCTCCCAGTTGCGGCCTGCGGCCCAGAACTCCCGTCCCGGTCCGCCGACGGCCTCGAGGGTCGCGTCGGCAGGCAGCAGCGTGCGGCAGAAGAGGCGGCCCTCCCCGTGGTCGGCCCGCACGGTATGGCCCTCGATCGCCGGCTCGTGGGCCGTGTGCAGCAGCCACTCCTTACGGTACGCGGGGTCGGTGGCCACCACGCGGTCGAAGATCACGAAATGGTTCGGCGGGAGGAAGACGAGCTGGCGGGTCACCATCTCGACCTTCTCGGGCAATTCGCCGCCCGGGCCACCGCCGTGCAGGTAGGTCGGTGTGCCGTCGCCCGCCACGTAGACGAAGTCGTCGTTCGTTTCGAAAGCGACGACCTCGGAGCCGAGCTGGCGGTGCTGGCCCCCGTGGTTGGCCTCGACGGTGCCACCCCAGTAGCGTGCCGGCGGCTCCCCGGGCTGGTGGACGAGCACGCAGTTGTGGGCCACCGTCTGGGCGTAGTAGTTGGCCAGGTGTTCGCCGTTCTCGAATTCGCGGTGCCGGGTCCCCGAGTCGAGGGCCAGGAAGCCGCGATGATAGATGACGAAGTTGAGCGCATCGTAGTGGCGGTGCTGCCGGAGGATGCCTCCGCAGGTGAACAGGCAATAGGTGTCGTCCGCCGTGGTGCCCGAGCGGATAAAGACCTGCCCCATGGTGTCGAAGTGGCGGGCCCGCGGAAGGTCCTCCGGCTCGAGCGGCTCGGCGGTTTCGTCGAGGCGGGTGAGGAGGAAGGGGTAGATGAACCAGGTGGTCGTGTAGCCCTGGTTTCGCTCCGGGAGCCGCTCCTGGACGTGGCGGGCCAGCGCCGCGGCCTCGGGCATGGCGCTGCCGTAGAGGTGGCGGATGTTGGCCATGTGCGTGTAGAGCTGGCCGATCGAGAGCCGGTTCGTCGTGTGCTGCGCATCGCCGTAGCCGAACTCCAGCGGTACGGGATCGGCCTCGATCCAGTTCCAAATGACGTAGTTGGCCAGCAGGGCCGCGTGGGGCCAGTCGCCGGCGATCTCCTCACCGCTGGCGGAGAGCCAGGTGTAGAGGAAGTTCTGCTCGGCCCAGGGGTAGGCCCCGAAGACGTACCCCAGCGTGGGCGAGGCCCCGCCACCGTCGTTGCCACAGGCCCGGCGGCGGTGCTCCAGGAGACGCTGGTTCTCCTCGTAGCCCCAGACGAGCCACTCCTCGACCCGTTCCTGCTCGATCCCCGTGCCGAAGCCCGTGCAGCCGATGAACCATTGGCAGTTCCGCACTCCGTAGAACCCGGTGTTGTACCCCGACATGTTCTCGCGGTAGATCGTCGGGCGGACGGTGAGGACGTTGTCGACGGCCTGCACCAGCCGGCTGAAGAGCTCGGCCCGCTCCTCTTCGGCGAGGTGGTTGTGGAGCCAGTCCCAGGCCAGCGTGGCGTGGACGCGGGAGGTGGAAAACCAGTTCACCGTTCGCCGTTCCTCGAAGCAGAGCTCGTAGTAGTCCAGGCTCGCCGCCAGCCACCGCCGCGCCAGGTCGCGATACTTCGGCTCCTCGGTGACCAGGAAGACGAAGGCCGCCCAGGCCGACTGCACCCCCAAGTCCCGCGGTGCCAGCGCCTCGCCGGCCGTCTGGCGGTCCAGGGTATCGACGCGGCGGCGAATGCCCTCGAACCACTCCCGCTCCTCGCCCAAAGCCCGGGCGCGGACCTCGGGAAAGGTCTCGGCATTGAAGAAGAGCCGCGGGTGGTCGGCACGAATCCGGGCCGTCCACTCCGGCAGCTCGGCCGCAGCGGCTGGCGGGGCGAGGATGAGGGCGGCGGCCACGAGGACCGCGGCCACCCCAGGCTGAAAGGGAACGTTCATGGCGGGACCTTGCGGGCGGGTGGGCGTGAAAACGGAGCGGCAACGATGGGGCATCAGGCCCGACGCGCCTGACTCGACCACGTCGCGGGCGTACCGGGACCCTACCCGTGCCGCCATGATAGCTCCACCGCCGGGCGGTGGCAAAACCGCCGCGCAATTCCAAACCGTCGCGCCCCCCTACGCCCCACTACCACCACACCCCATTCTGCGGCCACGATTCCCCCTTTGACACCAGGGAGCGGAGGCCATAAGATTGAGCTTTCTTCACGAGGCCATACGGGAGTTCCGCACCCCCCCTCGCAGTGGTTGGCGGGAGCGGGCGGCCCCAGGTCCTGAAGGATTCTCTGCGGGGGTGTAGCTCAGTTGGGAGAGCGGTACGTTCGCAATGTACAGGTCAGGGGTTCGAGTCCCCTCACCTCCACTCGCTGTAAGTTTTTGCCGAATCTGGCTTTAGATACCCGCCGGCGGTCGGCGGTGCGGCTCTGAAAACCGAGCGGATTTATGTAGTCACTACATAAGTGGCTGCTGAGTTCGGTGGGAGGACGCACCAATGACACCCGGCGGTTCTTCGTTGCCTGCCTACAAGCTCCAC
>SLBP01000051.1:0-10300 GCA_007126245.1 Planctomycetales bacterium
CCTCGCGCCCCCCCGTCCGCGCGGGCCGGAGCACCAGGGGCTCGCGACACTCGATCTGGGCGGCGAGCCAGGTATCGACCTCCGGGTAATCTTCGCCGGCCGTCCAGGGGGTGCGCATGGCTATCGCCAGGGCGGCCAGGTAGTCCAGGCGGTAGGGGCTCGACTCCGTGGGCGGGAGGATCCGTCCTTCTTCAACGGCACGGAGAAGCCCCGGGATGGCCGCTTCCGTCCCCTCGAGGGCGAGGACGGCACACACCATTCCGTGCCGGCTCGTGTGGCTTCCCATCCACGTGTAGGCCGCCTGTTGCAGCCGATCTTCACCGGGATCGAGGCGGGCGTCGTCGATCTCGAGCAGGTAGCGCGATGCGAAGCGCGACACCTCCGCCGGATCGAGCTGGAAGAGCAATCGGGATTCCGCACCAGAGAGTGGACGTGCCTTGCCGGCCAGGCGATCGAGCGTGCGGCGGCTCAAGGCGCGCATCTGCTCGGTATCGCTGGTCTGCAAGTAATATCGGTAAGCGAGGCGCCTGCGAGGGGTGGGGAGGTTGACCAGGTGAAAGGCCGCTCCCAGCCTCGTCGGATGGGGAATCGCGACTCCCACCGGGTAGGTCCCGGGCTCCAAGGTAACGCCGCTCACGCAGTGGGCCCATTCGTCGTCGATGGCGTCGAAGTGGGTTATCCTCTCTGAGCCCTCCGCCTGCTGCGGCACGCCGATGAGGATGTGCTGCTGGTTGAAGTTCCTCCGACCGGTCCAGAACTCGGCGACCATGGCCGGTCGGGTAAGGTCGAGCAACCCCTGCAACCGCCCGGCGGCGGTTGCAGAGAGGTCATCATCGTGGAGGCGCTCGCGGAGCAACCCGCTTACAAGGGGGAGATATGAATCGCGCGCCAGCAGGTCTTCGAGCTCGCGGCGGGCCAGTGCGCGGTGCCAGGGGTCGGTCGAGATCGGGGTGTCGTCGGCCAGGACCGCGATCCAGCGGGCCACTTGTTCGGCGTCGACGTCGGGCAAGTGTTCGTCGCCTTCGCCGCTCAGCAGCCAGCGTCCCCGGGTGGCCTCGTAGAGAGGATCGAGCCAATGCCGGTCGGCGACGGTGACCGAGGAAGCGAGCATCCGGGCTTTGATAGCCCCCAGCAGCGGTGCTGCCAGGGCCGGCTCCTCAAGCAGCCACTCGATCCGGCGCGAGGCGGCCAAGCGGACGGCGAACCGTTCGTCGCTGAGCATCGCCACGAGGTGCTCGATTTCTCCGAGCCGTGCTGCCGTCGGTGGGGGTGGGGCAGTGACAGGGAGTTGCCCACGGAGCCGCTCCAAGTGGTGGCGGGCCTCGAAGGAGAGATTCACGGAGAGAAGCTGCCGTTCCACCCAGGCGGCCATGGCGGGGGCATATTCGGGCCGCTGGGCGAGGGTTTCCAGGCGGGCGGCGGCGGCGCTACGGGCGTCGTAGTCGTCGCTGTCCAGCGCGGCGAGTAGACCCGTCCAAACGTCGTCCCCGGGCATGTCTGCTGCGGCCGGGACGACACGGGCAGAAAGAAACGCCACGCAGACCATAACCAGAACCGACCACCGGCCGCCGAAGCCGAGCCGGCGGAAGCAGAGATCGCCACGTGCGGGAATCGCGGAGACGGGTCGGCGAAACATCGGTCTGGGGAGGGAACGGGGGGCCCGAAAAGGCGGTCGTTCCATTGTCGCTCGGCACTCCGGTTCGGGATAGTCTCCCTCGCCAATCAGCAACCCTTCGCGGCAGCAGAGAGGCGGGCGATGAACTGGGCGATGATCTCGTCGACTTTCATGTCAACGACCACGGCCATGTTCCGCCGCCAGTCGGGCCGCCGCCGCCGGTCGAAAACCGTAGCGCCGCAGGTCAGCTCGCCCATGGTCTCCACGTCGCCGGCCATGTCTTCCGTGGTAAACAGCTCGGGCTGCAGGGCGGCCAGCAGCCCCACCGTATCGTGGATGTGGATGCCTTCGAGGCCGAAACGCTGCCGGTAGGCGCGGAAGACGGGGGGGATGATCGTATGTAAGAAGCGCCCCACGCGCGTCGATTCGTCGGGGAGTTGGCGCAGGAGGTCGAAACTGAGCTCGAGGCGATTGGTGACGTCGAGCGGCACGAGCGTTTTCGTACAGGGGGCGCGGAAGACCGCACGTGCCGAAATGGGGTCGCAGTAGATGTTGAACTCGGCCGCGGGGGTGATGTTTCCCGGGCTGGTCACCGCCCCGCCCACAATGACCAGATGACCAATCAGCGAGGGGAGCTCCGGGTCGCGTACGAAGGCCCGCGCCAGGTTCGTCAGCGGGCCCAGCGCCACGACGGTCACGGCCTCCGGTGCGGCGCGGATCTCGTCGCAGAGAATCTTTTCTGAGGGGTGCGGGGTGCGAAGCTCGGCGACCTGAAAGTCCGCCCCGCCGAGGCCATCGAGCCCGAAGACGTGTCGGCCATCAACAGGCAGCCCCTGGTCGGGGGGTGAGCTGGCCCCGATTCTCGGCCAACGGGGGGGATCGAGCTGCTCGATGACCGCATAAACATTACGAGTTGACTGGGGGGGGGGAACGTTGCCTCCCACCGCCGTGACGGCGACCACTTCGACCTCGGGGTCGAAGAGAGCGATGCACATCGCGATGGCGTCGTCGATGCCCGGATCGACATCGAGGATCAACTTCCTGGCCATTCCGTTTCTCGCGTCCTTCTGGGGGGGCCGAGACTACCGCTGACGAAAACTACTGGCCGCGATTCTAGGGCTCGTACCGATGACCGGCAAGCCCGAAGGGACGCCGACTCCACACAGCCGCGGCCTTCGTCACAGTGCAGAACAGGATGCGGCACAACACCCCCACCGCGAAGGTAAAAGCGGATGACCCTTCTCACACGCTCTCACGGGCCTCTTAATTCTCTGCCACCTCGCCTCCCCCGAATGGTGGTGAGGCGGTTCCACAGAGCACGGAATGGGTTACGGGTTAGGGTTCACCCGGGCCTTCGTGGTTCGGGTTGCGGCCTGGCGCCAGCGGTAAAGGCCCCAAACGATCACTAGGATCGCCAGCGCCACCAGAACGAACACGGCCAGTCGCTCGATCAAGGGGCCAAAGGCCAGGAGCAACGCAGCGGCGACCAGCAGCCCGCCGGCGGTCCGGATGGGGAGGCGTTCGTCGGACCAGAGGAGGACCCCCGCTCCCGCAAGACAGGCGTAGGCGAGCAGATGGGTCATCGCGCCCTGGCTTGGTATGCGCGTGGTTATGGATTTACCGAGCAACCGCAGCTACGGGTCCCGTCTCTCCGTCTCGTCGTCTTCTTTGAGTTCTCCGCCGGGGAGTTTGCCCGCGCGGATCAGCTCACCGAAGGTGGGCGATTGATCGTCTTCCGCATCGGAACGTATCTCGTCGACCTTCTGCAGGGCGGCGCGGATCCGGGCAGCGTCCCGGCGGTCCTCAAAGCGGTCGAGCAGCTCGGCGAGCGCGGCGCCGTAGCGGTTGCGGTCGCGGCGGAGGCGACCCTCGTGACAGAGGTAGCAATCGGCCTTCTCAACCAGCTCGGCGAAGGCCTGATCGGTCGGATCATCGCTATCGCGATTGACGTACAAGACCAGGAACTCCTCCCGAAACTCGCGAATCGCCTCGGCAGGCGGGGGCTGCCAGAGGAACGCGATCGCAACCGCCAGGCCGCAGAGACCGATCAGGCCCAGACGCCGACGCGGCGATTCTGGTTGGGTCTCCTCGCTACGGTGGGGCGCGGGGCGGCAGGGAAGTTCACCGGAGCGTTCTTTCTGGGAGGGCCGACGCATTCGCATTCTCTTGTTGCCGATTGGTAGGCGTAGGTATGGAGGCAGCCGGAGTCTTCCGCCCACCGGTTGCAGCATTGTAAGGGAGAACTGCCCGGAGCGGCAACACGGCACCGCCTTCGCGCCCCTGGCGTCACGTCCACTGTAATCAGCCAGTCGGCTGGCGGCAACAGCCCGGGCCGTGGAACCAGATTTGTCGCAAGACGCTGTGGTGCAAAAGCTTGTGGCTAGTCGACCCTCGGGTGGCATTTGGCGACCGAGTGTCGTGTCAACGAACGGGGCGTAAGGGGCTCTTTTCCAGAAGAAACCGCTTGCGACCGGCTGTGGAGGTGAAATCGACAGTTGCGGTGCGGTCTTTCCCCTGGCCGCCGAGGGCGACGATTCTGCCCAGGCCGTATTGGGGGTGGCGAACGACCATCCCCTGGACGAACTCGTCGGCAGCCATCGGGGACGGCTGGGCGGTGCCGGCTAACTCGGCGGCCGTCGTGAGCCGAAAGCCGGGGGTTCTCGGCCCGGTCTCCTTCCCCGGCCGGACCGGCGGCGCGGAGGCCTCGTTCGCATCCGCGGGAGCTGCTTGGAGGTAATGGGTTTCGTCGTCGGCGAAGGCCTCTGCGGTGGATACCCAGCCCGCATCCCCGTTCTGGTAGGAGTCGAGCCCCTTGACGACCATCGTCTCGCGAGGGAGCTCGACGAGGAAGGGGCTGGCGACCGAGAGCCGCCGCTGGCCGCGGAAGTCTCGCATCTCGGTGAGGCTGAGGTGTAAGTCTTCGCGGGCCCGGGTAATGCCCACGAAGAGCAGACGCCGCTCCTCCTCGATGGCGTCGGCGTTTCTATGGGCGCGCTCGTGAGGAAGGATCCCCTGCTCGAGGGCGACGATGAAGACCACGGGAAACTCCAGGCCCTTCGAGGCGTGCAGCGTCATGAGCGTGACGCGGTCGCGGCCGCCGTCCCAGTCGTCCACGTCGCTGACCAGGGAGGACTCCTCGAGGAATGCTTCGAGGTGGCCGTCGGCCGTGTGCCGCTCGTCGAACTCGCGAGCCACGGTGAGCAGCTCTTCGATGTTCGCCAGGCGGTGGAGGTCCTCCTCCCGGCCCGAACTCCGCAGGCACTCCTGGTAGCCCGTCTCCGCCAGCACCAGGCCGGCGATCTCCTCCAGCGGCCGGTTCGCGGCGGCGGCAAGGCGATCGATCATAGCGGCAAACTCCGCCAGGGCAGCCGCCGGGCGCCGCCCGATGCCGGCGACGTCGGCGGCGGCGCGGGCCGTTTTGAGCAACCCGCAGGTGCGCTCGGCGGCGGCACGTTTGAGCCGTTTGAGCGTCACCGCGCCGATGCCCCGCGCGGGGATATTGACCACCCGCTCGAAGGCCACTTCATCGCGCGGATTGTTGATGAGTCGGAGGTAGGCGATGATGTCGCGGACCTCGACCCGCTCGAAGAACTCGACGCCGCGGACCACTTGATAGGGGATCCCTTCACGGTGCAAGGCCAGCTCGAACTCGCGAGAGAGGGCGTTGACCCGATAGAAGACGGCGAAGTCCCCAGCCCGCCGTCGGCCCCCACGGATCGCCGTGGCGATCTGCCGGGCGATGGCCTGGGCCTCGTCGCCATGGCTGCAGTAGCGGATGAGGCGCACCGGCTCGCCCGTGCCGTTGTTCGTGAAGAGCGCCTTTTCTTTGCGGCGTTGGTTGTGGCGGATCAGCGAGGCCGCCACCTGGAGGATCTGCTCCGTGCTGCGGTAGTTCTGCTCCAGCCGCACCACGGCGACTTCCGGGTAATCTCGCTCGAACTCGAGGATATTCCGCAGGTTGGCGCCCCGCCAGCCATAGATCGACTGGTCCGGGTCGCCGGTGACGGCGAGGTTGGGGTGGTCGATGGACAAGGATCGGGCGATGGCGTACTGGGCGAGATTCGTGTCCTGGTACTCGTCGACCAGGACGTAGCGGTAGCGGCGGTCCAAGGCACTGCGGAGCTGGGGGCATTCGCGCAGCAGCCGGGCGACGTGGAAGAGGAGGTCGTCGAAATCGACGGCGTTGGATCTAAGGAGCAGCGACTGGTAGAGCGGGTAGAGCCGTGCGGCGGCCACTTCGGCTTCATGGCCGCCACGGAGCCGGTATTCGTCGGGACCGACGAGGTGGCCCTTCGCCCAACTGATTTCTGCGGCCACCGCTTCGGCGCCCGTCTTGGGAACCGCGACCGGTGCCAGCTCCCATGCGCGCTCGAGGAGTGCGCGGGCGGCGCCCTTGTCATAAATCGTGTAGTTGGGCTCCAGGCCCACGAGGTCCGCGTGGCGGCGGAGCAACTGGGCGCCGAAGCGGTGAAAAGTCCCCATCCAGACGCCGTGCCCGGGCACGAGGCGCTCGACCCGCTCGCGCATTTCCTCAGCCGCCTTGTTGGTAAAGGTCAGGGCGAGTATTTGGGCGGCGGGTACCCCCTGCGAGAGCAGGTGTGCGATCCGGTACGTGACCACCCGCGTCTTGCCGCTCCCCGGTCCGGCGAGGATCAGCAGGGGCCCCTCGGTATGGCGCACCGCCTCCCGCTGTGCAGGCGTGAGCGTAGCGAGCAGGTCTTTCAAGACGAATCGGCCTCCGTGACCGAGGAGTGAGGTTTGAACGCAATCCCACCAACCAGTGCCCCCAGAAGACATTCAGTATAGGTGATCCCGGCCCCAGCGATCGACCCTGCCGGCTTGGGTGGCACGGCACAACGCGTGGGACTGTCCCCTTCGGCCGGCGCGGCGAGGGCAACGGAGAGGAGGAGGGATGGATCGCCAGAGGTTGCCGGAAGTGCTGTCCCGGCATCGGCCGCTGACAGAATCTTGACAGGAATCTAGCGCGATGCTAACAACAACATGCTAACGTCATTGCCTGATTGGCGGGGGATGCCCCCCCAGTTGTGTGCCCCAAGGTGGTGCGGCTTCACCGCGAGGAACGGTATGGTCAGGCAGACGGTGTTGGTCGTCGAAGACGAAGACGACATTCGCGAGTTGGTCCGCTACAACCTGGTCAAGGAAGGCTACCATGTCGTGAGCGTGGCGTCGGGCGAGGAGGGCCTCGCCGCGGTGGCTCGCAAGCCGCCCGATCTGGTGCTCCTCGACCTCATGCTCCCCGGCGTCGACGGCCTGGCCGTCTGCCGCCGCCTCAAGGAGTCGCCTCGGACCCGCGAGCTCCCCGTCATCATGCTCACCGCCAAAGGCGAGGAGGCCGACGTCGTGCGGGGACTCAACGCGGGGGCCGATGACTACATCACCAAGCCGTTCAGCCCCCGGGTGTTGCTGGCGCGAGTGCGGGCCGTCTTCCGGCGGCACCAGGCGGACGCGTGCCTCGATGGAAACGAGGGGGGCGAGACAATCGAGATCCACGAGCTGGCAATCCATCCCGGCCGCCACGAGGTCCGCCTCAACAACCAGCCCCTCAACCTCACCTCCACCGAGTTCCGCGTGCTCCGCTTCCTGGCCCGCAGACCCGGCTGGGTCTTCACCCGCCAGCAGATCCTCGACGGCGTCCACGGCGAGAACTACGCCATCACCGATCGCGCCGTCGACGTGCAGATCGTGGGACTGCGGAAGAAGCTCGGGCCGGCCGGCAAGTACCTGGAGACGGTTCGCGGGGTCGGCTACCGCTTCAAGGAATAGCCGATGCAGCGATCCAAGCTGGGGTGGAGATTGTTCGTTCCCTTCGCCGGGATCGCCGCGGCCGCGATGCTCATTGCCGGCGAATGGACGCTCGCCAGGGTCCACGAGGAAGGCCGGCGGGCACTGGCCCGGTCTCTGGAGGCCCAGTGCCGCCAGGCGGTCCCCATCATCGCCGAGCGGCTGGCGGCCGGCGACCTCGCGGGTGTCGAGTCCCTTTGCCGGCAATGGGGGGAGGCCACGGGCACCCGCTTCACCGTGATCCTCGCCGACGGCCGCCTCGTCGGCGATTCCCACTTCGATCCCCCCCGCGCCGACTTCCATGCCGATCGCCCCGAGGTCCGCGCTGCGCTCGCGGGCGAGGTGGGCCGCGGCGAGCGGTTCAGCGACTCGCTGCGGGAGACGCTCTACTATGTCGCCGTGCCGCTGATCGAGGAGGAAACCGTGACTGCCGTGGTCCGCACGGCGGCCTCAGCGGAGCCGCTGGGCCGACTGCTATCCGGCGCTCGCTGGGGAACGGTCGTCGCGGCGCTCCTCGCTCTGGCCGTCATGGCCGTCGCCGGCCGGCGGATGGCGCGGCGGGTCACGCGGCCGCTCGCCGCCTTCCAAGCCGTCTTCGAGCGGTGGTCCGCAGGCGATCTCTCCGCCCGCGCCGCGGCGGCCGACACCCAAGGGATTCTCGAGATGGAAACCCTGGCCGCGGCGATCAACGCCGCGGGAGGGGAACTTGCGGGCCGCATGGAAACCATCCTCCGCCAGCTTGCCGAGCAGGAAGCAATGCTCTCCAGTATGGATGAAGGGGTCCTCGCCGTGGACGGCGACGGGAGGATTCTTACCCTCAACGACCGCTGCCGGGAGCTGCTGGGGATCAACGGCTGCGAAGCCCGCGGCCGGCTCGTCCACGAGGTGATCCGCAAGCCCGACTTGCTGACCTTCCTCGAATCGGCACTCGCCGAGAACGCAGGGCCGGTCGAGGGGGATATCCGGCTTCACGACCCCCACGAGCGCAGCCTCCGCGCCCACGGCACCCCCCTTTGCGACGCCGCCCGTCGGCCCATCGGCGCGCTGATCGTGCTCCACGACATGACCCGCCTGCAGCAACTCGAAAATGTGCGGCGGGACTTCGTGGCCAACGTCTCCCACGAGCTCCGCACCCCGATCACGTCGATCAAGGGCTTCGTCGAGACGCTCATCGACGGGGCCCTGGTGGAAGAACCGGAAAACGCCCTCCGCTTCCTCAACATCGTCCTGCGGCAGGTCAACCGCCTCGATGCCATCATCGAGGACCTCCTCCTCCTCTCGAACCTGGAGCGAGGGGTGGATCAGCGGGCCGTTCGCCTCCAGACCGGCGCCATCCGCGAGGTCCTCGTCGCCGCCTGCGAGATGTGCGACCACCGCGCCCGAGCCAAGGACATCTCGGTTGACCTTCGGTGCGGCGAAGATCTCACCGCGGCCATCAACGGCCCGCTGCTCGAGCAGGCGGTGGTCAACCTCGTGGACAACGCCGTCAAGTACAGCGAGGCGGGGTCGCGCGTCGAGGTCTCGGCGGAGAAAGTGCCCACCGGCGTGATGATCCGCGTGCGGGACGAGGGATGCGGGATCGAGGCCCAGCACCTGCCGCGGCTCTTCGAGCGGTTTTACCGCGTCGACCGGGCGCGAAGCCGGGAGCTGGGGGGGACCGGTCTGGGCCTGGCGATCGTCAAGCACGTCGCCCTGGCGCACCGGGGCGAGGTGGCCGTGGAGAGCTCCCTGGGCCGGGGGAGCGTCTTCTCGATCCAGCTCCCGCTGCACGCGAAGGACGATTCCTAACCGTTTAACCGAATCCTAACGGTTCGCCAACATTCTCCTAATGCCCTTCGCGTAGATTTCAGCGTGGGGTTGGGCAGCCTCGCCCCTCGTTGTGCGGCGCAGCCAAACCCCGTGCCCGCCCGTGCGGTCTCCTGCAGAAAGGCGGCCTTTGCCCACGGCGCGTGTGCAGGGGACGGTACCGCACCGGTGGTGCGGCAGCCGCACGGCGGCTTTCACGAACCGATAGGAGTAGCGAAGCGATGAAGACCCACTTGGTGGTCGCGTGGCTGGCAGCGCTGGGGCTCGGCACGCTGGGCGTCCCGGCGGCGGTCGTCGGCGAGGAGACCGGGGTCGATCCGGGACTGCCTGCCTACCGGCAGGTCTCGGGGATCGCCGGCAATCTCAACAGCATGGGCTCCGACACGCTGAACAACCTCATGGCTTATTGGAGCGAGGGGTTTCGCCGCGTCTACCCCAACGTCAATATCCAGGTCGAGGGGAAGGGTTCCACCACGGCGCCCCAGGCGCTGAGCGAGGGGACGGCGCAGCTCGGCCCCATGTCGCGGGAGATGACTCAGGAGGAGCTCGACAACTTCGAACGGAGGCACGGCTTCCGGCCCACGCGGATCGACGTGGCCATCGACTGCCTCGGCGTCTTCGTCCACAAGGACAACCCGGTCCGCGGCCTCACGCTGCCCCAGCTCGACGCCATCTTCTCGAAGACCCGCCGCAGCGGTTACGCCGCGATCACCACCTGGGGCCAGGTGGGGGTGACCGGGCCGTGGGAGCGGATGCCTATCAGCCTCTACGGCCGCAACACCGCCAGCGGGACCTACGGCTACTTCAAGGAGAGGGCCCTCTTCGGCGGTGACTTCCGCGATACCTACCGCGAGCAGCCGGGTTCCTCCTCCGTGATCCAATCGGTGGGCCAGGATCGCGCGGGCATCGGCTACTCGGGAATCGGGTATTTGACCTCCGACGTGCGGCCGGTGCCGCTGGCGGCCGACCAGCAGACGCCCCCCGCCGCGCCCACTTTCGCCAACGCCGTCGAAGGGAGATACCCGCTCGCCCGCATGCTCCACATATACGTTGCCAAACGCCCCGGCGAGCCCCTGC
>SLBP01000102.1:0-10238 GCA_007126245.1 Planctomycetales bacterium
CAATAGTCGTTTCCGCACTGGGGCCCACCCCGGAGCGGTCACCCAGCGCCCCCTTCGTCTAGTGGCCCAGGACGTCGGATTCTCAGTCCGAAAACAGGGGTTCGACTCCCCTAGGGGGTATCCCCCCATTTTGCGTATTGCCGCAAGTGGCGGAATTGTCCCGCGTAACGCCGTCGCCCGTAATGGGTTGCGGCGTTTCTTTCTGCGCATTGCCGGGTATTGCCGCTGTCCGCTGCATGGGATTTTGCAGCGCTTCTGCAGCGCATTCCGCAGCGCGGGAAACTTGCCCCACAAGGGGAGTCGAACTTCCCCGGGCGGCGGGCTTTTCCCCGCCTTCCGCGGCCCTGTGGTAGTGGGCCTCGATGGTCTGCAAGTAGTGGGTCTCTGCGATGGCTGGGGTGTGCCCCAACCAGTCCGCGCAGACATGGGCGGGGTACTCTTCGGCCAGCTCCGTTGCCCTGCTGGCGCGGAGGTTCTGAAAGAGCCGGCCCCAGGGCTTCACGCCCTCGCGCTGGCCGGCCCGCGGACCGCGCAGTGCCGCGACGCCGAACGGGAGGACGGCCACTTCGGCGTCGACCGGTTCGGCCGGCCCCGCGAGGCCCCCTGGTTTCCCGCGATCAAACCGCGGAAGCGGCCGCCGAGCGACGCCTTCTCCCCCGCCGAGATCGCGGCCTGGCTCGCCGCCTGCCACCACGCCACGGCCCCCGAGCTCCCCGGCTGCCGGCCGGAGCAGTGGTGGCGGGCGCTGGTGGGCGTCGCCTACTGGTCCGGCGCCCGCATCGGCACGATCCTCCGCATCGGCCGCGACTGGATCCGGCCCTGCGCCGCCTCTCCCGGATGGGCCACGGCGACCGTCCCCGCCGCCGCTTACAAGGGCCACTCCTGGAACCAGATCGTCCTGCCGCCCCGCGCCCTGGCCGCCATCGAAGCCCCCAAGGAGGTGCCGGTCCACCGCCGGGAGGTCGCGGAGACGATCGAGAAGGCTTCGAAAACAGGGAAAAGCGATGGTCATTGAACGCTCTTACCGCTGCAACGTATGCCGGGATGCCAAACCATTCCAGGACCTCTTCGGATTATGGTGGTCTGGGTGGCACGACGGTGGGGGGTGGGTCAGCCGAACGCCCGGGGACTGCGAGACGCACATCTGCCACTAGTGCGCAGCGGCGATCAAGGTAATTTACGACGCCTCGGACCAGACACGGGAGAAACCTTGTGATTAGCGAGATCAGAGAGTACGGCGACGGCTGGGCGAGCGTGAGAACCGCCGATCGCAACGGACCGGTGGAGGAGACCCGATTCCACCGGGACCAGCCGGAGGATGCCATCCGCCGGCTGCAGGAGAACCTGATCCTCCTCCGCCGCGAGCTGGCGGCCAAGGTCGAGGAGTGCTGCCAGAGTGGGCACGTGATCATCGAGTCCGGCTACGAGCCGGGCATCCCCGAGGCCCGCTGCCGCTGCCAGGAGTGCCGCCAGGTGGCGCGGCGGATGGCCGACGCCGGCTACCTGGACGATGTTCGCGATCGCTGGTGGGAGGTCCAGCCCTACGCGGATGGGACGCCCCCTACTCGATCCTACCAGGCTGAAGGCCTGGGGAAGAAGCGGAGGAAGAGAAGATCTCCTCGAGGCCTGAAGGGCCGCGACTCGTCCCGCAGCACCCACGGACACCCCACGCCGTCGCGCCGTCATCCAATCCATCCACGCCGCCCGCGGGCCCCACGCACGCGATGAAATGCGGGGAAGCGGAGCTGGAATCCGCCCCCATGGGCCGCTTCCCGGCGCAGTTGCTCGAGGGCGTCGGCTTCGCCGTGCGGAGCTGATGCGGTACCTTCTGTCTTGTATTCGTCTTTCCATCGGCATACATTGACAAGGATGCAAGCCGGAACCGGGACCGGTGGGCACCGCCTACCATAAAGGAGGATCGCCATGGGTGCGCAGAATGCAAGATCCACGTTGGGGCGGCGGCGCTTTCTCAAGGCGGCCGGGGCGGTGGCGGCCGTGCCCTGGGTGGTGCCTTCCTCCGTGCTCGGAGGCACGCCGCCCAGCGAACGGATCCACGTGGCCTTCATCGGCACCGGCAACCAGAGCCGCGTCGACGTACCCCAGATGCTCCAGCTCGACGACGTCCAGGTCGTCGCCGTCTGCGATGTGAACCGGGGGAGCTACGGCTATGCCCGGCCCCAGGACTTCCTCGGCCGCGAGCCGGTCAAGCAGCAGGTCGACGACTTCTACGCTGAGAGGGCGGGCACCGCCGGATATCGCGGCTGCGACGCCTACATCGACTTCCGCGACGTGCTGGTCCGGGACGACATCGATGCCGTGATGATCGTCACTCCCGACCACTGGCACGCCCTGATGACCGTGATGGCCGCCCGGGCCGGCAAGGATATCTACTGTCAGAAGCCGATGACGCTCTTCGTCGAAGAGGGGCGCGCCATGATCGCCGCGGTCCGCGAGCACGGACGGGTCTTCCAGACCGGCAGCCAGTATCGCTCCCACCCCATGGTGCGGCGCGTCTGCGAGCTGATCCGCAACGGGCGGATCGGCGAGGTGAAGCGGGTGGTCTCCTGGGTCCCCGGAGCCCCCGTCGGCCCCGGTCCCGGCTGGCAGCCGGAGCCGGTCCCCGAGGGCCTCGAGTACGACCTCTGGCTGGGGCCCGCGCCCGCCGCCCCTTACCATTCGGACCGGGCGCTCTACCGCTTCCGCTTCATCCTCGACTACTCCGGCGGGCAGGTGACGAACACGGGGGCGCACTCGAACGACATCGTCCAGTGGGCGCTGGGCACCGACGAAACGGGACCGGTGGAGTTCGAGGACCTCGGCGCCCAATGGCCGCCGGAGGGCCACCTCTTCAACACGGCGGTCCACACCGACTTCCGCGCCCGCTACGCCCACGGCGTCGAACTGATCTGCCGCACCGATTCCCAGGGGTTCGGCGCCCGCTTCGAGGGGACCGACGGCTGGATCGAGTACGTGTGGGGGAAGGTCACCAGCGAGCCGGAATCGCTCGCCGACTCGGTGATCGGGCCGGACGAAGTCCACCTCCCGGTCAGCAACAACCACTACCGCGACTTCATCGATGCGGTGAAGGCCCGCCGCGACCCGATCGAGCCGGTCGAGGTGGGGCACCGCACGACCACGCTCTGCCACCTGGGGAACATCGCCATGCTGCTGGGGCGGAAGGTCGCCTGGGACCCCGTCGCCGAGCGCTGCCCCGGCGACGCCGAGGCCAACGCCATGCTCCGGCGCCCGTACCGGGAGCCGTGGGACGGCGTGGTCTGAGATGGAGGGATGGGTCCCGGGCGGTCGCGGTCGTCCGCGGGGCCCCGGCATCCCACGCGCCGCACGGACGGCGGCGATCGCCGGACGGGCGAGGCAATCGACAGCGCCCAGCTACCCTCAATATGGAAGGAATGAACATGCTCCTCGCCAGCGCTCGCAACTACGCGGCCCGTCTCCTGCCGTGCCTTCTTGCCGCCACGGTCTGGGGAGCATGTGGCAAGGCCGCGGCGATCGAGCCGCCACCGATCGCCGAGACGGGCGTGCAAGGCGGGGTGGCCCTCTGGATTGGGGGCGAAGAAGTCCCGCCGCAATGGGCGCGGCACCTCTTCGACTGGCACGAGCGGAAGGGCCTCATCGTGCTCGGCCTGCATGCCGACGCCGAGGTCGTAGCCCGCACCCGCACCGAGCTGGTGAAGCTTGATGCCTACGGGCCGGTGTCGGTCGATCACCTCGCCGGGCAGGCGGAGGTTCCGCTGATTGCCGAGACGCTGAACCTGCTGGTGGTCACGGCACCGCAGACCTTCGCGGCCGAGGAGGTCGACCGCGTCCTGGCTCCCGGGGGCGTGGCGCTGGTGCGCGACGGCCGCACCTGGCAGACGACCATTAAGCCCTGGCCGGAGGAGATCGGCCAGTGGACGCACTACCTGGGCGACGCCACGAACCAGGCCGTCACCCGGGACCGGCGCGTGGCGCCGCCGCGGCACTTGCAGTGGCAGGCGGGCCCGCAGTGGAGCCGGCATCACGATCATATGTCGAGCGTCTCGGCGATGGTCTCGGCCGCGGGGCGGGTGTTCGCCATTTTCGACGAGGGCTCCTACGCCTCCCCGCAGCTCCCTGCGGACTGGAACCTCGTAGCCCGCGACGCCTTCAACGGCGCGCTCTTGTGGAAGCGCCCCATCGCTGACTGGCACAGCGCGCTCTGGCCCCTGAAGAGCGGGCCGGCCAGTCTCCCCCGCCGGCTCGTGGCCCACGGCGAGGAGGTCTACGTCACCTTGGGGATCGACGCCCCCGTGACTGCGCTCGAGGCGGCTACGGGCCGCACCCTGCGCCACTATGCCGAGACCGCCGGCGCCGAGGAGATCGTCTACGGCAACGGCGTCTTGCTCGTGCTGGTCAGCCGGGCGCCCACCGACCTTTCGGCCGATCTGGCCGTGGATCCCGAGGAGGGGGCATCGCGCGACAGCCGGACCACGCATTCGCCGCACATGGGGCGTCTCTGGGCGGGAATCCGCTCGCCGCGCTGGACGCACGCGCAGCGCACGATCCGCGCGTTCGACGCTGCCAGCGGCCGGCTCCTCTGGAGCGAGGAGGCCCGCGTGCTCCCCCTAACGTTGGCCGCCGACAGCGAGCGCGTCTACTTTCACGACAACGAGAAGGTCGTGGCCCTGGGGCTGGCCGATGGCCGGGAGGCATGGGTTTCCGAGCCCGTTCCCGTCTGGCAGGGCCTGCACGGCCAGGGGATCCAATCGTGGTTCGCCCCCTCGCTGCTGGTCGCCGAGGGGATCGTGGTGGTTGCCGGCGGCGAAAAGATGCACATGTCCTACATGGGGTGGGGCTCGGACGACATCGGCGAGGACACCATGACCGCCTTCTCGGCCGCCACCGGCGAGAAGCTCTGGACCGCCGACCATCCCTACAGCGGCTACAACTCGCCCCAGGATCTGCTCGTGGCCCGCGGCCAGGTGTGGGTGGGCGAGACGGCCAAGGGAGGACCGGGCGGCCACTACTCCGGCCACGACCTGGAGAGCGGCGCCCTGCGCCACCATTTCCCGCCCACGCTCGACACCTACTGGTTCCACCACCGCTGCTACCGCGCCAAGGCGACGGAGAACTACATTCTCAGCTCGCGGACCGGTGTCGAGTTCGTCGATCTGCGGACGGGGGAGTGGACCATCCATCATTGGGTCCGCGGCGCCTGCCTGTACGGCATCATGCCGGCCAACGGCCTGTTGTACGCGCCGCCCCACCCGTGCGCGTGCTATTCGGAGGCGCTCCTGAAGGGGCTGGTGGCCCTGGCCCCGGCTGCGCCGGCGCGGGCCTTGCCGGAAACGATTCCCACGGAGGGGCGCCTGGAGCGCGGGCCGGCCTACGGCGCCGTGGCCGCCGGTGAAGCGTGTCCCGCCGACTGGCCGACCTACCGGCACGATGCGGGGCGGAGCGGAGCGACGGCGGCCGCCGTGCCGCTGGACGTCCGCCTAGGGTGGACCACAGCGCTCGGCGGCCGGCTCACGCAGCCGGTCGTGGCCGGCGGCCGCCTCTTCGTCGCCCAGGTCGACCGCCACGCCGTCCAGGCCCTGGACGCCGGGTCGGGCGCGCGGCTCTGGAGCTTCGTGGCAGGCGGGCGCATCGACTCGCCGCCCACGTACGACCGGGGCCGGCTCCTCTTCGGGTCGGCCGACGGCTACGTCTACTGCCTGCGGGCCGCCGACGGCGCGCTCGCCTGGCGGTTCCGCGCCGCGCCCGCCGATCGGCGGATGCTCGTCCACGATCAACTCGAATCGAGCTGGCCGGTCCACGGCTCGGTCCTCGTCGAGGAGGGCGTCGTCTCGCTGGTGGCGGGCCGTTCCATGTACCTCGACGGTGGCCTGCGCTTTTGCCGGCTGGACGCCGAGACGGGCCGCCTGCTGGGCGAAAAGGTCCTCGACGACCGCGATCCCGAGACGGGCGGCAGCCTCCAGGACCGCGTGCGGGGGCTGAACATGCCGGTGGCCCTCCCCGACATCCTCTCCAGCGACGGCGAGCGGATCTTCATGCGCTCCCAGGTCATGGATCGCGAGGGCGAGCGCCTGGTGCTCGGACCGGGCAACAGCGGCTACCCCCACCTCTTCGCTCCGTACGGCTTCACCGACGATTCGTGGTTCCACCGCACCTACTGGGTCTACGGCGACGGCTTCCACGGCGGCATCGGCGGCTTCCGCGCCGGGCAGATCGCGCCCGCGGGCCGCATCCTCGTATACAACGACGACGCCGTCTTCGGCTACGGCCGCAAGCCGGAGTATTTCCGCTGGAGCTCCGTGCTGGAGAACCAGCTCTTCTCGGCCGTCAAGCCGATCGCGGGGAGCGAGCCCGCGGCCATCCACTTCGAGAATACGGCCAGCCTCGATCCGGCGGGCAAGCCCCTGACAATCGCCGCATGGGTGAAGACCAGCGCTGCGGATGGCACGATTCTCGTCCGCGGGGCCAACGTGCACGGTTTCGCCCTCATTCTCGCCGGCGGAAAGCCGCAGATGCTCCTCCGCACCAAAGAGACCACGCACATCGCCTCCGGGGACGAGCCGATCGGGCCCGAGTGGACGCACGTGGCCGGGGTGCTCGGCGAGGACGGCGTCATGGAGGTGTTCGTCGACGGCCGGCCTGCCGGGGCGACCGACAGCGTCCCCCTGCTGGCCGGCACCCCGGCGATTCCCATGAAGGTCGGCTACGACACGGCGAACCAGTTGCTGCCCGACCCCCTGACGCCCTTCCACGGCGCGCTCGACGAGGTGATGCTCTTCCACCGCGCCCTCGCGCAGGAAGAGATCGCCCGGCTCGCCGACCCGGCGGCATCGCTGAGCGCCGCGGCGCGCGACGGGCAGGTCCTCCATCTCACCTTCGCCGGCGGCACGGTCCGCGACCACTCCCCGGCCGGGAATCACGGCGAGCCGGCCAAGGCGCGGTTCGCAGTGGTCGAGGGCCCGGTGGGCGAAGCCATGCAGTTCGAGCAGCCGCCGCACGTGCGGCTCGGCAGGCGGCAGCCGGACCAGGCGACGGTGGCGCACCAGTGGGCCCGCGACGTCCCCATGATGGTCCGCGCCATGGTGCTGGCGGGCGAGACCTTGTTCGTCGCCGGTCCCCCCGACCTCCTCGATGAAGAGGCCGCCTTCCAGGCATTCGACGACCCGGCCACGCAGGCGCGGTTGTCCGAGCAGGACCGGGCGCTGCGCGGTGCGGGGGGAGCCCTGTTCCAGGCCTTCGAGGCCGCCACAGGCGAGACGGTGGCGGAATACCCCCTCGACGCGCCGCCCGTCTTCGACGGCCTCACCGCCGCCGCCGGCCGCCTCTACCTGAGCACGGTAGACGGGCGAGTGTACTGTTTTGCCGCGGACGATGCCCCGTAAGGCGTCTCGAGCGGGATGTTCCGCACCGTGCCCTTGGCGACCGGGATCCCAGCTTCTTCAACGCGCCCACGATGCGTCCCAGGCCCCAGCCGTTCCTTTGGGCTACGAACACGACGAGCGCGCAGATCTCCTCCGGCTTGCGGGGAGGCCACGCTTCACTCCGGCTTCTTCCTGCCCACCGAGGCACGGCGCGTACCCCCCACGGCGATGCGTTCCGGCGGCGCGGCCACCGTCCGGGCGCGGGACAGCCGGCGCGGGCTCTGCGGGGCTTGTCGTCCGCGCCGGCGGCGGCCGTCATTGGGGAGGCCCCACACAGACGACCTTGCCGAGCTTCGTCGAGAGGTACAAGCGGCCTTGGGCAGCCGCCATGCCGTCGAAAACCGGCGGACTGGGCAGATCGAACTCCACCGTGGTGCTGCCGTCGGCGGTCGAAACGGCGAGCAGGCGACCGCCGCGCTCGGTCTCGAGCGCTGCGGCAATGGGGTCGACTTCGCTCGGATCATGGGGGATGCGGTCGACCGGCGCCTCGGGGCCGGCCACCAGCAGCGTGGGGCCGGCCAACACCATGGCCCGGCCGAGCACGGAAATCCGCCGCGTCCAGTCCCCTTCGCTTGGCGGCGGCTCGGCCCCGCGGCGCAGCGCTTCGGCGGTGGGCCCGGCGAGCGACTGCCCGAAGAGGTGGTAATACGTCCAGCGCCCCAGTCCCTCGCCGATCGGCCCCCACACGCCCCCGGCGTCGATCCCCACGTGCGCGCCGGGATTGTGGTACTGGTTGCGGCCGAAGCCGAAGACCCGCGAACCGTCGGTCACCAGCAGCCGTCCCGCCGGCGCCTGTTGTCCTGCCCGGGGCCAACCGCCCCAGCCGCTGCCCATGAACGTGCCGACCTGCCAGTAGCTTCGGTGCCACCAGGTGTCGTCCAGGAACCCCACGGGGCTGAACAGGTGGGCCACGTCGTCCTCCTGTCGGCGCAGCTCGAGATCGAACCGCGCGCTGCGCAGGAAGAGCGATCGGCCGTCGGAGGCGAGGATGTCGGGGAGGTGGCCGCCGGAGGCGACGCCCGCGTCGCGGCGTGCCGGATCGACCTCCAGTCGAGCCGCGCCGCGCACTTCGCCCGTGGCGGCGTCCAACCGGTACAGGAACATTCCGCCGTCGAGGTAGCTGTTCCGACCCGCGACGAAATAGGCGTCTGCGTCGACCACCAGCACGCTGCCCGGGACGGGCCATACCGATTCGAGTTGCTCTTCGACGACGATTTGGCGGTCCTGCGGGGCGCCGCGGAACCGCCAGATCAGCGCTCCGTCCTCCAGACGCAGGCAGTAGACCCAGCCATCGGCCGAACCGAACAGGGCGCGCCCCCGGTCGATCGTCGGCGGCGAGTCGATGCGGGCGCCCCCGGTCCAGGTCCAAAGGACCCGCCCGTCGAGGGCGTCGAGCGCGTAGAGGCGGTGCGCGTCGGAAGCGGCCGCCAGCAGCACACCTTCGGCAACGACCGGACTGGTCAGTTCGCCGGCGAGGTCCGTCTGCCAGACGATCTTCAAATCGTCCGCGACATCCTCGGCCGTCGCGCCGCTCCGCGACGGATTGCCGCGATGGGTCGGCCAGTCGTCCGGATCGGCGGCGCGGAGCGGGGGCTCCCAGCCGTAGGCGGGGCCTCGTTCGAGGGCCGAGGCATCGGACGGAGCCGGGTTCGCCGCCGCGCGCTCCGGGGCCAGGGCCATGAACCCGGACTTCAGCATGTCGCTGTAGTTGCAGGCGCATGTATGCGGGGGGACGAAAAGCAGGCCGTTGGCAGGCATGACGCCATACTGGCAGATGCCGCGCACCCAGAAGTTGGCCGTGATGTGGCCGCTTTCGAGGTCCACGAACTCCACGCCCCGACGACCCAGGATCAGGAAACGTTCGGTCGCTTTCGCGCGGTGGCATCGGGCATGGCCCATCGGCGGCAGGGACTCCTGGTCCGCCGGGCGCTGCCGGCGCACTTCGCCCGTCTTCGGATCGCGGGCTTCGGTGATCCCGGGGTCGTTGCCCCACGCATAGCGGCCGGTCCACAGCAGGCCGTCGGCAATCATCACGTCGACAGGCGCGTTGAATCCTTCGTAGGCGGGGCAGCTCCAGAGTCGCTCGCCCGTCGCGGCGTCGAAGGCGATCAGTTCGCCCTCGGCGCCCTCGCCGCGAATGTATTCGTGGTAGCCGCCGCTGGGAATCCAGAAGAGTTCGCCGTCGGTCTCCACCGCGCGGCGGTCGGCGGAGAAGACGACGCCGTCGTGGACCACCAGCGTCGGTGTCGACCAGGCCAGCCGCGTGCGGTGGACGGGCCGCGGCGACCGCCACTTCAGGCGGCCGGTGCCCGCATCCAGGCAGACGATCGCGTCTGCATTCTGGAAATACACACCTCCCGCGGAAGCGGCAAGCGTCGAGGGCATCAATTCGCGCGTGTAGGCCTCGGAGTTGGCCCAAAGGCGCTCTCCCGTATCCGCCGCCACGGCCACGACCTGCTTTGGGCGGGCCGGGGGCGTATTCCTCTCGAACGGCGGGTGGTAGTCCTCCTGGCTGACGATCTCCTTGGCCTTCTCCGCCAGCCAGTCTTCCTGCAGCTCGCCCCGCACCAGGAGAAGCCTCCCCTCATCGTACAGGATCTCCAGGGTGCCTTCCGTGCCCGCATAGGTGCGGATGGTTTCGCCCGTCGCCCCGTCCAGGGCGCTGACGGGCCGGTCGTAGCCGAGGGTCACGTAAACGCGATCTCCGACGGCCACCAGCCGTCGGGCCAGATCGGCCGGACCGCTGCGGAAATCCCGCAGGTGGTACTCCCAGGGCGAAACCTCGCGCTCCCACAAGCGGACCCCGCTGAAGGCGTCGCGCGC
>SLBP01000113.1:0-9994 GCA_007126245.1 Planctomycetales bacterium
ATGTCACGGCATTATGATCAAGTAGCAATAAAAATTTCCACATCTCCTTCATTCGATTCAATTTCGAAAATCCGGTTTGATTTTCCACTATATATCGCGTGCATTGTTTTTGGCCACGATGCGGGCATGGGGCGGGATTGGGCCCTGGCCGCCTATGCCGACGACCAGTTGCCCGTTGCGCCGGCCGCAGCCGATGATCCCCACGCCGACCTGGTCGTTGGGGCTTACATCCTCCGCCGATGCCGGAGAAGCCTCCTCTCCGGAAGGCGGCGCGGTCGGGCCGGTCAGGGGACTGGGGCAACCCGCGAACGATACCGCCGCCGCTCCTAAGGCCTGGCCGAGAAGCCGGCGCCGCGAGAGCTTGCCGTTGGCTGACATACAACTCCTCTCCTCTCGAATCTTGGGCTCGTTCTCTCCCGTGACGGCCGCGGCGTTCCCGCCCGCCACCGGCCGCCCGGGAATCCGCCGCTACGACGACAGGGCGGCACTGTGGGCGTGGATCTTCCCCACCGCCTCGACGATGCGTTCCACGTC
This sequence comes from Planctomycetales bacterium, assembly GCA_007126245.1. Classification (GTDB taxonomy): domain Bacteria; phylum Planctomycetota; class Planctomycetia; order Pirellulales; family Thermoguttaceae; genus SKOZ01. The sequence continues at coordinate 535 of SLBP01000113.1, forward strand.
GCTGCCGTCGGCCAGCAGCAGCGTGTGGAACAAGGTGACGGTGGTCTCGCAGACCTGCTTGTTGCCGCGGAGCTCCTGGAAGCTGTCGCGATAGGCCTTCAGCCGCGCCGCGGGGAAGAGCCGCTGGAAGCCGCGGGAGTTGATGGCCTCGTCCAGCAGGCCGTCGTAATACTGCTCCTGATAGCCGCCGCCGCAGGGGATCCCCTCGGCGCGCAGCGCCTGCACGAACCTCCCCCGCGGCAGGCCGTTGAACTGGGCCGGGTCGTAGCGGAACGGGTAGAGATGCCAGACCGCGCGGCTGTTCTCCGGCAGCCGCACCGGCTGGATGCCGGGGATGCCCGCCAGACCGGCCGTCAAGCGGTCGCCGTTTTCCTGCCGGCGCTGGGTCTCCCCGATCAGCTTGTCGATCTGCTGCCGGAGCAGGGCGGCGGGGTAGTGCATCATGCGGAAATTGCTCCCCCGCGTGAAATGGCCTCTCCCCTGAAACGTGCCCGTGGCGCGGCCCACGTCGTGGAAGGCGCGGCAGCGGTCGAGCAGCTCCTCGTTGTTGCTCGTCACGGCCCCCCCCTCGCCGGCAGCAATGTGCTTGGAGTTCTGGAAGCTGAAGCATCCCAGGTCCCCCAGCGTGCCGCACTTGCGGCCCTGGTAATCCGCCAGCCAAGCCTGGCAGGCGTCCTCGATCACGGCCAGGCCGTGCTTCTCGGCGATGGCATTGATGGCGTCCATCTCGCAGGGCATGCCGTAGATGTGCACCGGCAGGATGGCCCGGGTGCGCTCCGTGATCCGGCTCTCGATCGACGCCGGATCCATGTTCAGCGTGGCCGGATCCGTGTCGGCGAACACGGGCAGCGCTTTGTGCATGAGGATCGAGTTGTAGGTGGCGATGAAGGTGAAGGGCGAGGTGATCACTTCGTCGCCGGCGTCCACCCCCATGACGTGGAGGGCGGTGATCAGCGCCGTCGTCCCGCTGGCCACCGCCACGCAGCCCTCGGCGTCCAGCAGCCCCGCGTAGGCGGCTTCGAAATCCGTCACCTTCCCCGCGCCGCCGGACCAGGCGCCGCTGCGGAGCACTTCGACGATCTCGGGCTCCCACGATTCGTTCCACTGCGGCCATCCGGGCCAGCCGCCCCCATGCACCGGTGTGCCTCCCAGGAGCGCCGGCTGGTCTGCCGCGGCGACCCGGGCCGCGGGGGCCTGCGATGCGCCCAGCCACGCGCCGGCGGCGGAACCTGCCGCGATCGATCGGACGAAGCCGCGCCGTGTCAGTTCGTCTTTCATGACTCTCCCTCCTCTCGGGCCTGCGAGCAGATGGTCTTCATCGCACGTCCTGCGTCGGTCTCCCGGTTGGCACGGAGGTCCCGGCGGACGAGACGATCACCCCGGGCGTGGTCCTCGGCGCGGGCCCCCACGGCGGATCGTGCTGAGGGCGCGTTCCGACGCATACGCCTACCGACCCCATTTAGGATAACGGAGAATCCATCACCGTGCACTATGTCCCCCGCCATACCGCCGCCCGGCACCGGCACGCTGGGGGCGGATCGGCGGTCGGTACTGCGTGCGGGCGGAGGGGGCGGAGCGTTGCTGGGGGGGAGGGGTTGTGGTTACCATGGTGGTTGATCGGCGGGGAGTCGGCTGCGGCGGGGCGCGCGGGCGGCTCGGGGATGGGGCGGTGGGGTGGTGCCTGCGGCGAGACCCACAGCAAGGGGACGACGGTGTACTGCCATAAATGCGGCCAAGCGAACGAGGAGGGTGCCTGGAAGTGTGCGGCCTGTGGGGAAATGCTCTACAGCCCGCCTCCCCAGGCACCCATGGCATGGCAACCCCCGACATCGGGCAAGGCCATCGCCTCGCTGGTCTGCTCCGCCGCCGGGCTGATGGTCTGCTTCTTCGTGGGCCAGATTGCCGGCATCGTGCTCGGCCACATCGCCAGGAGCGAGATCGAACAGTCTCAAGGGCAGCTCACCGGCGAGGGTTTGGCCACGGCCGGGATTATCATCGGCTGGGTCGGCATCGCCATCGATCTCCTCATTCTGCTTGCCGTTGCAATCGTCTTCGTCATGCGGCTTGCCGCGATCTAGCCGTCATCGCCCATCTCCCTTCGAGGAGCCCGCCCGGAGATGCCGTGATCCTAGCCCTGGAAACCCTTGGACCTTCATCGAGGAACAACCGATGCCCAGCCTGACGCGACGCGATCTCCTTAAAGCCGGCAGTGGGGGGGCAGCGTTCCTCTCCCTGGCCCGCGGTGCCCGCCTCGCCCGCACGTTTGCCGAGGAGGGAAAGCGGATCCCCGTCGGCCTGCAGCTCTATTCCGTCCAGGAGGAGGCGGCCGACGACCTGGTGGGGACCCTTGCGGCGATTGCCGGGATGGGTTACCGGGGCGTCGAGTTCGCCGGCTATTACGGCCGCAGCGCCGCCGAGCTCCGCACGATGCTCGCCGATGCGGGCCTGGCCTGCTGCGGCTCGCATGTCGGCATCGACGCCGTCCTCGGCGATGCGCTGAAGGAGACGATCGAGTTCAACCAGGCGCTGGGGAACAAGTACCTCATCGTGGCCAGCCTCGGTGAGGAGTACACCGGCACGCGGGCCGGGTGGGAGCGGGCCGCGCGGGCGCTGACCGAGGCGGCCGTGCGGGCACGTCCCCAAGGGATGCTCATCGGCTTCCACAACTGCACCCAGTCCGACACCGCCGACTTCCACCCCTTCGACGACGGCACGCTCCCCTGGGACCTCGTCTTCTCGAGCACCCCGGACGACTTCGTCCAGCAGATCGACACGGGCAGCGTCGTCGAGGGGGGAGCCGACCCGGTGGCGCTCATCCGCAGGTATCCCGGGCGGACGAGGACGATCCACCTGAAGGAGCACGGCGGGCCCTTCGGCGAAGGAGAGGTCCCCTGGGAAGCGGTCTTCGAGGCCTGCGAGACGGTCGGCGGGACCGAATGGTACATCGTCGAGCAATACCGCCACGAAAAGCCGCCGCTCGAGTCGGTCGCCTACTGCCTCGAGGTGCTCCGGAAATGGGGGAAGGTCTGATGCTCCGTCCAGGTGATCGCGTGAATCGCACGAAGGGTCTCGGCACGCCGTTGTGGCCGTGGGTAGCGCTCGCACTGGCGATATGCCAATGGCCTCTCCAGCAGGGCGCGGCCGAAGCGGCGGTCGTCCGCATGGAAGTCCACGAGCGCCGGCCTTTCGCCGAGGGCGAGGCCTTCGGCTCCGTGGGGCCGTACGAGGCGATTCGCGGCCGCCTCCACCTGGAGGTGGATCCGGACGACCCGGCGAACGGGAACATCGCCGATCTGCGGCTGGCGCCGCGGAACGCGCGGGGGCGGGTCGCCTTCTGGAGCGACTTCTTCATGCTCCGGCCGCTCGACCCGGCGCGCGGCAACCGCCGCATCCTCTACGACGTGACCAACCGCGGCAACCTCCTCTCGCTCTGGACCTTCAACGAGGGTGAGCGGACCAACGACCCGCGGACGGCCGCGGACGCCGGCAACGGCTTTCTCATGCGGCAGGGATACACGCTGCTCTGGTCGGGCTGGAACGGCGACGTCGTCGACGACGGCACCGACCGGCTCCTCATCGGCTTGCCGATCGCCCAGGAAGAGGGCCGGCCCGTGCGCGGCAGGGTCCACCTCGAGATCTCTGTCGATGCGCCGGAGCAGAGCTGGACGTTCGGGTGGAGCCCCTGGGGCGTGGCGGCGGCCTACCCCACGGTCGACATCGACGACCCCGAGGCGAAGCTGGTCAAGCGGCCCCATCGCGACGCGGAGGGCATCGAGGTGCCGCGCGACCAGTGGCGCTTCGCCCGCTGGGAGGAGGGCCGCGCGGTGCCCGATCCGCGGAGCCTCTACGTCGACGGCGGCCTCCGCCCGGGGTGGCTGTACGACCTCGTCTACACGGCCGAGGGGCCGCGGGTGGCGGGGCTGGGGATGGCGGCCATCCGCGACGCCATCTCCTTCTTTCGCTACGAAGAGGCCGACGCAGAGGGAACCGCCAACCCCGTGGCCGGCGCGGTCGACCACGCCTACCTGTTCGGCATCTCGCAGTCGGGGCGCCTGGTGAACCACTTCGTCTACGACGGATTCAACACCGACGCCGCCGGGCGGATCGTCTTCGAGGGCGCCGTCGCCCACGTCGCCGGATCGGGACGGGGGCTGTTCAACCACCGCTTCGGGCTGGCCACGCTCTACGCGACAGACCACCGCGACCGCCTCTGCGGCTCGGAGGCGTTCCCCTTCACCACGGTGGCGCAGCGGGACCCGGTCACCGGCGAGGAGGGCGACATCCTCGCCCGCGCCCGCGAGGCCGGACACGTACCCAAGCTCTTCTTCGTGCAGAGCTCGACGGAGTACGGGTCTCGCGGGGCCTCGCTCTTGCACACCGACGCCGCCGGCCGGGAGGATGCGCCGCTTGACCCGCGGGTGCGGATCTACCTGATTGCCGGCAGCGGCCACCTCGGTGCGCAGCCGCCCACGCCGGGGATCGGCCAGACGCCGAGGAATCCCCTGCGACACCGGCCACCGGTGCTCCGGGCGCTCCTGGTGGCCCTCGACCGCTGGGTCACCGAAGGCCGCGAGCCCCCGGAGAGCCGCTACCCACGGATCGATGAGGGGACGCTGGTCCCGGTCGAGCGCTTCCGCGAGGCCTTCCCGGCGATACCCGGCGTCGAGACGCCGAGTACCTGCTACCAGCCGCCGAGGCTCGATTTCGGCCCCCGCTGGGAGGGCGAGGGGATCGCCGATACGGTCCCGCCCGAGGTAGGCGAGCCGTACGGGTCCCTGGTGCCGATGGTGGACCGCGACGGCAACGAGTTGGCGGGCATCCGCCTGCCCGACGTCGCCGTCCCCCTGGCCACCTATACCGGTTGGAGCCTCCGCGCCGCAGGGCACGGTGCGGAGGGGTTGCTCGCCGGCCTCGACGGCAGCTACCTCGAGTTCCCGCAGACCGACCAGCAGCGCGCGGCGACCTCCGATCCTCGCCCGTCCGTCCTCGAGCGCTACCCCAGCCGCGCCGAGTATCTCGCCCGCGTTACGGAGGCGGCCATGGAGCTCGAGCGGGAGGGATACCTGTTGGCCGAGGACGCGCTCGACCTCATCCGCGCGGCGGCCGAGCGCGACCTCTGGCCGGAGCGGGGAGAGGAAGCGCAGTAGGGGATAGTCGGAGCTCTCGGGGACGGTTTGGAGAACGGATCGGCGATCCGTCCTACAGGGCGGTTGGAAAGCCGTGCGACACGGTGACTTGCACAAACGACAACCCGTCGTGAAGCTTCCCGCGCGTCCATGGGGCGTTCCACGCATCGGTTCTGTGGCTCGCCGCATCCGCTGAGAGGATGGGAGACTTGGGTTACGGGGGCAGTGCTCCTCGTGGTCGGTCTCTCCTGGGGCAGGCCACCTTCGGCCGCAGCAGGGCAGGCAAGCCATTCTGGAACGGCATTTGCACGTGCTATTCGAGCGGCGGTGATATCCGGCCGCGCCACCGCGCCTCCCTGCGCGGCAGGAGGCGGAGCTCGCGCGCTGAAGTGCAGGGAACGAGATCAACCGCTTTCCCTCCCCCCCCGAAGGCATCCTCCCCACAGACGGCGGAAGCACCATTACGCTGCCGAAGAAAAGGAGACCTTCCCGTGACTATTCAAGCCAACATGTCTCGGATCGAGGACCTGCTCGGCAAGGAGGGCCAAGCGCTCTTGGAGCACGAGTGCCGGACGATCGCTCGTCAGCGGCTGCACCTCCCCGGACCGGACTTTGTCGACCGCATCTTCGCTGCCTCGGACCGCGACAACCGCGTCCTCACGAACCTGCAGCGGATTTTCGGCCACGGCCGGCTTGCGGGGAGCGGCTACCTGTCGATCCTGCCGGTCGACCAGGGAATCGAGCATACCGCCGGCGCCTCGTTCGCGCCCAACCCCGAGTACTTCGACCCGGAGAACATCGTTCGCCTGGCGATGGACGGCGGCTGCAACGCCGTCGCCTCGACGCTGGGGGTGATGGGGATCGTGGCCCGGAAGTACGCCCACAAGATCCCCTTCGTCGTGAAGATCAACCATAACGAGCTCCTCACCTACCCGAACAAGTACGACCAGCGGCTCTTCGGGAGCGTCGACCAGGCGCACGACCTGGGTGCCGCGGCGGTGGGAGCGACCATCTATTTCGGCTCGCCGGAGTCGAGCCGGCAGATCGAGGAGATCTCGGCGGCCTTCGCCCGTGCCCATTCCCTGGGTATGGCCACGATCCTCTGGTGCTACCTCCGCAACGCTTCCTTCAAGCACGAGGGGACCGACTACCACACGGCCGCCGACCTGACCGGGCAGGCCAATCACCTGGGTGTGACCATCGAGGCCGATCTGATCAAGCAGAAGCTGCCCACCAACAACGGCGGGTTCCCGGCCGTCGGCTTCGGGAAGCACCGGCCGGAGATGTTCGACGCCCTCGCTTCCGAGCATCCCATCGACCTGACGCGCTACCAGGTGGCCAATTGCTATATGGGGCGCATCGGACTGATCAACTCGGGGGGAGCCTCCGGAAAGGACGATCTCCGCGAGGCCGTGCGTACCGCCGTGATCAACAAGCGCGCCGGCGGCACGGGGCTGATCTCCGGCCGCAAGGCCTTCCAACGCTCGATGCCCGAGGGAGTCGACCTGCTCCATGCCGTCCAGGACGTCTACCTCGACCCGGCGGTTACGATCGCCTGACGGGCAGGCAGAAGACGCTCGAGCCCCGCCGCGGGGGAGAGGCGGCGAGGCGGTGCTCCCTCTTCGGTCGGGGCTCGAGCGTTTCTTCCTGCATCAGGTGTGGCGGCGGCGAGAGACGGATGCTCCCGCCGCCTGCCGCTCAGGCATTGCTGGTGGCCAACTCCAAGGGCTTGCGAGCCGAGGGCCTCACTCGTTCCCAAGCTCCAGCTTGGAAAACGCACATCCGCGAAGCTCTGCTTCACCGGGGCTTCGAGGGGAACGGGAGTTGGGAACGAATGGCTGGTATCTGACGGATCGACCGAAGCGTCCAAGACGCCGCACCACGCGCCTCCGGCGCGTCCGACTGACAACGGACTATTTCGGCTGATAGGTACAATCGGGTTCGGCCGCCAGGAGGTCGCCGGTCAGCGCGTAGGCGCGGGCGCGGCTGCCGCCGCAGACGTGGCGGAACTCGCAGCGGCCGCACTTGCCCCTAAGGCGGTTGCCGTCGCGGAGCATGCGGAAGAAGGGGGACTGCTGATAGGTCTCGACCACCGAGTCGCGCGGGAAGCGCCCGCAGACTACCGGGAGAAACCCGCTCGGATAGATCGCCCCGCGGTGGCTGATGAAGAGGATTCCCTTGCCGTCGTTGATGCCCAAAGGGGCCCGCTGACGCTGGCCGGGGGCCACCGCCGCCGGCGCGGCCTGGGGGTTGCCGCGGGCGCGGAGGACGAAGCGGCGGTAGTGCGGCGCCTCGGTGGTCTTGATGCCGTACGGCTGCCTCTGCGCATGGAACCAGAGGCGGGCGAAGGCCTCCTCGTGCTCGGGCGGGGCGATCCGCGCCAACGGTTCGCCGCGGCCGACGGGGACGAGAAAGAAGACCGACCAGAGGACGATCGCCTCGCCGGCGAGGAGCTCGGCGAGGGCGTCGATCTGGTGGACGTTGGTCGCCGTCACCGTGGTGTTGGCCTGCAGGGGCAGGCCCAGGCGGCGGGCGTCGGCCATGATTTCGCGCGTGCGGGCGAAGCTGCCGGCGACGCCGCGGAAGGCGTCGTGCGTCGCAGCGTCGACGCCGTCGAGGCTTACCGCCAGGCGGTGGAGGCCGGCATCGTGGAGGCGCTCGAGTGCCTCGGCGGTCACCAGGGGCGTGGCCGAGGGGGTCATCGCCACTTCCAGCCCGCGGGCGACGCCGTGCTCGACAAGGTCGTAGACGTCGGGCCGCTTCAGGGGATCGCCGCCGGTGAAGACCAGCAGCGGCGGCCTCGGAAAGCGGGCGAGCTCGTCGATCAGGCCGCGCGACTGCGCCTCGGAGAGCTCGTCCGGGTCGCGGAGCGGCTGGGCGCACGCCCGGCAGTGCTCGCAGACGAGGTCGCAGGCCTGCGTCAGCTCGTAGAAGACCACGAAGGGGCTGTGGGCGAAGTCTTCGCGGCGAGGACCTCGCGCAGGGGCGGGAGAGCTCGAGGAATGGATTGTCCGATCGCTGCTCGACCGGGTGGAGCACGCTCCCGGCTGGCCTGGCACGGTTCGCGGCATGAGCGGGTCCGTTGCTGGCGGGTGATTGCTGCGGGAAAGTCGGGGAGCTGCCGAACGCCGGTAACCGTTCACGGGGGACTGTCCCGATTTTCGCGGCCGTAGAGGGTGTTCCTCGTGGACGGCGCTATTCGGCCGCGAAAATGGGACTGTCCCCTTCGGCCGGCGCGGCGGGTTGGGTAAGGGGACAGATCTTTTTTGGGCATCGGCGGTCGCTAAAGACAGGGTCTATTGGCCGAAAAACGGACCAGCCCCCGGCCGGCCCGCGAACGGTTACGAACGCCGGCATCTCACTTGCCCGAAGATTCCGGAGCCGCTTCCGCACGGCAGCGGGCGTTGAGCGCGGCCAGGAACGCGTCGAGGTCGACGCCCATCCGCTGGCAGGCGGTGGCAAGCGTCACGACGCGGCCGAGTTGCTTGCGGACCATGGGGTTGGCCAGGGGCCGGAAGCCGTGGGCCAGGAAGGTCTCCAGGAGCTCGGGATGCCGATCGATCACGTCGGCCGGGGTGTCTTGGGCGCGAATCGGATCTTCGCAGCCGGTTGCGGCCCCAGGCACGGCGGCGTGATTCCCCGCGGGCGGCGGAGAGATCGGGGAGTGCGGGGCCGGGGCGGATGAATGGGTAAATCGCATGTCATTATCCGTATTTGTGGCAATAAAGAATGCTGTTAATGTGCTTCAGGTAGTGGACAGGATGTCCGCCCTACAGGGAGCTGGGCAGCTTGGCGGCGACAAACCAACTATTCTCATGTTATTATGTGCTTCATTCTCCGCAAGTCAACCCTCGCTGGAAAGAATCGCCATCGCCCGGTCACGCCTACGTGACGGCGATCTGCGAGAGCGTCTGCCGGAGCACGGTGGCCGACTTCTTCATCCCCTGGAACTCCTTGGGCCAGAGGGCAATCTCCTGCGTGGCGACGACGCCCTGGCGGCCAACGACCGTAGGGACGGAGAGGGCCACGTCGCGCACCCCGTAACAGCCGTTCTGGAGAGTGGAGACGGGGAGCAGGCGGCGGCTGTCGAGGGCCACGGCGTGCACGAACTCGGCAATGGCCACGCCCACGGCGAAGCCCGCGCCCCCCTTGCCGCGGATCACGGCGGCGCCGGCGCCGCGGGTGCGCTCGACGACGTCGCTGGCGGCAGGCGGGTCCCAGCCGGGGAACTTGTCCAGCGGCAGCCCGCCGATGGTGGCACTAGAGAAGATCGGGACCATGCTCTCGCCGTGCTCGCCGAGGATGAGGGCCGCAACCTGGGTGGGGGCGACGGC
>SLBP01000144.1:0-28304 GCA_007126245.1 Planctomycetales bacterium
GCCGTATGGGGCTCGGTAGGGTTCCCGGCGCGGTGGGCTTCGCAGGCCAGCCGCAATGTGACGCTCCAGCGGCCCGTGGCGTCGCCCGTGACAAACCACCGCGGCTGGACGGCGACGGACTGGTGGACCAGCTCGAACCCCCCCTCCGACTGGCTTACCGTCTCCACCGGAAACGTCCAGAAATGGGTCGGCCGCGAAGCGCGGAGAGCGACTGACAACCCGAGCCACTCGTCGACCAGCTCCAGCCCCTCGACGTCCGTCAGGTCCAGTCGGCTGCCGAGGTGCCCCAGCCGGCGGCCGCCTCCATCGAGGAAGTAGCGGTCCTCGGCCCCGGCGGGCAGTCCGGCGAAGTTCATCTCCACCGCAAAGTGCAGGGGGCGGCCGTGAGGGAGACCCTCGAGCAGGTAGGCGATCTCCATCTCGGAGTTGCCGGCGCGGAGCGTGACCCCCTTGGTGATCTTGACGGGGAGCCCATCGACCAGACCCTCGCGGGCGAGCAGGGCCTGCACCCGGTCGGGGCTGCGGCGGATGCGGGCCTGATAGGGGCCTGTCGCGAAGTCGCCAAGCTGCCGGGCGGACGAAGCGGCGACGGCCTCCAGTGAGGCCGAGTCTTCATAGAAGAGGTCCACCAGGCTCTTGCGGGGATAGGAATCGTATTGGATCCGCTGGTCCAGCCCGTCCTGCTTGAAGACCAGGCGCTCGTGGATGCTGGCGCAGTGACCGTCCCCCTGGCGGCTCCCCTCGACGACCTTCAGGTGGTAGGCCTCGGGGCGGCGCGTCATGGTCGCCAGGAGGTTGCGGTGGACGGCGCGGACATCGAACTCGTAGAGATGTCCGCCCCGGGCCGGATCGATCAGGGCCAGCAGGCCGCCGTTGGCCAGTTGGATTTCGCGGCAGCCGTCGAAGTCGAAGTCGTCGGCGCGGGCCTCGACCCACCGCTCGCCGCGGCCCGCGGCGCGATCCAAGAGCGTGTCGGCGGCGATGAGGTTCTCGAAGACGGCGCTGCGCAAGTGCGGCAGATAGATGCCCCCGAAGGCGCCGTGCCAGTAGCCGCAGTTGCACTGTCCCCGGTAGAGCTCGCCCCGGGCCCGGTCGAGCAACTGGGATTGCTCGGCCGGATCGACTTCGCGGCCCTCCACCGCCAGGCCCGTCTCCATGGCGTCTTCCAGCCGGCGGCTGACGGCCATCATGCGGGCATACATCTCGTTGGCCTCAGAATACTTGACGCGGAAGTTCCGCCAGGTGCCGCCGCGGACGAACTGCGTGAGCCGCTCGAAGCGCTCGTCGCCACCGAGGTCGCAGCGGAGCCGCTCGAACTCGACGTACTTCTCCGTGGGGAGGGCCCACTCGGTCATCTCCCGGTAGCTGCAGTCGGGAAGGTAGACCTTGCCGCGGGGTGCCAGGTGATCGACCGCATCGGCGAGCGTGCAGGTATGGAGCCAGTCGGCGTTCTCCACCAGGGCCGTGAAGAAGCGTTCCAGCCAGCCGTCTTCGTAGACGTGCTTGCGGGTTCCCGGCCAGGTGCCGAACTTCTCTCCATCGTCGCCGAAGACGACCACGGCGTCGCCCTGCCGCTGGGCGATTTCGCCGAGGTAGTCGATCGTCTGCTGGGGGTCGGCAAAGGGGATCAGGTATCGCAGCCGCTCGCTCCCGGGGAAGACCGACATCACCCGCCCGTCGTCCTCGGTGGCGAAGTGGCCGGCGAGCTGTTCCTCGTCGAGGCCCGCGGCCTTGAAGTGGAAGTCGTCGAGCACCGTGTATTCCATGCCCGCCGCCACGAGGTCGCGGACGTAGGACTGCTCCCAGACCCGTTCGGGGACCCACATGCCGCGGACCGTGGCCCCCAGGCGCTTCTCCAGGAAGCGGGTGTAGCTGCACGTCTGGCCGACACGGTCCCGCGAGGGGAGCATCGCCAGAATCGGTTCGTAGTAGGGGCCGCCGATGATCTCGACCCGCCCCCGGGCCACGAGATCGGCGAGCTGGTCGACGTACTCGCCGTGGCGGGCCTCCATCCACTCCATCAGCGAGCCGCTGGTGTGCAGTGAGACCTTCAAGGGTTCGAAGCGGCGAAAGACCTCCAGGAAGGGAAGGTAGCTGTCCTGGTAGGCGTTTTCGAAGACGTCGTCGAAGTTGCCGATCGGTTGGTGGTTGTGGAGTACCAGGGCGAAGCGGATGGGATGCGACATCGGTTTGGGCTGGAGGGCGTGGAGGGAAGGGTGCGGCTGCCCCCGCGTCCTGGCGGCGGGGACAAGGTGAGCGTTGGATCGGCGGAGCCGTGCGCGGCCGTACTCGCGTGCTACGTCTTGCCTCTGCAGCAAGCTCTCGCCAGATGCCCCAGGTGGTTAATCGGCAGCCGCGCCCTGGATTATCCAGTTCCTCTGGTTGGAATATTTTGCGGCGTCATGGGCTCGAAATCCACCTCCCGGAGGAACGCCGCGGCACTCTCGGGCGGAACCGGATTGATATAGAAGCCGGTCCCCCATTCGAAACCGGCCGCTCTGGTCAAACTAGGCATAATCTCCAGATGCCAGTGATAATGCCCAAGCTCCTGAGTGTCAAATGGGGCCGTGTGGATGATGTAATTGTAGGCGGGTTGGTCCAGGGCGGCCTCGATCTTGCCGATTACCTGCCGCGTGATGCCCGAGAGCTCGTCGACGCCGTTCTTCTGGATGTTCTCGAAGTGGCTGGAGTGGACCTTGGGGAGAATCCACGTCTCGAAGGGAAAGCGGCTGGCGAAGGGGCAGAAGGCGAGAAAGCCCGGGGTATCGACCACGACCCGCTTTTCCGTGGCCAATTCCTGCTGGATCATGTCGCAGTAGACACACCGCCCGCGGTAGCGGAAAAATTCCAGCGACCCGGTCATCTCCTCCCAGACGTTGATGGGAACGATGGGGGTGACGATGAGCTGACTGTGGCTGTGTTCCAGCGAGGCCCCCGCCGCCGCCCCCACGTTTTTGAAGATCATCCCGTAGACGAGCCGCGGGTCCTTCTTGATGTCGACGAGGCGGTCCCGGTAGACCCAGAGGACCTCGCGGAGCTCTTCGTCGGTCAGTTCCGAGGTGCTCACCAGGTGGCGGGGGGACTCGATGATCACCTCGTGCGCCCCGACGCCGCGCATCATGTCGTAGATCCCCTCCCCCCGCTTGTGGAGTTCCCCTTCGATTTCCAAGGCGGGGAACTTGTTGGGGACCACGCGGACCCGCCACCCCTCCCGGTTCACCTGCGATCCCGGTCGCCGGTAGGCGATGATCTCGTCCGGGGTCATGTCCTCGTTCCCTTCGCAGAAGGGGCAGAACTGTCCGCGGCGGCGCTGGGGGGTGGAGTCGAAGTCGTAGGGCCGCTTGGCGCGGCTCTTGGCCACGATCACCCAGCGGCCGACGATGGGGTCTTTTCGCAGATCGGGCATGGGAGGACTCAGGTTCTCAAGCCTGCCACATAATGAGCTCGAAATCGGGCGGGGGAACGGTGGTCTCGATGGCCCCCTCGTGGGGCACGCGTTCGACCGATTGCTCCCCCTCGAGGAGCTCGACGCAAAAATGGATGGGGTCGTCGGTGGTCGTTCCCAGGGCGCGAAGCGGGACGCCCACTTCGAGCAGGACGTCGCCCGCAGCCTCGACCCGCGAACTGCCGACCACCACCCCGTTGCGGCAGAGGCTCGCCCGCGGATTCCGCAGTGCCGGCTGGACGATTTCCAAACGATAACCCTCCGGCTGGTAATAGACCACCGCCACGGCGTCGATGCCCACCAGTCGCTCGCGGGCGGGACCGCCCCGCGTATCCAGGCGGATGAGCAACCGTTGCTCGTCGAACCCGAAGTAGAGGTCGCTGATGCGCCCCTTTTCGGCCAGGGCCATCGCCCCCCGCGGTCCCTCGCAGACGTGGTGCCCGGCGTTGATCCACTCGAAGTAGGTCCGCCGCCCGTCGATCTTCACCTTGAGCAGGCTCGTCGGCTCGGTGTGCAGGCGCCCGTGGGGATGGCCCTGGCTGATCGGCCGCGCCAACTCCGGAGGAGCCGGTTCGTCGAGCAGCGTGTAGACGTTCTGGAGGTGCTTGCGGAAGAGGCGGTCGAAAACCACGTCCTGGGCGCTCTGGTGACTGTCGCCGAACCACCAGAACCAGTCGCTCCCCTCGGCGATCATGAGCTCGCGGCGGGCGGCCTTGACCTTCTCTGCGGACTTGATGCCTCGGGCCTCCACGAGGAACCGCCGCGTCTCGTGCAGAAGGTCCCAGGCTCGGTTGCATTCCGGGTGACCGATCCAGATGCCGAAGTTGTGTTGGATCCAGCTCCCCGGGAAGAACGCCCCGAGCCGGTCGGCGGCGGGGTAGCGCTCCAGGTACTCGCTGACCTGCACGGGAGTGATCTTCGGGTGGTCGACGACGCGGCGGTAGAGACGGCGGAGGAAGTCGACGCCCCCGTTGGGGTAGTATTCCCAGCAGTTCTCCCCGTCGAGGATGATGCTCACCAACGTGGGGCGTTGGCCGGCATTGGTCCGCGTGGCCCGGCCGATGGCTTCCACCTTCCCGATGAAGTCTTCCACGGCGTGATCGGTGTCGAACCGCTGGTAATGGAAGCCGATCTGGTCGCTCATCGCGTGGTCGCGGAAGATGATTTGCACGCTCCGGCCCTGGTGCTCGGCCCGCCAGGGGCGATAGAGCATCTCCGGGTTTCGCAGGTGCCCCTGGCTGTCGCGGGAGACCCACCCGTCGGTCGAGCGGGCGAGGATTTCCTCGTCGGTGGCCATCCAGTGGATGCCGGCATCGGCCGCCAGAGGGATCAGGCCCTGGCATACGGAGCCTTCCGACGGCCACATGCCGCGGGGCTTGCGACCGAAGAGCCGTTCGTGGAGAGCCACCGCCGAGCGGATCTGGTCGGCGGCATCATCACGGTAGCTCTCCAGGTGGGCGGGCAGCGTCACTCCCGGCATCGCCTGCCGCGCCAGCCTCTTGTCCAGCAGCAGGGGAAGGATGGGGTGGTAAAAGGGCGAAGTCGTCAACTCGATTTGGCCGCGCTCTTCCAGCCGCTTGTGCCGGGGAATCACCTCCGCCACCAACTCCATTTGGCGATCGAGGAGCCACTCCTTTTCCTGTTCCGTAAACCCCTTCCCTTTGCGCCGCAGCTCGCCCAGACCGGCGTCGCGTTCGAAGGCGAGGGGATGGATCCAGACGAGGTTCCCCCAGACCACCAGGTCGAGCAAGTCTCGTCTGGAAAACCGCCGCCGCGCCTGCTCGGCCGTATCCACCGCCATCGCCCGCTTCTGGTACAGCTCCGCAAACCGCGAAAAGGGGTGGATCATCCGCTCTGCGTGGACCATGAAGAAGTCGTCCAGCAGGTAGAGAAGGTCATCTTCGGAAAGACCGTCGATCGGCGTCCGGGAGACGCGGAGGTGGCGGTCTTGCTGCCCGGACTCGGTGTACGCCAAGATCTGCACGAGGAGACTGGGGACGAGGTTGATCGTCGCCCGAAGCGCGGGCACCTCGTCGAGGAGGGCCGCCATCCCCCAATAGTCCTTTGTCCCGTGCAGGCGGACCCAAGGCATGGGGTTTTCGCCGGCTACGTCGTCGGGGTAGTAGGGCTGGTGCTGGTGCCAGAAGAAGGCCAAAGCGACGTCGTGCATAGCGGTCCTTTGCTGTGCCGCGGCCCCACCCGGGCGGGCCGGTCCCTGTCCGTTTCGTTCCACCCCACCCGAAAGGGGCGGGGTGAGTGCTCCGCACCGCAGGGGGTCAGCCGCTGTAGACGGCCTGGCGGCAGCGGGCGACTGTCTGCTCATAGAGGCGGCCGTACTCGCGGGCACTGCGCCGCCACGACCAGTCCTGCTTCATCCCCGTCTCGATCAACTGCCGCCACAGACCCTTACGCCCGAAGGCGTCGCAGGCGCGGCGGAGGGCCTCGCGGAGCGCGAGGGGGCTGTACTCCTCGAAGGAGAAGCCGTTGGCCGTCCCCGCCTCCATAGTCTCCGGGGTGGCATTGACGATCGTATCGGCGAGCCCGCCCGTGGCACGGACGATGGGTACGGTGCCGTACTTGAGGCTGTAAAGCTGGTTCAGCCCGCAGGGCTCGTAACGGCTGGGCATGAGAAACATGTCGGCGCCGGCCTCGATGCGGTGGGCCAGTGCGTTGGAAAAGGCCAGCCGCACGGCCATCCGGTCAGGATGCCGGGCCGCCAGTCGCTGGAAGATCTGGTGGAATTTGGGCTCGCCGGTGCCCAGGAGGACCCACTGGACGTCGGTCTCCTCCAGCCAGCGCGGCGTCACCTCGGCCACGAGATCGAATCCCTTCTGCTCGCAAAGACGGCCGATCATTCCTATCAGAGGGACGTCGCTGCGCTGCGGCAGGCCGACCTCCTCCTGGAGGGCCGCCTTGCAGCTCGGCTTCCCTTCTCCCACCGAGGAGACGTCGAAGTTGGCGGCGAGGTGGACGTCGGTGGCGGGGTTCCACTCGCACTCGTCCATGCCGTTGAGGATTCCCGTGAGCACGTCGCGGCGGTGCTGCAAGACCCCCTCCAGCCCGCAACCCAGCGGCGAGGACTGGATTTCCTGCGCATAGCGGGGGCTCACGGAGTTGATCGCGTCGGCGAAGACGATCCCCGTCTTCAGCAGATTGAGCTTGCCGAAGAACTCCATCTGGTGCCAGTTGAAATACTTCCAGTCGAGCCCCGTGAGGAGCATGTCCCAGTGCCAGAACTGGCCCTGGTAGGCCATGTTGTGGATGGTCAGCAGCGAAGCGATCTGCTCGTAGCGGGGCAGGCCGCGGTACTCGGTCTTCAGGTACGCGGGCACCAGCCCGGTCTGCCAGTCGTTGGCGTGCAGCACGTCGACGTTGAGGTCCAAGAGGCGGATGGCCTCCAGCACGGCGCGGGAGAAGAAGACGAACCGCTCACAGTTGTCGATGTAGTCCTTGCCGTCGTGGCGGTAGAGCTCGTCGCGGTCGTAGTACTGGTCCTGCTGAACGAGATAGACCGGTATCTCGCCGCCGGGCAGAAAACTGCGGTGCAGACGGCCGGTCATCGTCTTGCTGCCGATGGGAACGATGAACTGGATCCCCAACGGCTCGATGGGGAGGCCGCAATACCGCGTCTGGCGGTAGTAGGGGAGGATCACCGAGATCCGATGTCCCAATCGTCCCAACTCCGCCGGGAGGGTGCCGCACACGTCGGCCAACCCCCCCGTCTTGCAGAAGGGAACCGCCTCGCTCGTTGCCAGGAGAATATTCACGCGCGTCGACCCCCATGCTGCTGACCAAACCGCCAAACCCTACTCAATCCTAGCCCCTTGAGCGTACCAAAACCGGGCCGATTCGCAAAAAACCGGCACCAACCGCGTTCCCGGCGCCGGCAAGTCCGGCTTCGCCCGCCGCGCACCCCCGACCCAGGGGTCAATTGACGGAGGGGTCTTCCGGAAACCCCGTAATCTTCAGGGTCGAGCCGAAGAACTCGCGGCCGATACGGCGCGTCACCGCTTCCCAGAGGTTCTCCTCGGGCGAGAAGATCAGCTCGCGGCTGGCCGACATGGTAAGCCAAGCCCCCGCTTCCAGTTCCCCCTCAAGCTGCCCACCCCCCCATCCAGCGTGCCCCAGGAAGATGCGGAACTCGCTTTCCGGCCGCGACACCAGGGAATCGAGGTGCTCTTTCTGGGCGGCGAAGAAGACGTTGGGGACGATCTCCATCTCGGCCAGATCGGCGGCGGTGTGGACGGCCATGAGCGGCCCCGTTACCGGCCCGCCCAGGTGAACCTGCTGTTGGCTCTCTGACGCCACGGTGCTCACCTCCTTCCAGAGATCCGCCACGGACTTCTCCAGGCGGCGGTTGAGGACGACGCCCAAGGCCCCTTGCTCACCGTGCTGGATCAGGAGGACCACGCTCCGCGCGAAGTTCGGATCGAGCAGTTGGGGCGTGGCAACCAGGAATTGACCTTCCAGCGAATCCATGACTCTCTCGCCTGTGGGGTCGCGGCAGTCCCGTCTTGCGGGTGAGTGGCGCCCGCCGGGCGAGGGCCGCGTCCGATGCAGCCAATGCCCGGTGGAGGAGGGGATCCTCCCTTACTGCTACGCCTCTCATCCGCGAACGGATCGCTCAACTTGCCCCTGTCAGTTTACCAGACGGATAGAGTCGAGGGCACCGCTCCGCACGAAGCCATGGAAACCGCCAGGGAAACCCACGTCCGAGTCCCTTAGTATCCCGCTGCCGACCGGCTTCGCCATCTCACACCGCCCCGCGGATTGGCACCACGAACACCCACGGCAGCGGCTGCGCCTTCTCGGCAGCGGTCACGGCGCGTCTTGCCCGCGGTGAGGCCGTCGCCGACGCGGTCGCAGGGGCCAAGGCCTCCATTACCTGTGCCATCGCCACGGAACAGCGGCTGGGCCACGGCCGGGGGCCGGTCAACCTCTTCGCTATGCCTTAGGCCCCAGGGTCCGAAGGCCCGCCGCCGCTTGGCGGCCCCGGCCACGCTTCCCCTGGCTCCGCGCGAGGGCCATAATGAACTGCGGATTGCGCGGGGGCTCCCCCCGGCGCGACCGGTCGCGTCCAGCGCCCCACGGACCTGTGAGGCGAGGGGCGCGTTGCGGTACGCAGAGGGCCAGAACGCCCGCCCCGGGAACTCGGGCAGACTGGCGCTCCCGCACCCCTTGGTTTTTTTCCGGCCCTCCCCGCCGGATCGTGGAAATGAGGAACCTCATCATGTCTCCATCACCGGGTGCCGGCCTTTTCGTCATTCTCGTTCTCGCGGCGGTGGCCGCACCGCTTGCCGCCGAGGAGAATGCAGGGCTCGAGGATCTTGACCGGGCCGTGGCCCGGCGGATGGCGGTCGAGTCGCTCGACGATCTCGAAGAGATCATTGCGCTCTGCCGCTCGGCCATCGAGAAGGGTCTTGCCGAGGAGGATGCCGCCTTCGCGCAGTCGCTCCTCGCCTCGTCGTTGACGGAGCGGGGTATGGCGGTCGTCCCCCGCATCGTCGCCCGGGTAGCGGCGGAGGAGGACTACGGGGAGCTCCGCGAGGCCGCCCTTTCCGACCTGGAGGAGTCGGTGTCGCTCGATCCCGAGCAGCCGCGGGCGCTGCTCGCCATTGCCCAGCTCAATTTCCTCCCCGGCGGCGACGTGGCCCGCGCCATCGAGGCCCTCGAAGAGACGATCCGCCGCGGCGAGGGCGACCCCCAGTCGCGCCTCTCCGCCCTGCTGCTTCGCGCCGAGCTCGAAGAGGATCCCGAGAAGCGGCTGGACGACCTCGACGAGGCCGTCCGTACGGCGCCGAACAACGCCCTCGTCTACCGGACCCGGGCGGCGGTGCGGGCTGCGATGGGGCGGACCGAAGAGGCGCTCGACGATCTGGCGAAGGCGATCGAGCTGGAGCCGGCCTCCGCCGCCGCGTACGAGGCGAAGGCCCAGCTCCTGGCGGCGCTGGGCCGTTACGACGAGGCCCTCGTGGCCGTCGATCAGGCGCGGGAGCGGGAGCCCCGCGCCGCCGGCCCCCTTCTCCTCCGTGCGCGGATCCACGCCGCGGCAGACAACTACGAGGCGGCCCTCCACGACCTCGACCGGTTGACCGCCATCGATCCCGATCGCCTGGAGTTCCGCCTCCTCGCCGTACAGATCTACCAGGAAGCCGAGCGTTTCGACGAGGCCTTGGCTACCATCGACGAGCTCCTCCGCCTCCGCCCCGAGGCGACGGCCCTCAGACGCCTGCGGATCGGCGTGCTCGCCGAGGCCCAGCGTTTCGAGGAAGCGATCGCCGCCATCGAGGAGCTCGCCGCCGACACGCCCGAAGACCCGGAACTCCAACTGCAGCGGGCCCTCCTCCACCAGATGGCCAAGCGGCCGCGGCGGGCGATTGCCCTTTATGGCGACTACCTCGAACAGCAGCCTGACGATCCCGTGGCACTGCGCGGCCGCGGCGATGCCTACTTGAGCGTCGGCCGCCACGCCGAGGCCATCGTCGACTTCGAGCGTGCCCTGAAGACCGTCCCTGACGATCCCGGCCTGCTGAACAATTATGCCTGGGTTCTGGCCACCTCACCGGAGGACTCGCTCCGCGACGGGGAGCGGGCACTGGAAATGGCCATCAAGGCCGCCGAACTCACCGATCACTCGCGTGCCTACATCCTCAGCACCCTGGCCGCCGCCTACGCCGAAGTGGGCGACTTCGAGTCGGCCGTCATCTGGAGCGAAAAGGCTCTCACCGCCGAGACCGCCGACGAGCACCGCGAGTCGCTGGAGAAGGAGCTCGCCACGTTCCGCGCCGGAGAGCCCTTCCGCGAACGGCTCGACGAAGGGGAAGAAGAGGAGGATGCCGGAGGACCCGAGCCCGAAGGACAAGAGAACGAAGCGGAAGAGAGCCCCGATGCGGCTGCGGTTGAAGCTTGATGGTTCCTGCGAGAACACTCCAGGGTTGCGCCGACCCATGCCCAATGGCCGCCCACCTCGAGTTCGTGGAGCGCCTTGAGGATGCTCGATCCGATCCCCCTGATCCGGCGTTGACGGAACCACTGCAATAGCCGGCAGGCAACGGTCTCGGGATCGACCCTACCGGCTTCGATGATGGCCCCCCAGGTCGCGAGCGTGAGCTGCGTGTCGTCCGTCACGCGCAGCTCCGCCGGAAGCCGAAACTCCAACGGGGAAGGCTGCCCCTCGTAGTAGGCCCCGATCGCATCGCCCATCGCTCCGGCAAGCAGACAGCCGAGGATTCGGTCTTCACGAGAGGGTGGGGGCATGGTCTTCGAGGGGGCGACCAAGATCGCTGTTGCCGAGGGCGCGCGACGGCGTTACCGGTGGAGGGTGACCCGGGAGCCGATGGAGAGGATGTCGAAGACGTCTTCGACGTCCTGGTCGCCGAGACTGATGCAGCCCCTCCCTCCCACGGCGCCGATGATCTGGGGGTTGTTCGTGCCGTGGATGCCGAGCTCGTCGTCGAGCTCGATCCAGCGGTTACCGAGGGGATCGGTGGGGTCGAGGCGGCCGTCGGCGTCGTAAAAGGATGGGTCGACGCGCTTGTCGCGGACGTAGAAGACCCCTTCCGCGTCGGCAAGATCGAGGCCGATGCCGATGGGAAAGAAGCCCGCGTAGCGCCCATCGAGGAGGAGAATCAACTCGTGCTGGGCCAGGTCGACGACGGCCTCGAAGGGGCCACGGACGACCTTGAGCTCACGGCCCGGCTCGAGGCGGTCCGGGTCGCGGATGCCGTTGACCTTGGCGAGGAGCTCCGCCGGTACGTCGTGGCGGCGGGCGATGCCCTCCAGCGTATCCCCGGCACGAACCACGTAGGGCGGTTCGAGCCAGTGTTCCCGGGAATAAATCACCGTGCCGGCGAGCTGGCTGAGGAGCTCCTCCACGGCCGCGGCCTCTTCGGGGGCCAAGCGGGAGCTTCCCCGCAGAGGGGTCAAGGCGACGAGCACCTCGTCGAGCTGCTCTGCGGCGAGCTTCTCCTGGACGGCCGCCATCAGGTCCTCAAAGCGGACGCTGGGGTCATGTTCATGGGCATAATGCCCGGCAGGAGCGGCCGGAACCCCCCCCTTATAGGTGTCGCTCTCATCCGAATCAAGAGGCGGATCGAGCATCCCCCAGCCGGCGCTGGCAGCCTCGGGTGAACCGAGAGTGGCAAAGGGTGGAGTTGCCGCCGGTTCGGACCCGGGCGGCGGCGACCCCGGTGGGCCGGGGCGCAGGTTCCGCGCCGCTGGTTCGGAAGGGGGGCCTTCGTCGGATGGAGCCGCCCCGCCGGTCGAGCCCTCGACGGAGGGGGTTTCGCTCCATGGGGACGTCGCTTCTGCCAGGGAGTCGGTCTCCCGCGCTGGGCGTCCGGGACCGTTGATGGCAACGTACACAATGTAGGCCGCCGCCGCCATGCCGAGCACCGAAAAGACCGTCTTGATACTGTTCATCCGCGTCCTCCTTGACGAATCGCACGCGGGCGTCTTTGCTGGAAGCCCCCACGGCGGCCTGTTACCCTGGGGTGTGGCCCCGCGAGGGGCCGAACCTGTTGTACTCGAAAACGGGAGCGAGGCGATGTACGATGACCCGCGAGGGTTCGACGAGTGCGATGACGAGCTGCTCGACCGCGAGTATCCCGACGAAGACCTCGATGAGGAGGATGCCGGCACCACGGTTGCTTGCTCGCACTGCGGAGCCGAAGTCTACGACGATGCCTTTCAGTGCCCTGTATGCGGCGAGTACCTGGAGCACCCGACCAGCCCGCTCGCCGGACGGCCCTTATGGTGGGTTGTCCTCGGCCTCGTGGGGTTCGCCGCGGCCATCCTCATTCTGGTCGGTCTCGCCCGCTAACGTCATCCTTCACGACGCCGCTCCTTCTCTCTGCAATCCTTTTTTTCAGGGAACCGGAGGCGCGGAGCACCGCCACGGCGTGAATAATAGGCGATCACGGCAAATGACGCCACACCAAAGAGCAGCTCCATCCAGATTATCCAAGCTGCCCCAGACGACGTGCTTGCGGTGGTCGTCGGCATCGGCACCTCCCGCACATTCCGAATCGGGCGGGGGCGGCGGAATGATCTCCGCCTGCCGGAAGGCCACCCACCTTCCCACCCCCCTAAAGTGGCGCAACAGTAGTGTTCTGCATAGGTACGCTTTTGCCCGGCGAGCTGTTCTCGTCAAGGGGAACAAGGGGCGCTCGCTGATTACCCACATCGGGTGGTATCGATTGTCCTGCTGCTTGCTGACAGACGGTACTGCGAAGATCGATGGGACTACCCAAGCTACTTGATTTGTGCCGTCTGGCAGTTATGCTGGAATAGTCGTAGATTTGACGGGCGCCCTGACCTCTTGAGGGGAGTAAAGAACCGATGATCCGACCCGTATGGAAGTCGCTGTTGATCGCAGCGGTTGTTTCGGCTGTGGTAGGACTGAGTTCGGCCGAGTCGCGGGCGGCCTGGTGGTGGGGTACGTGGCAGCCGGCCGCGTACGGCTCCCACGGCTGGGGAGCGTGGAGCGCTGCTCCCGGTGGCTGGTACGTGGGAGTACGTCCCGGTCCGATCCGCCGCCTCCTCTTTGGTCCTTACCGCTATTACTACGTCCCCTATGCTGCCCCCTACGGCTGGAGCGCTTGTTCCACGTGTTGGGCGGCTCCGTGCGCGTGCAGCACGGTTCACTACTCCGCCCCGGTCGTCTACGATGCGGTGCCTTCCTACCTCCCTGACGCGCCCGTCCCGCGCCGGGCGCCGGAAGACCCGGCGTACGACCTTCCCGGACCCGCGAGCTATGTGCCCACGGCGGAGGAGAGCGGCATCCTCACGATCTTCGTTCCCGCCGACGCCCGGGTGATCATCAACGGACATGAGACGCGCAGCACGGGCAGCCAGCGGCGCTATGTCTCCTATGGCTTGGAGCCGGGATACAGTTACGAGTACGAGGTACACGCCGAGATCGTCCGCGACGGGGAGATCATCGAAGATGTCCGCACCGTGCACCTGACGGCGGGTGCTCGGGAGGCGGTCGCCTTCGGCTTCAACCCCGAGTTCACCGAAAGCCTCGCCGCGTTGCCGTGAGCGCCCGCGAGGGCTCGCTGTTCGATACTTGCTCTCCCTCCCCGGAGCGGATGGCTGTTCTGTCACCTCCATGGGCTCCCCAACGCCCCCGTACCGCCTCGTGCGCGGTGCGGGGGCGGCTTGTTTCTTCGTCGTGCTCGAGCCCTACGGGGAGGCGGGGGAAGGCCGCGTCGCGCGCGGCGGCGCCCCGAGCCATGGCTGCCGCCGGCCGCGGGCAACGCCTTTCTTTCAGACATCGACCGGGACGCCATCGGAAGGGCGGCGGACCGGAATTCGTCCCAGATCGGGTGTGGAGCGAAGGACGCGCATCGTCAAGGCCATGGAACCCACGACCGGGCTTTCAGTCGACCCGTTTGCCCCTCTTGCCCGGTGCCCCCCGAGAGACGGGCTGCCTGTTGTTCTCCGACTGAATTGCCTATAATCCCGGTTTTGCCGGGGGGGCTGTTCTCTGCCAGTAGGGTGCGTGAGGAGCGATCCGTGTTCGATTCCGTTGCCGTCGTGGGGGCTACGGGTGCCGTGGGGACCATCATCCGCGAGTTGCTCGAGGCCCGCAAATTCCCCTTTGGAACGATCAAGTTCCTGGCGTCGGGCCGCTCGGCGGGCACGCGGATCGAATTCGCCGGTCACACCTATCTGGTCGAGGAGTTGCGGCCCCAGGCCTTCGACGGCGTGGAACTGGCTATCGCCAGCACCCCGGACGACATTGCCCGCGACTTCATTCCCCCCGCCGTAGCCCGCGGATGCATCGTCATCGATGAGAGCGGCTTTTGGCGCATGGACCCCAAGGTGCCCCTGGTGGTCCCGGAGGTCAACCCCGACGATCTGGACCGGCACGAGGGGGTCATCGCCAGCCCCAACTGCTCGACCACCCAGATGGTCCTCGCCCTGAAGCCGCTGCACGACGCCGCACGCGTCCGCCGTGTGGTCGTGAGCACGTATCAGGCCACCAGCGGCGCCGGGCTGGCCGGTTGCCGCGACCTGCTCGGCGGAACCCGCGCTGCCCTCCAGGAGCAGCCTTACAGCTACGAGTGCTTCGCCTACCCCATCGCCTTCAACTGCATCCCCCAGATCGGCTCCCCGAAGCACGAGGGATACACGTCCGAGGAGATGAAGATGGTCTACGAGACCCGCAAGATCCTCGGTGACGACTCGATCCAGATCTGCCCCACCTGTGTGCGCGTCCCCGTCTCCAACTGCCACAGCGAGAGCATCCTCGTGGAGACGGAGCGCAAGGTCACGGCCGAGGAGGCTCGCGAGCTCTTCGCCGCCTTTCCGGGTTTGGTGGTGATGGACGACTTGGAGAACCGCATCTATCCCATGCCCACCAACGCCGATCGGCGCGACGAGACCTTCATCGGCCGCATCCGCGAAGACATCTCCTGCGAGAACGGCCTGACCTTCTGGTGCGTCAGCGACAACCTCCGCAAGGGGGCCGCCACGAACGCCGTGCAGATCGCCGAGGCCCTGGCCGCCAAGCGCGGCCGTTGAAGGACAGGTGAAGGGTTCCCAATTCCGACCCTTCACCCTCTCCGATTCCCCCGAGGCCGCAGCGGTGGATACCTGTTTTGTAACGGGAGCGACGGGTTTCATCGGCGCCCGCCTGGTGCAGGCGCTCCTCGAGCGAGGGTATGCCGTCCGCGCGCTCTCGCGGCGGGAAGACCCGCCCTCGCCGCCGGGACTCGAGCAGGCTGCCGACCTTTGGCAGCGGCCCGGCGTGGAGCTCGTCCGGGGCGACATCACCGACCGCAGCTCCCTGGAGCGCGGCGTGCGGGGTTGCCGGTACGTATTCCATTTGGCTGCCTACGCCAAGAACTGGGCCGCGGACCCGGCCACTTACCACCGCCTCAACGTCGAGGGAATGCGGCACGTTTTCGCCGCCGCCCGCAAGAGCGGTGCTGAACGCATCGTCTGGACCTCCTCGATCGTCACCTTCGGGCCCACCCCGCGGGGAACCGTCGGGAATGAGGAGACGCCCCGAGCGACGGAACACTTCTTCACCGAGTACGAACGGACCAAGACCCTCGCGGAACGCGAGGCGCTCGACGAGGCCGCCCGCGGGTTGCCCGTGGTGGTGGTCAACCCGACGCGGGTCTACGGCCCCGGCCATCTCACCGAGGGCAATGCCCTGGCCCGCCTCATCGACGACTACGACCGCGGGCGCGTGCCGCTGCTGCTGAACCGCGGCGTCAACGTGGGCAACTACGTCTTCGTCGACGACGTCGTCGACGGGCACGTTCTGGCCCTGCAGAAGGGCCGCCTCGGCGAGCGCTACATCCTCGGCGGCGAAAACGCGTCCCTCCGCGAGTTCTTCGGCACCATCGACCGCGTCAGCGGACGGCGCCATTTCCAGATTCCGCTCTTCACGGTGGCCCCGCTCCTCTTCGCCGCCTTCCAGGAGCTCCGCGCCCGCTGCTTCGGCGTCTATCCTACGATCACCCCCGGCTGGGTCCGCACCTTCCTCGCCGACTGGGCCTACGAAAGCGGCAAGGCCCGCCGCGAACTCGGCTACCGGCCCACGCCCCTGGAAGAGGGCATCCGCACGACGTACCAGTGGCTGCTCGGCGTCCCGAGGGAGCGCCGGGCAGGCTCCGGACGCATCGCCAAGCAAGGGGAGTGCCATCATGGCCGCAGACCGTAACGCCCCGGAAGCCGCGGCGGGCGGATGCCGCGCCGCCTCACTGTCCGAGCCGGTGGCCGGCGCCTTCCGTGGCGCCCAGCGCCGCCCCACCGTGGTGCTCCTGCTCTCCACGCTCCTCACGGCGACCTGGTGGTATTTCGGTTCCCCGGAATTCTACCAGGCCGCCTTGAGCGGCCGCCTTCCCTTCGGCGAAGGGAAGGCCTGGGCGGCCGCCTATTCGTTCCTGGCTTGTTTCGTCCTCCTCGGACTCCTTCCTCTCGCCGTGGTCCGATTCGCTTTCCGCGATTCGCTGTCCGACTATGGCGTGACCCTCGGCGATCGCGTCCGCACCGTGCGTTGCACTCTCCTCTTTGCACCGTTCTTCCTGCTGGCGGCCTTCATCGGCGCCCGGGACGCCGCCTTGCAGGAGGTCTACCCCCTGAACCCCGCCGCCGGCTCCTCGGGCTCCGCCTTCGTCCTCCACGCCGCTTTCTACGCCCTCTTCTACCTCGGATGGGAGTTCCACTTTCGCGGTTTCCTCCAGATGGGGCTGCGAGGATCCATCGGCCCGGTCAATGCGCTCCTCGTACAGACGCTCGCCTCGTGCCTGCTGCACCTCGGCAAGCCGGCGGTCGAGACTTTTGCCGCCATCCCCGCGGGCATCTTCTGGGGCCTGCTCGTTTACCGAACGGGCTCGCTCCTGGCACCGATACTCCTCCACGTCCTCCTGGGCGTCGCCCTCGACGCGATGATCCTTTGGTGGTAGAGCCGGCCCGGATCAGATCGCGCTACTGGCGGGCGGAACGGATCTGGTCGCCCAGTTGGTAGCGGCGTATCTTGCGGTCCAGCGTGGAACGCTCGATGCCGAGGATGGTGGCGGCCCGGCTCTTGTGCCAGCCGGTGTGCTGGAGGGTCGCCAGGATGTGGCGGCGTTCCAGATCGGCGAGGGAGAGCGGTTCGTAGGTCCGCGGAGCTACGGGGCGGGAACGTCCGGTGTCGCCCGCCGTGGCGAGGTTGGAGAGAATGAGGTCGTCGGGGCCGACCTCGCTCCCCCGGCAGAGGACCACCGCCCGCTCGATGACGTTTTTCAGCTCGCGGACGTTCCCGGGCCAGCGGTAATTGACCAGGAGGTCCATCGCCTCGGGTGAGAAGCCGCGGATCTTCCGCCCCGTCTCGGCGATCAGCCTGCCCAGGAAGTAATTGGCCAGTTCGGGGATGTCTTCGGCCCGCTTCCTCAGGGGAGGCATCACAATCTCCAGCACGTGAAGGCGGAAGTAGAGGTCGCGGCGGAAGCGGTCCTCGGTCACCTCCCGTTCCAGGTCGCGGTTGGTGGCCGCGATCACCCGCACGTCGACGCTGATGGGCTTGTTTCCCCCCACGCGCTCGAAGGGGTGCCCCTCGAGCACGCGGAGGAACTTCGCCTGCAGGCCGGGGCTCATCTCGCCGATCTCGTCGAGCATCAACGTGCCGCGATGGGCCGCCTCGAACTTGCCGATCTTCCGTTCCGTGGCTCCCGTGAAGGCGCCGCGCTCGTGGCCGAAAAGCTCGCTGGCCAGCAGGTCCTCGGAGAGGGCCGCGCAGTTCAGGCACACGAAGACGTTCTTCCGCCGCAGGCTGGCATAGTGGATGGCGCGGGCCACGAGCTCTTTGCCGACGCCGCTCTCCCCGCGGATGAGCACCGTCACCTTGCTGTTGGCCGCGCGGAGGATCTCCTCGTTGATCCGCTTGATGAGCGGGCTGCCGCCGATGATCTCGCTGTGGACTCCCAGCCGCTCGCGGAGTTGGAGGTTCTCGTCGCGGACCTGGGTGAGGTTGTCGGCCAGCTCCTGGCGGCGGTGGAGGTTCCCCAGGGCGACCCCCACCGTATCCGCCACCGCCAGGGTGAACTCCAGGTCATCGGGATGGGGCACGCGCGACGCATCGGTGGAATAGATGTGGATCAGTCCCACGACGCGGTCGGCGTGCCGCACCGGCGCGCAGAGAACGCTGGTGGCGTGAATCTCCCCTTTGCTGTCGCGGCTTCCCAGCGTGCTGTCGCCGCCCACGTTGCGGGCCAGCACGGCCTCGCCCTCGCGCATCACCGTGGTGGCCAGGAAGTTCGAGACGCGGTGGTACCGCTGCTCGGCCGTGCTCAGCGAGCAGGCCACCTGAAGGGCCGCCCCGCTGGCGTCTTCCACGTGCTCCCGGGGCAAGAGGAGGAGGGCTCCCGTGTCGGTGGCCGTACTCTCGAAGAGCCCCTTGAGGGCGAGTTCACCCATACCCGCCAGGTCCGGAGCCTTGGCCAGCTCGAAGGCCAGCCGGCAGAGCTGGGCCGCCGCCCGCCCGATCTGCGGCGTCTTCGAGGGATCGGCGTCGCTCGGGGCAAGAAACCGCGTCTGGCCCCGGCGATGGGTGATCGTCGTGGGCTGGAAATCGCTGAGGACGGCGGAATCGGCCTCGAGCACGCTCGTCGAGTCCGGTTCGCTCCGCCGCTGGGTCATGAGGGTCTCGTTGAAGGCGTCGCTGAGGTGGTGCACGAAGACGAGCTGCGAACGGCCGATGCGGATCACGTCGCCCGGCTTCAGGGCGCGGTCCCCCTGGAGCTTGTGGTCGCCGACGATGGTGCCGTTGCGGCTCTCCAGGTCGCGGAGGGTCCACATCCCCTCGGCCATGAAGACTTCGGCATGGGAACGGCTGCAGCGATCGTCCTTGATGACGATCTGGTTTGTGGGGGCCCGGCCGATGGTCACCGACTGCCCGGGCACGAGGCGGAAGACGTCGGTCCATTTCACCCCGTCGCGGATTACAAGATACGCCAACTGCGCCACGCCGCTGCTCCATCGCCGCAAGAGACAAGTCTCCCCGGCCGCCGAGCCCGCCGGGGGTGGAAAAGGAGTATCCGGTGTTGCCCCGCGCCCGCTTCCGGGGAGTCGTCCACCTACCCTTAAGGTTATCTGCGCCCCTGCCGAAAAGGCAAGTGGCACTAGGGCGGCGGCCCCGCGGGCCGGTGCCACCGGGCCCGTTCGGGGAGGCACCCCCGGGCGTCGAGGGGCATCTCCGCCGGCTCGGCGAGGATGGACAGGTCGTGGCGGCGTAGTGCTTCCTCGTAGTAGGCCGCCGAGCAGTCCACCTCCGCCAGGTGCAGGGTGTCGCTGATCCAGAGAACGCGGGCGTCGGCGGGTTCGACCAGCCCGATGGTGGCCAGCGCCGCGTCGAGGATCTCGCGGTCGGTCTCGTAGTCCAAAGGGACCATGGCCGCCGGCAGGTGGCCCGCGGTGACCGCGTTGATCCGCGTGGCCGCCGCGTCCATCGCCCGCAGCACCCGCGAGCGGCATAGTTCCGCGATCCCCAAGCCAACGGCGTTGCCCCCCGTGGCTTGGGAAAGCCCCCGCACCGCGATCCACTTCACCCGCGGCAGCTCGCCCGCCGCTGCCTCGCGGTCGTTGAACTTCCTCCCCACCACGTTGGTGTCCATTCCCGTGCCGCTGATCTCCTTGCCGATGCGGTCGACGAGAAGCAGGTCGACGTCGTCGAAGGGCAGCCGGGCCGTAAGCCGCCGGGCTTCCGCCAGGAGGGCCCGCTCGCGCGTCTCGAAGGCCTCGGGAAACACCCCTTCGATGCGCGCCGTCTCCTCGTAGGCGTTCTCCACCACTGCCAGCCCCGCGAGGATCGGGCAGCGGCTCCGCACCGCACCGGCCACGCTGGCAATGATCTGCGCGAAGCTGTACTGTTGAATCGCCCGGTGGTACACCTCCGCCCCCGCCTTCTTCCCCAGCCCGATGAGGAGCATCTTCATCAGTCCGCTCTCGATCTCGCCGACGAAGCGGGTGTGGGACTTCACGCGGTTCACCACCAGCACGTGGTCCGCCTCGGCGGCCAGGCGGTCGAAGTGCACCGCGAAGCCCTCCGGCGCCTGGCAGAGGACCACCGTCTCCATGCTGCTGCGGATCGGGCAGCCGATCGCCTCTTCCGTAATCCCGTAGCGCGCCAGGAGCGCCGTCTGCCCCTCGGCGGTCCCCCCTCCATGGCTACCCATCGCGGGCACGACGAACGGCCGAGCACCGGCCGCCACGAAGAACCCGACCGCGGCCCTCAAGATCGCCGGGAGGTTGGCAATGCCGCGGCTGCCCGCCGTAATCGCCACGCTCTCCCCCTGTCGTACCCGCGACGCGAGGCCCATTCGATCCAACTCCCCGGTCACGGCGGTGGGGACGTCGGCGACCTTCTCGGGGGCAAAATGCTGGCGCACACGAAAAAGGGAGGGATAGGCAGGCGGCATGGAGAAAATCGAAGAGGCTTTGAGCAGGGGATAAGTTACGTCGGGCAGGCGGTAACCCTTCACGGGGGACTGTCCCGGTTTTCGCGGCCGCAAACGGCATTCCGCGTGGACGACGCAATTCGGCCGCGCAAATGCGACTGTCCCCTTCGGCCGGCGCGGGTCTGTTGACCGACAAATGGACCAGTCCCCGGCCGGCCCGTGAACGGTTACGGCAGGCGGAAACCCCTGCGGGGAATCATACCGGCCATCACCTTCTGCTTCCACACCGACCGGCGGCGCCCTCTTGGCGCCCTGGAGAAGATGGGTTGACGGCACGCTTGTCCTGCAAGTTGGCGTTGACCCGTGGCCCCCAAGATCACTATCCTCCCGCCCCGGCGTTTCCGAACACCCGCCCGGAAACGAAGCACTACCCTGACGTGGCTCGCCACCCCAGAGGTCGCAGGACGATGAGAATTGCCGTCTTCCTCCCCAATTGGCTGGGCGACGCCGTGATGGCCACGCCGGCGCTGCGGGCCATCCGCGAACGCTTTGCCGCCGACCATCTGGCGGCCGTCGTTCGCCCCCACCTCGTCGAGCTCTTCAACGGCACGCGCTGGTTCGACGCCTTCCACCCGGCCGATTTCCGCGAGGGCCGGCCGCTCGCGGGCCGCTGGGACCTGATCCGCCGCCTGCGGCGGGAGCGCTTCGATCGCATCGTCCTGCTGACCAACTCCTTCGGCTCCGCGCTGCTGGCCTTCCTGAGCGGCGTGCGAGAACGAATCGGCTACCGCCGTGCGGGCCGCGGCTGGCTGCTGACCGAAATGCCGGCGGCTCCCCACCGCGGCGCCGCCGTTCCCATGGTCGACTACTACCTCCATGTCGCCGCCTGCCTGGGCGCCACGAATCTCTCCCCGCGACTCGAGCTGGGCGCTACGGTGGCCGAGGAACGGCAGGCGGCGGGAGTCTTCGCCGCCCTCGGTCTGAACCGCGACGACCGCGTGGTGGCCCTCAACTGCAGCGGTGCCTTCGGTGCGGCCAAGCTCTGGCCGAGAGCGCACTTCGCGGCCCTTGCCCGCCAGATCGTGGAACGCCTGGACCACGACGTCCTCGTGCTCTGCGGACCGAGCGAGCGGCACCTCGCTCGCGAGATCGCCGAACGCGCCGCCTCGCCGCGGGTCGTCTCCTTAGCGGACCAGCCGGTCGGCCTCGGTCTGACCAAGGGCTGCCTCCGCCGCACGCGCCTGCTGGTCACCACCGACAGCGGGCCCCGCCACGTGGCGGCTGCCTACGGCGTGCCCGTCGTCACCCTCTTCGGACCCACGGACCCGATGTGGGTCGCCAATCCGACGGTCCGCGGCATCGACGTCCGCCTGCCCGCCAGGGCACTCGACTGCCTCGGTTGCGGCCGGCGGACCTGCCCCCGGGGAGACCACGCCTGCATGCAGCGTCTCAAACCGGCTGCCGTCTTCCCCGCCGTGGCCGACCTCCTGGGGCAACCGTCCGCCCTCCGCCGCCAGCCTCAGGCGGCCTGAGACCCCGTCCTTACTTCGCTCCGCTACGGCCGGCGGACGGGCCAGGGGAGTACGCCGCACGCTTCGGCCCAGGCCTCCCATTGCCGGCGGAGCCGCTCGAGCACTTCCGGGCGATGATCGGCGAGGTCGTTGAGTTCGGTGCGGTCGGCCGCCATGTCGTAGAGCTCCCAGGGCTGGTTGTGGGAGGCGACGAGCTTCCAGTCGCCGTCGCGGATGGCGCGGTTGCCCTGGTGCTCCCAGTAGAGCGGCTCCTGGCGGGCGAGCGGTTCGCCGCGGAAAGCCGGCACGAGGCTGATGCCCTCGAGCGGGAGGGTCGCCGTGCCGTTCCGCTCGGCGGGATACGGGGCACCCGCCGCTTCCAGGCAGGTGGGCAGCAGGTCGATCACGTGGCCCACCTGGTGTTCGATCTCGCCGCGGCGGCCGATGCCCGCCGGCCAGTGGGCGATCAGCGGCGTGGCAATGCCCCCTTCGTGCACGCTCATCTTGAACTTGCGAAAAGGCGCGTCGGAGACGTTGGCCCACTCCAGCCCGGCGCTGGCGTAGGAGAGTCCGGTGCCAAGTGGGGCCCCCTCGACGCCGCGGCTGAAGCCCCCTGGCCCCCCCTCGGCCGAGCAGCCGTTGTCGGAAAGAAACAGGATCAGCGTATCGTCGAAGCAGCCGAGCGTCTCGAGTTGCTCGATGAGCCGCCCCATGTTCTGGTCGACCGAATCGACCTGGGCGGCATAGATGGCCATCCGCTCGGCCAGGTCGGCCTGCTGGTGGGGCGGTTCTTCGGCCCAGGGGCCGGCTTGCGGGTGGCGCGGGCTCAGCGGCCAGCGGCGATCGATAATGCCCATCTCGACCTGCCGGTCGTAGCGGGCCCGGCGGATGGCGTCCCAGCCGGCGTCGTAGCGGCCGCGGTACTTGGCGATGTCTTCCGGCTTGGCCTGCAGGGGCCAGTGGGGGGCGATGTGGCCCAGGTAGAGGAAGAACGGCTGCCCGGCGGCGACCGCCTCGTCGACGAATTCGAGGGCGTAGTCGGTGAAGGCATCGGTGACGTAGAAGTCGTCGGGAACGTCCACTCGCTCGTCGTCGAGGACGAAGAAGACCTCCGTGCGGATGGTGAGCGCGTCTTTGAAGTAGACGCCGCCGCCGCTGGGAGTTCCGAAGTAGCGGTCGAAGCCGCGCTGCCGCGGCCAGTGCCGGGGCGCCGAGCCCACGTGCCACTTCCCCGTCATCAGCGTGGCATAGCCCGCCGGGCGGAGCGCCTCGGCGATGGTTACGCAACGGCCGTCGAGGTAGCCCTGGTAGGCAGGTGTGCCCAGGTTTCCCACCATATGCCCCACGCCGGCCTGGTGCGGGTAGACGCCCGCCAGCAGCGCCGCCCGCGTGGGGCAGCAGCGGGCGGCATTGTAGAACTGCGTAAACCGCAGACCCTCGGCGGCCAGCCGGTCGAGGTGCGGCGTCTCGATCTCGCCGCCGTAGCATCCCAGGTCGCTGAACCCCATGTCATCGACCATCACGACGACGAGGTTCGGGCGCCGCGCCTCCCCGCCCGCCGCCAAACTGCCTCCCACCGCCGGGAAGAGCGCCGCGAGCACCAGGGTGAGGAGCCTTCTCATCACGGATACCTTTCTGTCCGGCTTACGCGAACGGCCCCGCCGCCACTCACTCGGGCATTGTACCAACGAAGCTCCACCGCCGGGAGCGTCTGGACGCTGCGAAGGCGCTTTTTTCCGGGAGGGCACCGTGGGCGCGGAGGAGGAGAAAGCGTGCTCCGCCGAAGGCGGCCGGGAGCTCGAGGTTCGAGGAGGCGCGCCGGCAAGGAAAACACCGCTTCCCGGCGCCGGCGGAGGTTGCCGGGGGGAGCATCTCGGGTACAACCGCAATCGGCCTGGGCGGCGAATAGGGCACTACCGAGGAGCAACCCGATCGCCTACCAAGCCTACACCGAGGTCCAACGCAACTTCAGCCGCCTGGTCGAATCGGGGGAGCTGCCCCTGGCAACGACACTGGCCCTGGAGTTGATGAAGCGCGGAAGCTACCAGGTCGAGATGAGCGACGAGGGGATGATGACGGACGAGATCGAGGAGTGCCTCGGCGTGGTCATCGCCGCCGTCGAGAAATGCAGCCTGCCGAAAAAGCAGGTCGTCGCCTGGTGCGATCGCATGGCCGCGGCCGACCGCGTTCGCTTCCTTTGCTA
Source organism: Planctomycetales bacterium (assembly GCA_007126245.1). Taxonomy (GTDB): domain Bacteria; phylum Planctomycetota; class Planctomycetia; order Pirellulales; family Thermoguttaceae; genus SKOZ01. The sequence continues at coordinate 24,055 of SLBP01000144.1, forward strand.
CCGGGAGTTGAAGGCGCTGCGAAACCGTTTCGAGGCGTAGGGGGCTCAATCGCGAGACGCCCCCCCCTCGCCGATCTCCCGGCCGCTGCGGAAGCTGCCCAGCCCCCAAAGCACACAAATGCCGCCTATCCCCAAGGGAACCCAAGCGAAGGTCCACTCGCCCACCAGAGCCCAGTTGAGGCCGATGAGGAGGAGTATTCCACCAAAGAGCAGCATGCACACGCCGTTGCGGTAGTGGGCGGTGGCGTGCTTCCCGTATGCCGTCTTACTCTGCTCGACGATTCGGTTCACGGCGGCCACTTCCGCCTCGCACTTCCCGCGGCAGGCCACCCCAGGCGGCACGTCGGCCAGACAGTCTATGCACAGCCCGCGGTGGCAGCCCTTGCACAGCCCCACCGCATCCACCTCGGGATGGTAAAAGCACTTCATCGGTATTCTCCGTCGAAGATGAGCTCCCCCACGATACGCGACGGCCACCCCTGCTGATCAGGTTATCCACAGCATAGTATCCCCCCCGCTGCCATTGGAAAACGCAGCCGCAGGGCGGCGAGCGCGTACCCATGACGGCCAGTAGTCGGCTACAGACGCATTCCGTGGGCCCTTCGTGCTGCTGACGAAGCCATCAGCATTGCGCGATTTGTGATGGGAGCGGTTCCTTAGCGGAACGGTACCGGAAATCTCCGCCCGCTGGCCTTTTCGATGAGGGCGCGCAGGTCGCCTTCATCGATGGTGTGCTCAATATCGCGGACGCTTCCGTCGCACATGGCCGCCGTGAAGAACCCTTCCATGAACCCGCCCAACTCGGGAAGGGGCCCTTCGGGGTCGTAGGGGACGTCTGCGGGCTTCGTCCAGGGGATCGCGCGCTTGGCATCCGCGATCAGGAGCGTGTTCGACGTGCCGTCCGTAATCGCGGTGATGGCGATGCCCCGCTCGCCCGGGAAGACGGTTCCCGGTCCGGTGAGGGCGAAGTACGAGGCGTTCGTCGAATGGGGGTCATCGAAGGGGGAGCGGTAGACCGTAGGCATCTGGTCGAGCAGCGCCCGGTTGTGCGGGCTGTCCCAGGCTTCGTCGAGACGGAACCGATCGTGAAGCGACGCTTCCTCGACGAAGGGCAGGAGGGCGACCCGCCAGCTCAAGAGCGGCTCGCCATCCTCGTCGTAGATGGCCGGTGGAGGAAAGGTCTTGTAGACATCGTGGTAGTTATGCATCGCGAGCGCGATTCGCCTGAGGTTGCGGGCGGACTGCTCGCGCCGTGCCGCCATGCCGGTGGCACGCACCGCCTCGGCCAACTGCTCCGCTGCAGGCGTGGTAGCCTGGGCGCTCAACGTCACCAGGTTCTCCTCGCGTTCCACGGCAGCCGATTGGATCAGCTCGCCGGCCAAGCGCAGATAGATGAATGTAAGCACATCCTCGGGGCGATGCCGCGTCTGAGACATCATGGCCGCCCGGGCTTCTCCCCACAACCGGCTTCCCTGCGTCAGGGCGGCCTCGACCGCGGCCTCCACCGCCTCCGGATCCTCGCCGTCGACGGCTGCCCGCAGCGACAGCTTCCCGGCATCAACCGATAGCCCGAAGGTGAGATGATCGGCCTTCTCCCGCAGGGTTACCAAAGGGGCCAACTCCGGACCCACGGGAAACTCCTGCAATGGACGCGGATCGATGCTGATCGCCACGGGGCAGTCGGCAACTGCCTCCCAGGCCGGGCCGCGGGTGAGCCGGCTGTCGCCGTGAGTTGCGACGGCAAGGTAATCGCGAACCGCCCCCACCGAACCGATGACGAGCGTCTGGTCGTCGGCCTGGAAATACCCCTGGCCTTCGGCTCCGAGGAATACCGTTCGCCCGAAGAACTGCTGCTCGCTGGCCTGCGGCACCACACGATCGGCCATCTCGGACAGTGCGGCAGGGTCGGCGGAGGTGAGCAGTGCCACGCCGAACGCCTGAGGCGGCCGCCTTGTATCGGCGGGAGGATACATGAGCTGGACCCAGGCCGCTTGCTCGACCCGCTCCAGCGGCCGCTCGATCCGCTCCAAAGCCCTGCGAAACTCGAAGAACATCTCCCTCCAGAAGACGTCTTGCACCAGCTCGTCCAGCTGCGGCACGGCGCGGAGCCTTTGTGGCCGAACCAGCGCTACGGCGACTGCCTCATTGGGTACGTGCGAGACGTCGAAGGCGGGCACCTCATCCGGCGACTCGGCCTTCAGCGTCGGGGCGTCGCCGCCGGCGACCAGCGATCCGGCCGCGGCCAGAAAGACGGCGAGCGTCGCGCGTGCGGGCAGCAAGCCCGCGGCGCATTTTCGAGGGGAGCGGCGGAGCATGTCGATTCTCCTTGGGCAGGAACGCCGGGAGCAGAAGCCCGGAGCGGACCGTACCAGGAAACGGTGGTCCTGCCTCGAGGCGATCTCGGCCGGCGTCCACAGGTAGCGGCGCGGCACGACACCCCTGCGGCGTCGCCTGCCGCACCGCGCCATCAGCATAGCCGCGCCCCTGCCGGTCCGAAAGCCCTGGATGAAGGTGACGACGGCATCCTGCGGCGGTTGGTCTTCGAGGGGCAACCTCACGGTGACGGGCACGATGGGGAGGTATAGCGCCACCCGGCCGGCAACGGCAGTCCTGGTTCATCGCGGCTCCAACGAAGCCGCCGGCCTGGTCGCAGCGGCTGCCCCAGGCCGTCGCCGCTCCATCCCCATGGAGATCGCCCGCCCGCTGGCCCTTTCGATCATGGCCCGCAGCACGTCCCGATCGATGGTCTCTTCGATGATGCGGACGCTGCCGTCGCAAAAGGCGGCTGGAAAACTCCCTTCCACAAACCCTCCCAACTCGGGCAGCGGACCCTCGCCGTCGTAGGGAATGTCTTCCGGCTTGGTCCAAGGGATCTCCCGCCGGGCCTCGACCGCCAGCAGCGTATTCGACACGCCGTCGGTGATCTGTCCCATGTGGACCCCCTTCCCACCCGGGAAGACGGTTCCCTCTCCGGTGAAGACGAAGTACGAGGCATTCGTCGACTCGGGGTCGTCGAAGGGCGAGCGATAGATCGAAGGCATCCGGTCGAGCAGGGCGAGGTTGGGCGGGCTGTCCCAGGGTTCGTCGAGACGGAATTGCTCGTAGAGCGGCGCCTGTTCCACGAAGGGCAGAATCGCGACCCGCCAGCTCAAGAGCGGTTCGCCCTCCTCGCCGTAGATGGCCGGTGCGGGAAAGGTTTGGTGCGCGTCGTGGTAGATGTGCATCGCCAGAGCGATTTGCCGGAGGTTGTTCGTCGACTGGGCACGCTGCGCCTGTGCGCGGGCCCCACGCAACGCCTCAGCAAACCGCTGTGCTGGCGGCATCGTCGCCTGGGCGCTCAACGTCACCAGGTCCCCCTCGCGCTCCACGGCCGCCGACTGGAGCAGCTCGCCGGCCAGACGCAGGCCGATGAGCGCGAAGACGTCCTCGGGATGGTGCCGATCTTCAGCCATCATCTCCGCGCGGACCTGGCGCCACGTGTTTTTCCCCAGCACCAGGGCGGCACGGACCGTGGCCTCGACAGCCTCCGCATCCTCCGCGTCGGCAGCCGCCCGCAGCGACAGCCTCTCGGCATCGGCGGTAAGCCCCAGGGTGACTTGACGCGTCTGCTCCCAAAGGGGGGCGAAGGGAGCCAGCGGCTTTACCAGCGGCTCACCCCGAAGCGTCCGCGGATCGGCACTGACGACCAGGGCGCTCTCCTCGACGGCCTCCCAAGCCGGCCCGCGGGTGAGCCGGCTGTTGCCGCGAGTGCCGATCACCAGGTAGTCGCGCATAGCCCCTCCGGACCCGAAGACCAGTGTGCGGTCGTCGGGCTGGAAATAGGTCGTACCTTCGCGGCCGATGAACACCGTCTGTCCTGCGAACTCTCGCTCGGTGGCCTGCGGCGCCACGATCTCAGCCACCTCGGCGAGTGCTGCAGCCTCATCCGAGGTGAGGATGCCCACGCCAAAGGCGAAAGGCGGCGTCCGCGCGTCGGCCGGTGGATAGACGAGCTGAACCCAGGCCGCCTGCTGGAACCGCTCCAAAGGCCGCTCGATTCCCGCCAGCGGCCCGGGTGCCTCGGCGAGCATCTGCACCATATCCTCCAGCACCGGCACCTCACGGAGCAACGGCAGCCGTGCCATCACGACGGCGACCGCCTCGTTGGGTACGTGCGAGACGTCGAAGGCAGGCACCTCGTCCGGAGCCGCGGCCTTCACCACCGGTTCGTGGAAGGCAGCGGCGAGCAGTCCGGCCGCAGCCACAAGGCC
>SLBP01000046.1:0-9929 GCA_007126245.1 Planctomycetales bacterium
GAGATGGCGCTGGACGAGGAGGGGCAGCAGCTCACCGTCCGCCGCGGCGAGGGCCGGCTGCGCGTGCGGTTCGTATCCCCGGGGGGGCTCGCCTTCGGGCAGCGGAGCGGCTGGGACCCGCCGCCGGCGCGGCCGGCCGCGGCACCGCCGCAGTTCCACTTCACCGCCTCGACTGCCCAGCCGGCGGCGTCGGCCCGCATCGTGGCGCTGCTCGTTCCCTATCGCCAGGGAGACGAGGGGACCATTCCCGAACGGATCGAGCTGTTCGAGGCCGAAGGGGGTACGGCCCTGCGCGTAGGCGACGACGTGATCTTGATCCGTGACCCGCAGGCTGCCGAGGTCCGCAGCGGCCGCTACGCGACCGACGCGCCCGCGGCCGTCTTCCGCCCATAACGCCGAAAACGGTCGTCCGGCCGTGGCGCCGCTACAGCTCTTCGAGGGCCCCTTGGAGCTCCAAAGGCAGCGGCGGCGGCAGGAGCCGGGGATCGGAGGACTCGGGATCCGCCGCGGCGGGTGCGGTGCGGAGCTCCTCGCCTTGGAGGGGGCCGGGGTCGAGCCAGAGACCGTGGTTGTCGAGCTGCATCGTTCCCAGCTCGAAGTCGAGAATCATTCGCTGCACCTCGTAGTCGACCCACACGCTCAGGAAGTCGTTCTGGGCACTGAGCAGGCCGGAGTAGGCGCCCAAGAGGTCGCGGGCGGTGGTGGCCCCCAACTGCTGTTGCACGGCGCCGACCCTCGGCGGCTGCTCGAGCCTCAGCCGCGTGAAGTCCACCTGGGCGATGGCCGAGCGGACAGCGGCGCGATTGAGCTCGAAATTGAGCTGGTTCAATTCGATGGTGCGGAGAATCTGCCGCAGACTCTGCTGGACGCGGTCCTCGAAGAGGTAATAGTCGCGGCGCGTCCGCTGGTAGTCGATGAGAGTGGTCCGGTAGACGTTGCGTTCCTGGAGGCGGGTCAAGGGGGCGTCGAACTCGAGCCCCACCCGCAGGCGTCCTGCGCTGCTGCGGAAGGCCGCGGGGTTGTCCCCCACGGTCTGGATGTCGCCGCTGAAGGTGAGGTTCAGATCGCTCTTCAGCCGGTTGGCAACGACTTCGATCTGCCGCCACTGATCGACCAGGGCGGCGCGGGCATTCATCCAGTCGAGCCGCTCGCGGCGAGCGACCTCGATGGCATCGGCGGCATCCATGTCCACCGGCACGAGGGTCACGGACTCGAGGCGCACCAGTGCCTGAAGGAGCGAGAGTTCCAGGAGCCAACTCGCCAGATCGCTCGCGGCCGCCAGAACGCGGTCCTGATATTGAATCAGGGGGGCGACGGCGAGAGGCCCGTCTTCCACCGGAGGGAGATCCTCAGGGGGCCCTTCAGCCAGCAGGATCTCGAGCTGCTGGACGAGGCGTTCCACGCCCGCCCGGACCGTCTCCACGTCGGTGTGGAGCGCTGCCACCCGCTCGTCGAGCGTTGCGAGCTCGAAGGCTACGATGTCCACGTCGCCGTGCCGCCGCTCGCGACGGGCGAGCAGCTCCAGGTTGGCACGGCGTTCGGGGAGGGCTTCGTCGAGGCGGCGGAGGTCTTCCGTCACGGCCTCGAAGCGTTCTTCGGGAGCGTCGAGCAGCATTTCCAATTCGTCGAGGGCCCGCCGGAACTCGTCCGCGTCCTCGACCAGGGTCCTGTCGCGGAGTCGGTTCAAGACCGGCTCCATCCGGTCCTGGAGTGCGGTGGCGGCCGGGTCGATCAGGTCGAAGCGGTCGAGGTAGGGGTCACTGATTTGTACGGGCAGATCGGGCGGCAGTCCCAGGGTGATCTTGAACGCGTCGAGACGCGACTGGTATCGGGTGCGCGAGGCGAGCAGACGACTCTGCGCAGTCAGCAGCGCCTGCCGGGCCTGGTCGACCTGGAGAACGTCGATTCGCCCTGCCGCATTGAAGGCCTCGAGTTGGGCGAGACTGTCGCGGAGCCCGGCGACGTTGAACTCCTGGTTGCGAATCTGGACTTGCTCCTCCAGGAGCGCCATGATCCCGCCTACGGGACCCTCGGCGCTGGTGGGAGCGGGCATGCCCACACCTCCCCGCACCGGCCCCGGTCCGGCACTCCGCCCGGCAACGATCTGGGCGTAGAATCCACGGCGGAAACGCTCCATCTGGCGGACGTTGGCCAACAGGTTGCGCTCGCTCTGCGTGAGCGCTTCAAGAACCACGGCTCGCCCTCCAAGGCGCAACAGCGGCTGGAAGATGGAGAAGTCCAGCACCGATACCGTCGAGAACTGGTCGGGCCCGGCGAACTGCCAGACCATGGAATTGGCTATCTCGACGAGGTACTGCGTGCCGGTGGCTCCCAGCCGCCTCATCTGCAAGTCGGTATCCGTCGCCAGGGTGCTCTGCCCCCCGCGGAGCGGACCGGTGGCGGTGAAGCTCGTGCGATTGCCGCCGAAGAATTGCGTATCGAAGCGGAATCGCTCGAAGGTCACGCTCAGCGCCGACAGGTAGAGCTCCTCCAGCGATCGCTGGAATTCCCGCGAGTGGGTCAACGACAGCTCGACCGCGGCGACGCGGTCGATGATCAGCTCCCCCTCTTCGTTCAGGGCCAGGTAGGCCTTCCAGCCGGGACTCTCCACGTGCGGCGTGTCGCCGTTGCAGTGCCAGCAGTGGTAGCCGCGTTTCCCGTGGACGCAGTGCATCAACTGGTGGGAGACCGGGTCGTCGGGCGGCAGCGGAGGGCAGTCGGCCGAGTCCGGGTGGTAGAAGCGGGACTGCGGGTCCGGTTCGATCGTGAAGTCGTTCAGCGGCCAGCGAGGATCGGAAGAGACTTCTCCGACCAGATGGTAGACCTCGCGGTCGGCCTGCCGGCGGTACCATGCGCGGTTGCAGCCGCCGGCGACCGAGATCCCCACCGCAATCATCAATATGTTTGCGGCCAGCCACAGACCGTCTCGAAGCCCGGTTGTCCCTCCCGTGGTGTGAGTCTTGGTATTCCGTATCGAGGGACGATTCATCCCCGCCCGCCGCATCCCCTCGCTCGAGGCAATGTCCGCGTCCCGGCGCCTTGGAGTGCATTCGCAGGCGGTCCAGGATTGCGGTGTGGAATTGAGATGATCCATCGCGGTTTCCCAGGAACCATGGCGCTCGCGCCGCATCGGTTTCGCTGCCTGAAGGGTGTGTCGGCGAGGCGGCGGGCTCGATCGCCCGCACCTTCCGTCCCGGCGTGGTACTTCCCCGCGTCGTCGCTTAGCGCCCGGGCAGGTGACCGGCGCGACTCCTCGACGGCTTGCGCCCCCTCAATGTATGGGGAGCCATTTCGCTGGACGGGTGGCGCCGAATCCGATCGACCGGTCATAGGTTTCGGTTTCCGAAAGGGGGGAACTTCAGCGATTGTGCCGATCGTAGCGAATGTGCCGGCGATGCGGCTCTCGCAATCCAGAGGCTCTGGCGACTCCAGGACCACCCGCACGGCGGCCTCGGCTTCCGTCTGAGTTCTCTGAGGCTGGGGGCCCCGGCGACGAGTACAGAAGCTTGACACCCCCCTGCGGTCTGAATAGGATCGACGGTAGGACTTCCATCGCCACCCTCTGGTGCGCTCTTCCCGGAAAGCGACATGAGCATCTGGAACAAAGTATTCCTGGGGCTGATCATCGTGGTGGCCTCGGTCTTCTTCTACCTGGCCACCCGCACGCTGAGGACGCACGCCTCTTGGCGGGAGCGGGTTTCAGAGGCCGAGAGCGAGATCGACCAGTTGAAGCTGGAGAGCGAGCGGTTGCGCGATGGCGAGGAGGGGATTCGCGATCTCCAGGTGGACGTTGCCCGTCTGATGGTCGACCGCGGCCGGGTGTGGCAGGGATGCGAGATACTCGAGGTCGATCACGATACGGCAGGGGCCCGGGTCCTCACCGATCTCCCCGGCCCGCACCAGATGACCCCTGACTTGGTCGTGGCGGTTTTCGAGGAGACCCCGATCTCCGAGGGGGGGACGTACTTGGGAGAATTTCGCGTGACCGCCGTGGAGGACGACGACATCGTCCGCATCGAGCCGGCCACGCGGTTCGCCCCGGAAGAGGTGCAGCGTGTGGTGGACAGTCAGGCGATTTGGACGCTCTACGAATCGATTCCCATCGACGACCCCCTGGTTTTCGAAGACGTCAGCGAAGAGCAGCTGCGCGCCGCACTCCCCGAGGAGACCGTGGAGGAATACCTCCTGGACGGCGAAGCCCTGCCGCCGGAGGAGGAGCTTCCCGTAGCGGACGTGGTCTTCGGGATTCCTGGAAGTATCGAGGAGGGGGTCTATCGGCGCGCCTTGCGCGATTACCGTTTCTGGTTCCGGGAGCTCCACAACCAGCGAACCATCCTCACCGACCTCTTGGCCGCCGCCCAGCACGACCGGCAGGCCCTCGACGAGGCGTTGCAGTCGGCCGACGCCCAGGTGGAGACGATTCAGAACGACATCGACGCTGCCCAGACCGATCTGGCGGAGATGTCGCGGCAGCGCGATCTGGTGGCCGGACGATTGGCCGATCTGGAACGGCAGCTCGAGGAAGCCCGGGCGAACATCGAGGGATTGCTCGAAGCCAACCGCACCATGGCTGCGGATATCGCCCGCCTGCAGCTCCATGCCAGGCGGCTGATCGACGAGCAGTCTCCGGCAGTGGCCGCTTCCCTGCCCTGACGCGCCGCTTCGCCTCACCGGACGGTGAACCGCCGCGGGGCTGATGGATCTCCTCTGCGACTGGGGACCTCGAGCGAGGTCGGCTCCGTGGAGGGGCGCTGGATGCGGGCGGCGCGGGCAAGCCGGTCGAAGAAGTCGGGCGAGGCCTCGTTGAGAATGAATATCTCACTCTTCGCCCCGGGATTGCGGAAGATGCAGATCACCTCAGCCCCTTCGGCCCGGCGTCGGCCGATGTCTTCCAAGAGGGCGCGCTCCCCGGGATTGATGCCCTCCCCGTCCGAGTGCCGTTCGGTCGGCGGCCCGTGGCTTCCCCGCGAATGGGAAATCGGAACGGCTGCCAGGCCGCCCAGACTCCGCGGCGCGGGCATTTCGGAGGGCATTTCGGGGGGGGCGGTTGTCGCCAGGGACTCTGGTTCGGGGTCGCCGACGAGCCGTCCCTCGCCGGGCGTCTCCAGGAGAGCCGAGAGCTGGGCGCGGTCGACGAGGTCGTAGATGGCTCCCAAGGCGGCATAGAGTCCCTCGTTGTCCTTCGGGTCGGCGGCGTTGCAAACCCCGATGACCTTTCCCTGCTTCGAGAAGAGTCCGCCGCCACTGCGGCCCACGACCGGTAATCCGGTTACCTGGAGGTTCGGCGGCCCCAGGTAGCGATCCACCGTAACGACGCGCCCATGATGGACGGTGGGGTCGTCCCCGTTGTCGCAACCGACGCTCATGATCCTTTCGCCCGGTTGCACCACGCGATCGCGGGGTGCCAGACGTGCGACCCTGAGCGGGCCGGGCGCGCGGATGGTGAGCAATCCTACGTCAGCCTCGATATCGAAGGCCACCAGGCGTGCGGGGAGACGCTCCGTCGGTGTCGGACCGAAGAGATCGACCTCGATGTCCCCCTTGCCCCGTGAGTCGCGGAAGATATGGCCGCAGGTCAAGATCAGGGCCTCACCCTGGCGGGTGTCGATAATGGTTCCCGTCCCGAACGATCGGCCCGTAGGGTCTTCGATCCGCAGGCGGACCGTGGCGGCGATGAGATCGCCGTCGCCGACCGCCGCCGTGCGCGATGGTGGACGACCGTCGGGCGCAGGACCAGCCCCCTGGGCCGTCCCCTCCGCGGGGGCGTCGGGCAGCCGAGCCGGGCCGGCTCGATCGGTTGCCGAACGCATGGGGGTCTCCTCGCCGACGATCGGTGGCAGGGAGTGGCCCGCGGCGGGGGGCGGCGCGCTGGATGTCGCACTGGCCCCCAAACCGGCGCCTTCAGGCGGGTCGGCTCGGTCGAGGTTCGCTGCCGCGCCGCCGTCGGGGCGGCCGGAGCGGAGCATCCGCTGCAACCGTTGAAAGCTGGCCGGACCTTCGACGCGATCGACCTCGCGGCCCCCGACAAGCATCACGAACGCGGGAACGGCGCGGATGCCGAAACGCTGCGCCGTCGCCGACTCGCGAGTCACGTCGATTCGGCGGACGGGGTGACCTTCCTGAGCCAACTGGGCAATCGTCGGCTGCATCTGCCGGCAGGGCACGCAACCCTCGGCGTGGAAACTCAGAAGCACCGTTTCGCCCGAGCCTGCAACCGCCAACACCACCGCGGCTGCCGCGACGTAGAACATGGGTCCCTCCTCTGGCCGGATCGGCGCCTCGCCGTGCAAGGTCCACACGGCGCACCACATCGGGCAGAGAGGGCGAGACGCCCGGTGCGCGGCACGCACCCGGCGCCCAAGGCGGGAGACCTCCCTGTCTGCCTCAAGGGAATCGTCCCGTGCGGACCGCTTCTCCCCGCGTCCTGCGCGAAGAAGCGGTTCTCGTCCACCGAAGCCGGCGCGGGCGGCGCGGGGCGGAAAGCGTGCGGGACGGCGATCCGGTACGAACTCCTTTTCGTGCTGTTTTCCCGTCCCCGAGCGGGAACCAGGGGAACGAGCTGCGAGGCGCCCAAAGATCCGGCTTCGAGCGCCTCCGACCAGGGCCCCATTCTGTCCCTACTCGCCGTCCGTGGCAAGAGCAACATTTCGGCTCCCGGCGGGTGGGCTCAGAGGCCGTGGTCACCCGCTGGCCGCCGACGAGGAGAACGGGCAGAGGCAGGCGCGGAGGGGTAAACAAGGCGCCGTATGCCCGCGTCAACCTCTCGCCTCTCCCCGGCCGCCGGCGCGCTCAGGGCACGAGCACGATCTTCCCGCTGAGGGTTCCGGCCTTCTGGAGGGTGTTCTCCTCTTGGAGTTGATGGGCGGCTGCGGCCTCGGCAAGCGACATCTGGCGGCCGATATGGGCCTTCAGCCGCCGGCGAGCCAGCCAGCGGTTGATCTCCGCGGCGCTCTTCCGCTGCTCCTCGGCCGACGTGTTGAACATCGCATAGCCGAAGAGCGACAGATCGCGGGTATAGAAAGGTCCCACGGGAAAGAGGGGTTTGGCATCCCGGCCGGCTATGAGCAGGATCCGCCCGTGGAGCGCCATGTGGGAGACGATCTGCTCCAGGTCGGGTTCGCGGAGCAACTCCCACCAGACGTCGACGCCCTCGGGGACTTGCCGCTTCAATGTGGCGTCGAGGTCGTCGACCCGGTACTGGATGACGCGGTCGGCACCGTATTGGCGGCAGAGCTGGGCCTTTTCCTCGCTGCCCGCGCTGGCGATCACCGTTGCTCCGAGGATCTTCGCCATCTGGATGGCGCAGAGCCCCACACCGCCGGAACCGCCGTGAACGAAAACGGTATCCCCGCTGCGGACCTGGGCCTTGTAGACGGTGCCGATATGCGCGGTGATGGCCACCAGGGCCAGGGCGGCCGCCTCGACCTCGTCGACCTGCTCCGGAAGGGGGTAGAGCCAGCACTCGTCAACCGCGGCATACTCGGCATAAGTTCCCTGCCGCCCAAAAAGGCCCTGGTTGCTGCCCCATACCCGATCGCCCCGCTTGAATCGCACCACGGCGCTTCCCGTTTCCTCCACCGTCCCCGCCAGATCGCAGCCGAGGATGTAGGGCTTGGGGAGGTCGAAGGGGACGGCGCCGGCGCGGATGTAGGTGTCGATCGGGTTGACCGAGACAGCGGACACCTTGACGAGGACTTGGGAGGGGTCGAGCTGAGGCTTCGGGATCCTGTCGTAGACGATCACGTCGGGGGGACCGGGCCGTTCGATAAATGCGGCTTTCATCGGCGTGCAAGACCTCGCGAGCAGCTCAAGGGGGGGTGTGGCTTGATGCCCACTTGGTCCCTCACAGTACAGCTTGTCCAGGACCAAGGCAAGACGTGGGGGTTCAAGGGGGATACCAGTGTCTCGCCAGTCCGCAACCACACACAACGGGTGGTGCCTCCTTCCTTGACCTACACCTTGTGGGGGGTGCCTCTCCGGGCAATCCATCACTGGGGCGGGCGCTGCGTGTCGATAAGTGGGGCAAGACGACGATAACTAGAACTAGGGTAGATCGGCGTCGTCCGCCGCGGTCGGGCCGCGGTTCGTGAGGGGCGTATGGTTCCCCGTTTTCGAGTGGCGTGACCATGGGTCGATTTCTGTTGATTCTCCTTTTGGTCTCCCTCCTCGGCGGCGGGTGGTTCCTTCTCAACCGTTACGAAATCGCCTCCCGCAACGGCGAATGGGTCATCCGCGCTCGGCACGACGGCGTGGAGGGAACCAGGGGACGAGCGCGCCGGGGAGATGGCCTCCCCCCCGCGGCGAACCGTCGCACGATCCGCATCGCCACCTTCAATGCAGCCCCCCTCGACGCCCACAAGCTAAACCGGAGGCAGGCAGTCGCGGTGATCGCCTCGGTGGTCCGCGAATTCGACATCGTGGCTGTCCAAGGCGTTCGCCGCGGCTCCCCTGCGCTGCTCAACGATTTGCTCGATACAATCAACGCAACCGGCCGGCACTACGCCCTTTCGGCCTGCCCCACTGCGAGCCGCATTCCCCACGGCACGGGCGGCATCTTCCTCTTCGATCGGGCGAGCATCGAAGCCGACCCGAGCATGGTCTATTCGGTGACCGCCCCGGCGGGACACTTGGCATCGAGCCCCCTTGTGGCTGCCTTTCGGGCCCGGGGGCCCGATCCGGAGGCCGCCTTCACCTTCACGCTGATCAACGTCCGCGTGGACCCCGACAACGCGGCGCGGGAGCTCGATCTCTTGGCCGACGTCTATCGCGCCGTCCGCGACGACGGCCGCGAGGAGGACGACATCATCATCCTCGGGTCGTTGGCCGCCGACGAGGGGCGCTACGGCGCCCTGGGCCGCATCCCCGACATCACCTGGGCCATCTCCGGGATCCCCACCACGACGCGCAGCCCGCGGAGCCTGGACAACATTCTCTTCAACCGCCGAGCCACCGTGGAGTTCACCGGCCGCTCGGGCGTTGTGGACCTTGTGCGGCAGTTCGATCTTTCCGTGGCCGACGCCGAGCGCATCGCCGCCCATCTTCCTGCCTGGGCAGAGTTCAGCGTGTTCGAGGGCGGCGACCTGCTGCATCTTGCCGGCGGACGATAGCAGAGCTTGTATTGCGGGCTGTACCCGCATGGTCACAAATGGCCGCCCGCCTTCACCCGCACGGGCCAATTCCCACTCAATCAGGCCGGGTCGCGCTGTTCAGGAAGAACTAAACTCCGACGTTCTCAAGGGCATTTGCGGTTGACTCTACGTTCTGGACCGCGTAAGGTTCCCCAATGGTGGTATCCTGCGCCGCGAGGTCGACTGTGCGCCCGTGGGGCAGGAGCCGATCCCGGCTGCACAACGTTATGAAGAGGTGAAGACCATGACTCGCGTGTCTCAAGGCGACACGGTCCGTATCCACTATGTCGGCAAACTCGAGGACGGTACGACGTTCGACAAGTCGTACGACCGCGAGCCGCTGGAATTCGTCGCCGGTGGGTCCCAGGTGATTCCCGGAATCAGCCAGGCGGTGGTGGGTATGGAGGAAGGTCAGACCAAGTCGGTGACGCTCTCGCCCGAGGATGCTTTCGGCCAGAGGAACCCGGGCATGGAGAAGACGATCCCGCGCGAGCAGCTTCCCGACGGGATTCAGGAGGGTGATCAACTCCGCGCCGTTCAGGGCGACCAGGAGTTCCCCGTTTTCGTTCGCAAACTCGACGATCAGTCGGCCCTGGTCGACGCGAATCACCCCCTGGCCGGCCAGAAGCTGGTGTTCGACATCGAGGTCGTTTCTGTGGGTGCAGAAGATGCAGAAGATTAGACCCCCATCTTGTGCCGATGGCCGGCCGGGTGAAAACGATGATGGTCTGGATTCCGTTCTGCATTAAAAAAATGGGACCGACGACCCGTATCGAAACCGAACGAACTCGAGTCAATCCA
>SLBP01000182.1:0-28112 GCA_007126245.1 Planctomycetales bacterium
ACGGAATCATCGACTTCCGTACGGAATTCACGCCCGCGCAGCTCGCCGAGACCTATCCGGCGCGGCTGAAGGACGCGGGCTACTACGTGGGCTTCATCGGCAAGTGGGGCGTGGGGAATCCGCCCGAGGGTCTCTTCGACTTCGACACCGGCTGGCCCGGGCAGCACCACTTCTTCCCCGAACGCAACGACCCCACCCGCCACCTGACGGCGATCATGGGCGAAGAGGCGATCGAGTTCCTCGAGGGCGCACCTGACGACCGCCCCTTCTGCCTTTCGATCAGCTTCAAGGCCCCCCACGTGCAGGACGGCGACCCGGCCAACTTCCCCCAGTGGATCCAGGACCTCTACGAAGAGTTCCCCGGCGGCTTCCTCTACGATCCGGCGCTGGAACCGCTGTACCGCGACGTGGTAATCCCGCCCGTGCCGCTGATGGAGCCCGAGCACTTCGCAGCCCTCCCCGACTTCCTGCAGGCGACGGAGAACCGCCGCCGCTGGAAGTGGCGCTTCGCCACGCCGGAGATGTACCAGAGGTCGGTCAAGGCCTACTACCGCCTGATCACGGGAGTGGACCTCGTGGTGGGGCGCATCGTCGAGGCGCTCCGCGAGCAGGAGTTGCTGGAAGACACGGTGATCCTCTTCCACAGCGACAACGGCTTCTACCTCGGCGAGCGGGGCTTTGCCGGCAAGTGGTTCGGCCACGAGGAATCGATCCGCGTCCCCCTCGTCGTCTTCGATCCCTCCTTACCGGAACGGCAGCGGGGGACGCGGCGGCAGCAGTTCGCCCTGAGCATCGACATTGCGCCCACGATCCTGGAGATGGCCGGGGCTGTTATTCCCGAGGGAGTGCAGGGGCGGAGCCTCGTACCCGTGCTGGCCGAGTCGTCGCATTCCTGGCGGGAGGAGTTCTTCTACGAGCACCTCTTCGAGCATCCCGCGATTCCCCGTAGCGAGGGCGTGCGCACGCAGCGCCACAAGTACCTGCGCTATCTGGACAGCGATCCCCTCTACGAGGAGCTCTACGACCTGGAGAAGGATCCCCACGAGGCGAACAACCTCGCGGGGCAGCCGGCGCACGAGGCGCTCCTTGAAACCATGCGGGACAGTTGGAGCCGCTGGCGGGAGCGGGCCCGCTAATTCTTGTCGGCATCGTCCGCGTGGCTGGCCCGGTCCAGGTGCCGCCGCAGGTAGCGGGCCCGCTCGATGTTGCGGTCGGCGGTGGTGAGCTCGACGCCGCTGAGCTTCTGCAGGTGGGCCGGCTGGGTGTGGATGAAGAGGTCGTTGACCGTGGGGATCTCGAGGTCGTCGATCAGGCCGAGGTTCACGCCCATGCGGACGCTGGAGAGCAGGTGCATGGTCTCTTCGGAGCTGATCGTCTGCGCGGTGCGGAGGATGCCGTAGGCGCGGCTGACGCGGTCGTGGAGGCTCTCGTGGCTCTCGCGGATGAGGTACTGGCGGGCCTGGCGCTCGTAGTCCACGATTACGGGGACGATGTCGCCCACCTGCTTGATGAGGTCCAGCTCGCTGCGGCCCAGGGTGACCTGGTTGCTGATCTGGTAGAAGTCGCCCATCGCCTGGGAGCCTTCCCCGTAGAGGCCGCGGACGGCGAGGCTGATCTTCTGCAGGCTGCGGAAGACCTTGTCGATCTGCCGCGTGAGGACGAGGGCGGGGAGGTGGAGCATGACGCTCACGCGCATCCCGGTGCCCACGTTGGTCGGGCAGGCGGTGAGGTAGCCGAGCTTCGAGTGGAAGGAGTAGGTGACGTGCTCCTCGACGAAGTCGTCGATGCGGCTCACTTCGGCCCAGGTCTTCTCCAGGTCGAGCCCGCTGTGCATCACCTGGATGCGGAGGTGGTCCTCCTCGTTGATCATGAGGCTGAACTGCTCGCCGCTGTCGATGGCGACGGACCGGGCCCCTTGGCTCTCCGCGTGCTCGCGGCTGATGAGATGCCGCTCCACGAGGAACTGCCGGTCGACGCTGGTGAGGTCGGCCAGATCCACGTACAAGAGCTTGTGGCCGTCCTCCAGACCCATGACGCACTCGCGCAGCGTCTTCTCGATCTGGAGCCGGTCCGCCTCGGTGGTGCGGTTGATGAACGGGAAGTCGGCCGTGTTCCGCGCCAGGCGAATGCGGCTGCTGATGACGATATCCGCTTCGGGGCCGGAGCCCTGGAGCCATTCGCCCCGGTGCTTCGCTAGTTCGTTCAGGTCCACGTCACCTACCCGTCTATGGTTGAGCCCCACCCCATTGTAAGATAGTCTCGCCGCGGCGCGGAGCGGGTCCGGACGAGCGTCCCGGCCCCCCTGAGCGATTGCCGCGGGCGGCAAGGGGACAGATCGCCGGAGCCGCCCCTGCTATGGGCCGCCCGCCCGGCATACCCGGGGCAGAGGCCGGTCGGCACCCCTCCCTTATGGGGTACGGTGTGGCGGGCCGTTCCTCTACTCCTGCCCCTCGATGCGGCGGATCTCGTCGCGGAGCTGCGAAGCCCGTTCGTAGCGCTCTTCGGCCACGGCTTCCTTCATTTCGCGCCGCATGCGGATCAACTGCGTCCGCCGCTCACTCTCCGCGGGACCGCGGCGGGGAACCTTGCCGACGTGCTCCGTTTCGCCGTGGATGTTCAGGATCAGGGGTTCGAGCTGCTTCGCGAAACACTCGTAGTCGAACGGGCAACCCAGGCGGCCCTGGTTCCGGAATTCGTAGAACGTGATTCCGCAGACGGGACAGGATTGCTGGTCCAACTCGGCCAGCTCTTCCGCCGCCTGTCCCACGGCCAACTGGTGGGCCAGAGCCTCGGCCATCCCGCCCACGGCGCTGCTCTCGCCGGGGGTGGACTGGGTCAGGTACTCGCGGGCGTGCTCCTCGCAGAGGTGCAACTCCATCGGTTTACCGGCGGCCAGCTCGGTAATATGGTAGGTGGCTGGCTTGTCGCACTTCTGGCATTTCATCGGAAATCTCGGCGATTCATCCCGCGCGGGCGGCGAGGGGAGAGCGACGACAACCCCCTCTACTGCCGCAGGAGCGGAGGGCGGAGAAAGGACTCGCTGCCCCGCCGCGTACGAACCGGCCCGACAGCGATCGCTGGGTTTGGCACGTCCTCTTTCGGACCCCCGGGAGATCCGACGTAAACCGCACATCCTGAGTAACTTGGGGCACAGAACGCCTCACTCCCACGCTCTTGAGGATTCTATCAGGCCCCCCCTACGTGTCAAGGCGACGCGGTTGTCCTTGTCCAGCGGCCCTGCTATTCTACCTGAGCGGCGGCCGACTGGCCGCTGCACATGGGTTGTCGCAGCGAGTCTCACCATGAGCGCCAAGAGTCACCAACGCCATCTCCCCGATTTCGATACCTTCCGCGCCCTGGCCGGCGAGGCCGACCTGGTGCCGGTGTATCGGCGGCTGCTGAGCGACTCGTTGACCCCCGTTTCGGCGTTTCACCGCCTCGATGCCGGCCGGTGCGCGTGCCTTTTCGAAAGCGTCATCGGCGGGGAGAAGGTGGGGCGGTACAGCTTTCTGGCTACGGAACCGTTCCTGGAGATCGAGGCCTACGGGCGAAGAGTGACGGTCAACTCCCATACGGGCGTCTCGGCGTCGGGGGCGCCGATCCTGGTGACCCGCCAGATCGAGTGCGAAAACCCCCTCGAGGAGTTGCAGCGCCGCGTGGAGTCGTTCCGGGCGGTACGGCTCCCGGGACTCCCCCCCTTCTGTAGCGGTGCCGTGGGATACGCGGGTTACGACGTGGTCCGCTATGTCGAGCACCTCCCCAACGCCCCCCCGGACGACCGCTGCGTGCCCGACCTCGCCTTTGCCTTCTACGACCAGATGGTGGTCTTCGACAACGTCGACAAGTCGATCGTCGTCGTGGCCATGGCGCGGCTGGACCGCTTCAAGGACGACCCGCGGCGGGCCTACGACGATGCCTGCCGCCGCGTCGATGCCCACGTCGAGCAGCTCTCCACCCGGAGCGACGACCTCAAGCCCGTGGATCTCGCCCCCGCAGGTGAGGCAGGCCTCGCCTGCGAGTCGAACTTCACGCAGAGCGAATTCGAAGCGGCGGTGGAGAAGTGCGTGGAGTACATCCGCGCCGGGGATATCTTTCAGGTGGTGATCAGCCAGCGTCTGGCAGTGCCGCTGCAGGCCCACCCCTTCACGATCTACCGCACGCTGCGGGTGGTGAACCCCAGCCCCTTCATGTTCTACGTCCGCACGCCGAGCGTGACGCTCGTGGGAAGCTCGCCCGAGGTGATGGTGCGGGTGGTCGGCGGGCAGGTGACCGTCCGCCCCCTGGCGGGCACCCGCCGCCGCGGCGCCACCGAGGAGGAAGACCGCCGTCTGGCCGAAGAGCTCCTCGCCGATCCCAAAGAGTGCGCCGAGCACGTCATGCTCGTCGATCTGGGACGCAACGACGTGGGGCGGGTCGCCCAGTTCCGCAGCGTAGCGCTCAGCGACGTCATGACCATCGAGCGCTACAGCCACGTGATGCATATCACCTCGAACGTTACCGGGCGGCTGGCGCCCGGGCGGAGCGCCTTCGACGCCCTAAAAGCCTGCCTGCCGGCGGGAACGGTCTCGGGGGCGCCCAAGGTGCGGGCCATGGAGATCATCGACGAGCTCGAGCCGCACCGCCGCGGCCCCTATGCCGGGGCCGTAGGCTACGTCGACTTCAACGGCAACATGGATACCTGCATCGCCCTGCGGACCATCGTGATCCACGACGAAACGGCCTACGTGCAGGCCGGGGCGGGCATCGTTGCCGACAGCGTCCCCACGCACGAGTGGCAGGAAACCCTCAACAAGGCCCGCGGCCTCCTCAGGGCCATCGAGCTTGCCGAGGCCTGCGCGGAAGAGGACTTGTAATGGCCGGCGGCCGGCGGCTCGGTAACCGTTCACCGGGGACTGTCCCAATTATCGCGGCCGTAGAAGGTATTCCTCGTGGATGTGGATAACGCTATCCGGCCGCGAAAATGGGACTGTCCCTTTCGGCCGGCGCGGCGGCACGGCGGGGTCGGTCGGTAGGCGCGGTGGCCGGCAGCACGGGCCCGACGCGCCGCACTTACTCTCCGTGGGGGGGCAGGGCGGTTCTCTCATTGCCAGGCTCCAAGCGGCTCAACGCGCACGTCCCCGGGGCTCGGCCCCGCAGCGTCCCGGGGGCGCACTATGCGTTCGGCCCCGGGGAAGCGACGAGAAGGGCTGCGTGGCTCAGGAGGATGCGGGGCCGCTCCTCGGGACGAAACCCGGCATGGTCGGCGACATCGAGCATCCGCTGGAAATGGGCCGCGGTGACGTGCCCGACCGGCTCGACGAGCAGGAGCGTACCCTGCGGCCGGAGCAGGCCACGGACCTCGGCGAACCAGCGGGCAGCGCCGGGGACCTCGTGCGCGGAATAGAACGCCAGGACGAAGTCGTGCGGCTCGGCGAGGCCGATGGCGTCTGCAACGGACCGGTGGGTGCGGATTCGGTCGTCCACCTTCGCCTTGGCCGCCCTCCGCTCGAGCACGTCGAGCATCTCCTGCTGGAGGTCGACGGCGGTTACGCGCCCCTCCGCACCGACGAGGTGCGCCATGGCGATGGCGAAGAACCCCATCCCGCAGCCGAAGTCCATGGCGGCCATTCCAGGCCGGACGTAGGGGCCGAGGATGCGTTCCGGGGGGTGGAGCCAGCGGCGGAGCCGGTTGTCGATAAAGTAGCCGCCCCACCAGGGGCAGACGTGTTGGCGCATGCGGTCACCTGCGGCGAGCCCGAGGGAGTTCGTCTCCGGGGGGAGCGCGTGGCGCGACGCCGGGCCGCGGCACCCACCTTCCTCCCGCAACAGAATAGGTCACCCGAGCGAGTCGTTCAACGACGCCGCAGCCGGAGCGGCCGGGGGCTTTGACGGCCTTTGCGGCGCGGCTATGATACGCGGCGGATGCCGGCAGGGGCCGCCCGCCCGATTACCAAGCGTTTCGCCAGGGAGAGACCATGCCCAGTTACCGACTGCCCGAGCGGGTCAAGCCGCCGAAGGCAAAAAAAGACCAGGTCCTCCTCGTCGCCAGCGGCGACCTGCGGCCGGCAGCCAACCAGAACTGCTGGCCGGCGCAGGAGGCGATGGAGGCGGCGCTGGGATGCGCCGTGGCCGAGGCCGGCTGCGCGGTGGTGCGGGCCCATCCCTTCCGCCCCGAGGTGGGTCACGGGTTCATCGCCTCGCAGAGGGAGGGCATGGAGGTCTTCGCCGGCATCGACCCGGAGGCGAGGCTGATCGTCGCCGAGGCGGTTTGGCAGTATTCGCACCACGTGCTCGCGGGGCTGCTCAGCCACCGCGGGCCGGTGCTCACGGTGGCCAACTGGTCGGGCACCTGGCCGGGGTTGGTGGGGATGCTCAACCTCAACGGCTGCCTGACCAAGGCGGGCCGCAAGTACTCCACGCTCTGGAGCGAGGACTTCGCCGACGATGCCTTCCGCCGGAAACTGGCCCGCTGGCTGGACAAGGGCCGGGTGATGCACCGCGCGGACCACGTCGCCTCGCTGGATTCGGTCAAGGTCCCCTCGGCCGAGCGTCGCCTGGGCGAGGCGCTTGCCGAGGAACTCCGCACGAAGAAGGCCATCCTGGGCGTCTTCGACGAGGGCTGCATGGGGATGTACAACGCCATCATCCCCGACGAGCTGATGCACCCGACCGGCGTCTTCAAGGAGCGGCTCAGCCAGTCGGCTCTCTACTACGAGACCACGCAGGTGAGCGACGGGGAAGCCGCGGCCGTCCGCCGCTGGATGGAGGCGCGGGGGATGCGTTTCGCCACCGGGCCGGACGCGGAGCGCGACCTGACCGACGAGCAGATTCTCACCCAGTGCAAGATGTACGTGGCCGCTCTGCGGATCGCCGACGATTTCGGCTGCGCGGCGATCGGCATCCAGTATCAGCAGGGGCTCAAGGATCTGCTGCCAGCCAGCGACCTGGCCGAGGGGACGCTCAACAACGCCGACCGTCCTCCCGTCACGGGCCGCGACGGCCGCCGCATCCTCTACGAGGGAGAGCCGCTGGTCCACTTCAACGAGGTCGACGAGTGCGCGGGGCTCGACGGGCTGATGACCTACCGCGTCCACAAGGCGATGGGGCAGCCGGTGGAGAACACCCTGCACGATATCCGCTGGGGGGACTGGGACGCCTCGGGAACCGAGTCCGAGTACGTGTGGGTCTTCCTCATCAGTGGCGGCGCCCCGCCGGCGCACTTCATCGGCGGTTGGTCGGGGGCGTGCAGCGAGCGGCAGCCGGCGATGTACTTCCGTCTGGGTGGGGGCACGCTCAAGGGAATCTCGAAGACCGGCGAGATCGTCTGGTCGCGGGTCTTCGTGGACCGCGGGCGATTGAAAATGGACCTGGGACGGGGCCGCGTGGCCGAACTGCCCCCGGAGGAGACCGAGCGTCGCTGGCGGCTGACCACCCCCCAGTGGCCGATCATGCACGCGGTGCTCTACGGCGTCTCCCGCGATGCCATGATGGCCCGCCACAAGGCGAACCACATCCAGGTGGCCTACGCCACCGGCCCCCGCGAGGCCGATCGCGCCCTCCTCTCCAAGGCCGCGATGGCCCGGGCCATGGGCATGGACGTGGCCCTCTGCGGGACACGCAAGGGGGACAAGGCATGGTGAGCCGCGGCAGCGGCCGTCGTGGTGGGGCGGTCCTCCCCCGGACTTCGCCCATCTCGGCGGTCGCGGTGCTATAATAGCGAGGACTTGCTGCCCCGCGCTCCCGCGGGTGGGGCAGGTCGATGGAAGGGATTCGAGCCCAAGGAGGAGGTCGTCGCGCCACCCAGTTCGACCAAGTGCCGCCAGCCGACCGATCGGCGGGAGGGGTTTTGTGATGCGAAGCATCGTCGTCATTCTCGCCGTTGTCTCGATGGCAGCTTGGGCGATCCCTGCCGCGGGGCAAGAGTGGGCGCGGGAGATGTTCGAGACCCACGAGCACCACTTCGGCACCCTGGCTCGTGGCTCCAAGGCGGAATACGCCTTCCGGCTCACGAATCCCTACCTGGAGACCGTGCGGATCGCTCGCGTGCGGACCACCTGCGGCTGCGGCGTGCCGCGTGTGGAGAAGGACGAGCTTGCGACCTACGAGTCCGGCGCGGTTATCGTGGAGGCCAACACCACCGCCTTCACCGGCCATCACAGCGCCACGATCACCGTGACCTTCGACCAGCCCTACCGGGCCGAGGTGCAGCTCTACATCACCGTCTACGTCCGTGGCGACGTCGTCTTCGAGCCCGAGAGCGTGGCCTTCGGGCAGGTCGACCAGGGGGAGGCGCGCGAAGAGCGGGTCGCGGTCGAGTTCACCCGCGGCGCCGACCGCGAGATCGTCGAGATCCGCTCCGCCAACGAGTATCTCTCCGCGGAAGCCGTGGAGCGAACGCGGGGTGGGGGGCGAACCGTCTACGAACTCTTGGTCCGGCTCGAGGAGGGTGCCCCGCCGGGCTACCTGGCCGACCAGATCATCCTCGTGACCAACGAGCCCCGCAACCGGGAGATTCCCCTGCTGGTCGAGGGGCAGGTGCTCTCCGCCGTATCGGCCAGCCCCTCGTCGCTTTTCCTCGGCGTGCTCAAACCGGGGGCGGAGGTGACCCGGCAGGTGGTGCTGCGGGCCCGGCGCCCCTTCCGCATCACGGGAGTCGAGGGGGAGAGCGATGCCTTCCGCGTGGGCGCGGCGGAAGACGAGGCGCGGCCGCTCCATCTCGTGCCGGTAACCTTCGTTGCCCGCGAAGAGGACGAGGGCCGCGTCGCGCAGACGCTCCGCTTCACTACGGACCTGGAGGGCGCCGACGCCGAGGTGGCGGCCTACGGCGTGGTGGCTCCGTAGGGGCACGGCCGGTTGTGCGGGATGCGGCGGTCGCCTCGGCGAAAGAGATTGTTCGGGGCATTGCCCGCAAAACCTCTTCGGGTCTCGGACCATCCTGGGGCCCGCCGCCGCCAGCTGCGCCGAGGGGCGGCTTCTGTCCCCCTTGGCGAGCGAGACCGTGTACCCCCCGCGCGGCCTGCCTGCCATAGACCGTCGCGGGCGGCTAACGTCTCGCGGCGTCGCGCGGTAGAATACCGCTCCACTCACCGCGGCCGCGCTCTCTACGTCTCCGACGAACGCGCACCACGGGCGGTACCCGTTCGGGAAAGAAGGCAACTCCTGCCGCCGTCCCGTGGAGCCGGCCGCGGCACGATCCGGGAACCTTCCGCGAGGGACCGCATGACGACCCGCCCCTTCGTTCACCTCCACTGCCACAGCCATTTCAGCCTCCTCGACGGGGCGGGCAAGATCGAACGCCTCATCGACCGCGCCCGCGAACTGGACATGAACGCCCTGGCCCTGACGGACCACGGCAACCTCTACGGGGCGTTGGAGTTTTACCGCAAGGCGAAGGCCGCGGGCATCAACCCCATCATCGGCTACGAGGCCTACATCGCCCCTGGCCGCCGCGACCATAAGGAAGCCAGCGGCATGAAGGAGGCCAGCTTCCACCTCACCCTGCTGGCTCGCAACCGGACAGGTTTTCAGAATCTCCTCAAGCTCGCCTCCGCCGCCTTCCTCGAGGGCTTCTACTTCAAGCCTCGCATCGACAAGGAGCTACTCGCCGCCCATCACGAGGGGCTCATCTGCTTGAGCGGCTGCGCCTCCAGCGAGTTCAACCGCGCCCTGCTCCAGGGGAGCGCCGACGAGCGGCACCTCCGCCAGGCGATGGAGGTGGCCGCATGGTTCCACCAGCTCTTCGGCGACCGCTACTTCGTCGAAATCCAGAACAACGGCCTGGAGATCCAGCGGCTCGCCATGGAGGGGGCCGTGGAGGTCGCGCGGCGGATGGGCCTCCCCCTGGTGGCCACCAGCGACACCCACTACGTCCGCCGCGAGGACGCCGAGGCCCAGGACGTCCTCCTCTGCATCAACACCGGCAAGTTCCGCACCGACACGAAGCGGATGAAGATGGAGGGGGACGAGTTCTACCTGCGGGCGCCCGAGGAGATGTACCAGGTCTTCCCACATCTCGATGAGGCCGTGGCCCGCAGCCAAGAGATCGCCGATTCGGTGGACATCGAGCTCGAGCTGGGCAAACGGCACTTTCCCGTCTTTCACCCCCCCGAACAGAAGGGGTCGCTCGACTACCTCCGGGAGCGATGCCTGGCCGGGCTCCGGGAGCGCTACGCCGACAACCCGCAGCGGATGGTCGGCGGGGAGCTGTCGGCGGAGGTCCTCGAGCGGCTGGACCGCGAACTGGCGGTGATCGACAAGCTGGGCTTCCCGAACTACTTCCTCATCGTCTGGGACTTCGTCCGCTTTGCCCGCAGCCGGGGGATCGAGGCCACGGCGCGCGGCTCCGGCGTGGGCTCGCTGGTCTGCTACGCCCTCTACTTGAGCCACGTCTGCCCGCTGGACTACGACCTGCTCTTCGAGCGGTTCCTCGACGAGAGCCGTCTGGAGGCGCCGGACATCGACATCGACTTCGAGCAGGCCCGCCGCGCCGAGGTGATCCAGTACGTCAAGGAGAAGTACGGGCACGCCAACGTGGCCCAGATCGGCACCTTCGGCACGCTGGCGGCGCGGGCCGCCATTCGCGACGTGGGCCGCGCTTTGGGGCTGCCCATCCCGCGGGTCGACGCCGTGATCGCCAAGGTCCCCGAGCAGTTGGGGATTACGCTCGCGCGGGCCATCGAGAGCAGCGAAGAACTGAAGCGGGAGTACGACGCCGACGCCGACGTCCGCGAGCTGATCGACCTGGCGATGCGTATCGAAGGGCTGGCCCGCAACGTGGGCACCCACGCGGCCGCCGTGGTCATCGCCGACCGCCCCCTCAGCGAATACGTCCCCTTGCAGCACGTGCAGGGGAAGGAGGAGGTCATCACCCAGTGGGCGATGGCCGACGTCGAGGCGGCCGGCCTCTTGAAGATGGACTTTCTAGGCCTGAGGAACCTGACGATCCTCGCCAAGGCGGTGCAGCTCATCGAGGAGGTCCACGGCGTCCGCGTCGACCCCTACAAGTTCCCTCTCGACGATGCGGAGACCTTCGCCCTCCTCTGCCGCGGCGAGACGAAGGGGGTCTTCCAGCTCGAGAGCGGCGGCATCCGCGACCTCTTGCAGCGGATGAAGCCCGACAGCTTCCGCGACATCATCGCCACGAACGCCCTCTACCGCCCCGGTCCCCTGGAAGGGGGCATGGTCGACGACTACATCGACATCAAGCACGGCCGCAAAAAACCCGAGTACAAGCACCCCGTGATGGAGGAGGTGCTCGCGGAGACCCACGGGGTGATGGTCTACCAGGAGCAGGTGATGCGGATCCTCAATAAGCTGGGGGGGATCCGCCTGGCCGACGCCTACGCCTGCATCAAGGCGATCAGCAAGAAACGGCTCCCCCTGATCGCCAAGTTCCGCGAGGAGTTCCTGGCCGGAGCCCAGGAGAAGGGACTCACCAAGCGGGAGGCGGAAGACCTCTTCGGGCTCATCGAGAAGTTCGCCGGCTACGGCTTCAATAAGAGCCACTCCACGGCCTACGCCCTGATCGCCTACATGACGGCCTACCTGAAGGCCCATTACCCGTTGGAGTTCATGGCGGCGCTCCTCTCCAGCGACATCCCGGCGCGGAACTTCAAGAAGAAGGACTCCACGGTCGAGCACATCGAAGACTGCCAGCGGATGGGGATCGAGGTCGTCCCCCCGGACGTGAACCACTCGGCGGCCGAATACACGGTCCGCGAGGGGAAGATCCTCTTCCCGCTGGCGGCCGTCAAGGGATGCGGCCTCGCGGCCGCGGCGGCCATCGCCGCCGAGCGGAAGGAGGGCGGCGCCTACCGCAGCCTCTTCGACTTCTGCTGCCGCGTCGACCCGGGGACGGTGAACCGCGCCGCCATCGAGACGCTCATCAAGGCCGGCGCCTTCGACTCGCTCGGGGCCCGGCGGGCCCAGCTCTTCGCCGCCGTGGAGCGGGCGGTGCAGGCGGGCGCCGCCGCCGCCTCGGACCGCCGCTCCGGCCAGAGGGGGCTCTTCGACGACGCCGAGGAGGAGGACGATGCTGCCTCCGGAGCCGAGTTGCCCGACGTCGAGGAGTGGGAGGAGCGCGAGCTCCTGCTCAAGGAAAAAGAGGCCCTCGGTTTCTACATGAGCAGCCACCCCCTGGCCGAGCACGAGGAGACCCTCACCACCTACTGCACGCACACCACCGTCGAGGCCGCCGCGCTGGCGCATCGCAGCGAGGCTTTTCTCGGCGGGATGCTCGCCTCGATCAAGCACGCGCACACGAAGAACCCCCAGCCCGGCAAGCCCTCGCGGTACGCCATGTTCGACCTGGAGGACACCGCGGGCATCATGCGGTGCATCGTCTGGCCCGAGCAGTTCGCCCAGTTCGGCGAGCTCGTCCAGCCCGAGGCGGTGCTCGCCGTCCGCGGGGCCGTCGACAAGCGCGAGGGGAGCGAGGAGGCGAACTTCATCGTCAACGAGCTGATCCCCCTGGAGGAGCTCCCCCGCCGGTTCACGCGGGCCATGGTCGTGCGGCTCAGCGAGCTGGACCACGGCGAGCAGGGGATGAAAGCCCTCCACGAAATCCTCCGCGGCTACCCCGGCGAGTGCGAGCTGCAGCTCGTCGTCGACCTGGCCGACGGCCGCCGCGTCCGCTGCGGCTGCCGCAGCCGCGTGGCCCTCTCCGAGGAGATGCGCCGCCGCGTCGAGGAGCTCCTGGGAGCGGAGAACTTCCGCCTCATCGCCAACACCGCCGCCGCATCCGCCGCCAACGGCCGCAAAGGCGGCAACGGGCGCTCTCAGCGCAACGGCCCCTCTCGCGGCAACGGCCGGGGACGTGCGTGAGAGTGCCGCGGCCGTAACCGTTCCCGGGGGACTGTCCCAATTTTCGCGGCCGGAGAAGGTATTCCTCGTGGCTAACGCTGTTCGGCCGCGAAAATGGGACTGTCCCCTTCGGCCGGCGCGGTGGCAGGCTAGGGTAAGGGGACAGGTCCATTGTTCGGGCATCGTCGGTCGCCAAAGATTGGGTCTGTGGGCCGAAAAATGGACCGGTCCCCGGCCGGCCTGTGAACGGTTACCCGCGGCCTCCCGCGGGTTACGAGAACACGCAATCGGAGAGACACGCCATGGACATGCCGACGTTGACGCGGTTTTTCATGTGGTGCGTCATCATCAATGGCGGTCTACTCGTCTTCTGGACGGCGCTATTCATCGCGGTCCCGGCGGTCGGCGAATTCGCCTACCGTACGCACAGCAGGTGGTTCCCCATGTCGCGGGAAACGTTCAGCGTGGTCATGTACGTGTTCCTGGGGGCGTTCAAGCTCGCCTGGATCGTGTTCAACGTCGTACCCTACGTGGCTCTGCTGATCGTCGGCTCCGGGTAGCAGGCCGTCCCCCGCCCATTTCTGCGGTACGATCGGCGGGCACATCGGGCAAATCGCTGCCTGCACGACGCGGCACAATCGCGCCCCGGCCGGGCAGTGCCCTTCGCCGTGCGAGCCCGATGGGACGACGTTTCAGCGTCGCGCGTCAGTCGCGCAGGTAGATGCCGTCGGCCGTGATGCGGAAGAGGTCGAGGTGCTCGGCGATCTCGCCTCGGCCGCGAACGACGACGATGCCTCCGCGTTCGACTCCGAAGAGCTTCGGGGCGTCGATGGGGAGGACCTCCCCCTGCTCGTCGAGGAACTGGACGAGGGCCGTCGGCGCTTCGGCCGCCGCGCGCCGGCAGAAGGGGCAGTCGTCGGCGTCGTGCCCCGGAGCGTGATCGTGCCCGCCGGCGACGATCTCGGACAAGAGAAATTCGGCACTGCCGTTGACGAAGGGGTTGTCCGCCCCCGCGCCGATGCGTCCCACGAGCACGACCCGGTCGTTTTCGGCAAGCTGCTCCCGGGCTTCCTCGATGGAAACCGCTCCGGCGGGCTCTTCGGCAAGCAGCAGCCGCGCCCGCTGTGCGGCAAGCTCACCGTCGCCGAAGAGTCCGCAGCCAGCCAAGCCGGCGGCCGCAGCCAGGAGGATCAGCACGATCGTACATCGAAACGGGGCAGCCATCCGTTAGTCCTCCTCAGCTCGGGCGGCCACGGTGCGGAGCGTCTCCATGGCCGCGTCGATCTCGTCGGCCACCTCCGCATAATCTTTCCCCGGCCGGCCGTGCAATTGGGCGTCCACGGCGCCGTAGCCGGCGAAGAGCTCCTCGATGGCCTCCTCGACTGCCTCCCGATCGTCCGGGGAGAGCGGCGCCGCGGCGGCCAGCCCCTCCACGTCCTCGAGCACGTGGCCCACTCGGTGGAGCGGACCGTGGGCCGTCTGGATGTCGCCGACCGCCATGGCGTCCCTGATGGTGACGTAGAGCTCATCCAGCCTGCTGACGGCCTCGGCTAACGAATCGGCATGTGCCGCGTGCGCATGGTCGTGATGGTGGTCGTGGTCGTGGGCGTGGTCGTGATGGTGATCATGGTCGTGGTCGTGAACCTGAGCCGGCGGCGTCTCCGGATCGGCGGGAGCGAGTGGATCGGCCTCGCCGCAACCCGAGACCACGAGGTATCCACCGATCAGCACACAGACCAGCCCAAACCGAGTAAAACGCGCCATCAGACTCCTCCAAAGCGGGGGTTCTCGTGTCGAGGGAAAGGGGACAGCCGGTCTAGCAGGGCCAGCACTCAGACCGCAAACTCTACCGCCGGACGGGAGCCGGCCAGGGCCGCTCCTCTTTCAATCCATTCTACATCCCGCGGTCCCTCCAGCCTACGAGGCCTCCCGGTGCCTGGTTCGCAGAACTCCGTGGTACTACACTGTGAGCAGAGCCACTCACATGAATTGGCTCATCTCCAAACTGGTTGAGGCGTTCGAATCCCACCCTCGTTGGTGGATGCGCGCTGCAGCGGCCGGCGGCTTCGGATTGATCATCGCGCTCCTGGCCATCCTGGAGGGGTGTGATATCGCCTCCCCCCTGATGGCTATTGCCACGGTCATCGGGTTGACGGCTGGCTTTCTGCTCGCGGGCGCTCTTCTGGCCACTAAGGACGCCCTATGCCGTCGGTGGGATGCTCGCCACGCAGCGGGCGGTTCCTCGCGAAGACTGCTGAGGCTGGGCGTGTGGTGGCTCCTTTGGATCGTCATGCTCCTGGGGGTTGCCTTCTTGATGGCAGCCCAAAGCGGCGTCCTAGGGCGGTAGCCGAGGCCACCGTTCCACCCGCCATGTCCATTCGTGTCATTCGCGATCTTCGTGGTTCCTGGCACTCTGGGAACGGTCTTCCACCCCGTCGCGTCTCGCCCCCTTGTTCGTAGCCCGGTCGCGGCTTACCTTTGAGGCTCGCTGCTTGTGCCGCCGTGCTCCATCCTTGTCTTGCGGTCCACGAATCTTGCCCGGCTATCGCGAGGTTTCCCATGCCCACCGACCCCGCCCGCGAGATCGAGCGGCTCCGTGCCGAGCTCCGCCACCACGATCACAAGTACTACATCGAGGGGGCGCCGGAGATCAGCGACCGCCAGTACGACCGCCTTCTGGAGCGGCTCGAGGCCCTCGAGGCCGAGCATCCCGAGCTGGTCACCTCGGACAGCCCCACCCAGCGGGTGGGCGAGCGGCCGGTCGAGGAGCTCGCCTCGGTGCCCCATCGCCTGCCGATGCTCTCGATCGACAATACCTACAGCATCGAGGAGCTCAAGCGTTTCGGCGAGCGGACGGCGAAGCTCTTGGGCGGTGAGCCGATCGAGTGGGTCGTCGAGCTCAAGGTCGACGGCGTGGCCGTCTCGCTCCTCTACGAAGAGGGGCGACTGGTCCGCGGCGTGACCCGCGGCGACGGCCGCATCGGCGACGACGTGACCCACAACATCCGCACCATCCGCGACGTCCCCCTGCACGTGCCGGGCGAGGGCGTCCCGCCGGTGCTCGAGGTCCGCGGCGAGGTCTATCTGACGAACTCCGACCTCGTCCAGCTCAACGAGGCCCAGCGGGCCGCGGGGCTGCCGCCGTTCGCCAACACCCGCAACGTCACCGCCGGCTCGATCCGCATGCTCGATCCCCGTATCGTCGCCACCCGCCGGCTGCGGTTCCTCTGCCACGGGGTGGGCTACGCCGAGGGCCTTCGGTCCCGGACCCACACCGAGTTCCTCGAGGAGATCGGCCGC
This sequence comes from Planctomycetales bacterium, assembly GCA_007126245.1. GTDB lineage: Bacteria > Planctomycetota > Planctomycetia > Pirellulales > Thermoguttaceae > SKOZ01. The sequence goes on from SLBP01000182.1 coordinate 16,081, forward strand.
TACGGCCTCCAGCCCACGCCCCATGCCGCCCGCTTCGCCGACTTCGCCGCCGCCGTGGCCCACTGCGAGGAGATCGTCGAGCGGCTCCACGAGCTCGACTTCGAGATCGATGGCCTGGTGATCAAGGTGAACCGCTTCGACCAGCGGGAGCGCCTGGGGGCCACCTCGAAGAGCCCCCGCTGGGCCATCGCCTACAAGTTCGAGAAGTACGAGGCCGCCACGCGCATTAGCGGCATCCGCGTCCAGGTGGGCAAGAGCGGCGCCATCACCCCCGTGGCCGACCTGGAGCCGGTGGAGATCGCCGGCACCATCGTCCGCCGCGCCAGCCTCCACAACGCCGACGAGATCCGCCGCAAGGACGTCCGCATCGGCGACGTGGTCGTGGTGGAAAAGGCCGGCAAGATCATCCCCCACGTGGTTCGCGTCGAGAAGCACGAGCGGCAGGGCGAGCTGCCGGAATTCGAGTTCCCCAGCCACTGCCCCGAGTGCGGCGCGGCGGCGGTCCAGGACGAGGGGGGAGTCTATATCCGCTGTCCCAATCCCTCCTGCCCCGCCCAGCTCAAGGAGCGGCTCCGTTTCTTCGCCAGCCGCAGCGCCATGGACATCGAAGGGATCGGCGAAGAGCTCATCGACCAGTTCGTCGAGAAGAACCTGGTGCGGAGCCTGGGCGACCTCTACCAACTGACCACGGCACAGTTGACCGGCCTCCGTTTTCTGCGCCCCGTCTTCGGCCCGAAGGAAGCGAGAAAGTTCGCCGAATCCCTCGAAGCCAGCAAGCGCCGCCATCCTGCGCGGCTCCTCTATGGTCTCGGGCTGCCGCACCTCGGCGGCCAAGTCGCGGCGGAACTTATCGAGGCCTGCGGCTCGCTTGCCGGCGTGCTGAAGGCCTCCCGGCCCGCCATCGTCCGGGGCACATCGCTCAACGAGCTGGAAGCCCAGGTGCTCCATGAGGAGCTGCATGAGCCGGCGGTGCGCGAGGAGATCTCCGCCCTGATCGACGCCGGTGTCGGTGCCGGCGACGAGCCTCTGCCCGCCGATTTTCGGAAGAAGCGGCCGAGGGCGTGGAAAACGACGCCGGACGCAAAGGAGGAATACCTCCGCGAACGGTTGGCGTTTTTCAAAGACGCGATGGATATTGCCAATTTTGGGCCGAAAAGGATTGCGGCGCTGGTCGAATCGGGGCTGGTGAAGAGGATTGCCGACCTCTACCATCTTCGACCCGAAGAGCTGGAACCGCTGCAGAGCGAGAGTCGCGTGAGCAAGGAGCACGCCGAGAAGCTCCTCAAGCAAATCACGGACAGCAAGTCTGCCGGTCTCGCGCGGGTGCTTCATGGTCTGTGCATCCCCCACGTGGGGCTCCGCACGGCCCGCGACCTGGCCGCCCACTTCCGCACCATCGACGCCCTCATGGATGCCTCCGAGGCCGACCTCTGCGCCATCCGCGACGTGGGCGAGGTCGTGGCCGCCAGCGTACACCAGTTCTTCCATTCCCCGGCGGGAAAGAGGACCGTCGAGGATCTGCGCCGCCACGGTGTCGAGATGGTCGAAAAGGCCGCCGCGGAGCCGCAGCGGCAGCCCTTCCGGGACAAGACCTTCGTCGTCACCGGCACCTTGGAGCACTACTCGCGGGAAGAGGCCCACCAGTTGATCGAGAGGCTGGGGGGCAAGGCCACCTCGAGCGTCTCCGGCAAGACCGACTATCTCGTTGCCGGAGAGAGTCCCGGGAGCAAGCTGGCGAAGGCCCGCGAGCTGGGCGTATCGATCATCTCCGAAGACGAGTTCCGCGAGATGGCGGCCGGATCCTCCGGCCGCTGATGCCGGCCGATCGCGGCGGCGCATCCTCCCCGGCACCGCGCCGCGCGCAGCAGGAGGAGTCCAGGAGAGTATTCCGCGGGTTTCCCGCGATTCCCGGCCAGACGCACGCCAGCGGTCTCCTCTCTTTTAACGGCCCTCCTCTTCCAGCTCGAGTCCGCCGGCGGCCTCGAAGAGCGTGAAGGCCTGGCACACCTCGGCAACGTCGTGAACGCGGAGCACCTGCACGCCGCGGCGGGCCAGCGCCAGGGCCACGCCGACGGTCCCCGCCGTGCGGTCGGCCTCGGGGCGGCCGAGGACCTCGCCGATGAAGCGTTTTCGCGAGTGGCCCACGACGAGGGGATGGCCCAGTTCGTGCAGCCGGCCGGCCGCCCGCAAGAGCGCCAGGTTGTGTTCCAGCCGCTTGCCGAAGCCGATTCCCGGGTCGACGGCGATCCGCCCGGCCGCCACCCCCCCGGCGCGCAGCGCCTGGCATCGCCGGGCGAGGAAGGCAGCGACCTCGCCCACCACGTCTCCGTATTCGGGGTTGACCTGCATCGTTCGCGGTTCGCCCTGCATATGCATCACGCAAACGGCGGCCGAGAAGTCGAGGGCCGCGGCCACCATGGCCGGATCGCGTGCGGCGGTGACGTCGTTGACGATCTCGGCGCCGGCGCGCAGTGCCTCGCGGGCCACGCGGGGCTTCGAGGTATCGATGGAGACGGGGACCGCCGCCTGTTCGCAGAGGGCGGCGACAACCGGAATGACGCGCCGCAGCTCCTCGTCCACATCCACCGGCTCGGCGTAGGGCCGCGTGCTCTCGCCGCCGACGTCGAGAATCGTCGCCCCCGCGGCAGCCATGGCCAGGCCACGGTCGACGGCCGCCGCCGCTTCCAGATACCGTCCCCCATCGGAAAAGCTGTCCGGGGTGACGTTGAGAATGCCCATCACCGCGGGCAGCGGCCCGAAGGGAAGGCTGCGGGTGCGGAGCTGCCAATGGTCGGCGCGGGGAGGATGGGACGGGCGTGCGGGGTAGGGACGGTCGGCCGGGTTCATGCCGGAAGTCTACCGCGCCCTACCAGGCGTCTTCCATAAGGGCGACGATTTGCTGAGCGAGCCGTTCGATCGCCTGCTGCTGGGCGGTGGCCACCGAGTGTCCCACCTCGGGTACGAAGGTGGCGCTGCCCGTCACCGAGGTCGCCGCCTCCGGCAGGGCCAACGAGTCCTCGCGGAGCACCTGCCCGCGGCGGTCGAGCCAGCGAACCTGGACCTGGAGATTGACCTCCATCTCCCGAGGGTCGTTGAAGCGGTTGCGGATCAGCACACGCTTCGTCTCGTGGGTGATCCGCCCGGAGAGGATCGTGTCGGCGTTGGGCGTCGACACCACCTTGTAGGGCGTCTTCAGCTCGACCTCCTTGACGACTGCCTCGGTGAGACGCTCACCCAGATGGCGGCGGAAGCTGTCCGACTCGAAGATGGGCACGTAGACCGTGGCGATGTCGTGGGAATAGAGGCTCTGGTTCCCGAAGCGGTATCCCGCACAGCCCCCACACATCAGCACCGCAATGGCCACCAGGACGGGGAGAACCCGGCCGGGGCGCGCGTTCGAGCGGGCGTGGGGAGGGGGGGCGAGCATGGGTTGGGAGCCGTGGACCGGCGAGTCATCGCCGGCCGTCATTAGGGTCGCATCATCGTTTCTCCCCGAACCATCGCGTCAGCCAGGCGAAGTGGTCCGGCGGACGGTCGGGCAGGTGGGCGATCTCGGCCAGTCGCAGCCGGGCTCGCTGCGCCGACTGCGACTGCGGGTACTCGCGGATGAGGGCTTCGTAGTAGAAGCGCGCCGCGCCGTACTGCCGTTTCGCTTCGTAGAAACGCGCCATCTCCAGGTCCCGCTCGGCCTTGGCCTCCTCGAGTTTGCGCCGCGTGGACCGTAGTTGTGCCTCCTGGTCTTCCAGGCGGCCGCGGAACTGCCGCAGGGTGGCGTCGGCGATGTCGACCGCCTCGAAGAGGGGCGTGCCGTCGTACATCGGCCCCTGGTAGGATGCCTCGAGAGCCTTCATCCCCAGGAGGTGCGCCTGCAACTGGTGCTCGCTCTGCGGGTAGTCGCGGCGGACCGTCTCGTAGTGCAGTGCCGCGTCCTCCCATCGCCCCTTGAGAAAATAGGCATTCGCGGTGGCCATGGCGGCGTGGTCGGCATAGGGTCCCGTGGGGTCGCTCAGCCGGACTGCCGTGTAGGCATCGATGGCGCCGCTGAAAGTACTGAAGATCGGCCGGCTGCGGTCCGTGAAATTGGGAACCAGCGCCCATTTCGGTGCGGCGTGGTCCAGGCCGTCCCAATAGCGGCCGATGGCGAACTGCCGAGCGACGACGACGTCCAGATGCCGCGAGTTATCGTACTTGGTCGTCAGCGCGTTGTACGTCTCGTGTGCCTTGGGATAACGGTCGAGAAAGAAATGGCACTCGCTGAGCAGGAAGAGGGCGTCCTCTTCCAGGGGGGAGTCGGGCCACCGCGAGGCCGCCGACCTGAATTGCTTCGCCGCCTCCTGGTAGCGCCCCAGGAGGAAAAGCCGTCGGCCCTCGTCGAAGCGCTCGCGGGCAATGTCCTCGTTGGGCCCGAGGCCGATGAGATTCTTGAACCGCTGATACGTCCGCTCGGGGGCCAGATCCTCGAGCTCGAAGGGTTTGCCCGTGCGATCTTCCGGACCGCCCCCCGGTGCCGGCGGTGGAATGACCGGCCCGGCCCTCCCCTCCGCCGGCGGACGCATTGCCGTCTCTGCCTCATGCGTCGGCACCGGCTTCGCAACGCCTACCGGGCGCACGCCACTCCCCGACCGGGTTGCCCCTTCTGGAGCTTCCGCCCCCTCTCCCCCTTGGCCGAGGAGCCGGTCGAAGAGCCAGTACTCCTCCGGTTCGGCCGGGGCGGGGATGGGCTGGCGCGCCTGCGGCACCGATTGGCACCCCACCGCTAGGCCGACTGCCAGAAGCGGCAGCACCCATCGCCATCGGTGGTCGATTCTTACGGGCATCCGTCCCCTCAATCCATGCAATACTGCGTGCTGCCGCGATCCTTCGCGGCACCGGCGAACGCCTCCCTCACGGGCGCGCCGTACCGGTCAGGTAGCGGTGCATCTGCGGCCGCCGGCCGAGCAGGTGCGCGACGTAGTCGTTGAGCAGTCCGCGGATTTCCCCCCGCGTCTTCGCGTCGATCTCGATCCGACGAGTACCCTCTCCTGGCGCTTCCGCCAGTCGCGCCATCGTCTTGAGGGCCCCGGCGGTCACCAAGGCCACGTGTCGCTTCCCGGCCCGGCACTGCCCGCAGAGCACTCCTCCGTCGAGTTGGCCGAAGGCCACCCTCCCACCGCCGGCAATTTCCTGGCCGCAGGCCGCACATGCCGAGAGCGACGGCAGCATTCCCAGTTCGCGCAGCATGCCCAACTCGAATGCGATCACCTCCCGGTTCGGCGGCTCACCTCGCGAAAGCCCCCGCAAAATCGCCTCCGCCAGGTCGAAAAGCTCCACGTGCGGGTCGTACTCGTCGGTCAGCGCCGTGAGCAGCTCCGCGACGTAGTAGGCCGCATAAAGACTCCCCAGGTCGCGGCCCGCGGGGCGGAACCGCCAGATCAGCTTCGCCTCCGTCAATAGGTCCAGGGCGTCCGACGATTTGCGGAGGAAGACTATTCGACAGAGGGCCAGCAGGTCAAGAGCAGACTCGAAGGGTCCCTTGGGCCGCCGGGCCCCCTTCGCTATAGCCCGCAGCTTGCCGAACTCGCGACTGAAGGCCGTTACCACGAGACTCGTCTCGCTGAACTCGACCACGCGAAGGACGATAACCTGGGCTCGTTCGGCAGGCATAAGAGGGAGTTACGCGGTTTCCTGAGATCATCGCCCCGCCTGCCCCCCCCACGAGAGGGCACTGCGCCGCTACGGCTGTGGGCATTTGTCGAATGTATCCGCCCGCTCTCCGGTAGTGAATCCCTTGGGGGAATCGGACGGCTCTGCCCCGTTCCCCTCTCCCTGCACGTGCGATATCCTGAGGAGTTTGCCCTAAAGGCGACATGCATTGGGTCTGGACACTATGAAGTACGACGAACCCCCCAGCCAGCCGGTGAACCACAATCAGGGATTCACCATTCCCGTGGCCGATCGCGTGCGGCGGCTGCCGCCCTACCTGTTCGCCCAGATCAATAAGCTCAAGTACCAGAAACGGCGGGCCGGCGACGACGTGATCGACTTGGGAATGGGCAATCCTTCGGATCCCCCCCACTCGACGGTCATCGAGAAGCTCGCCGAGGCCGCGCGCGATCCCAAGGTCCACGGCTACAGCGAGGCCATGGGGCTCTTGAACCTCCGCCGCGACGTGGCCGCGAAGTACTTCAAGCAGCACGGTGTCCGCCTCGATCCCGAGCGCGAGGTGGTCGTATGCTTGGGTTCCAAGGATGGTTTCAGCCACATGTGCCTGGCGCTGCTCGGCCCCGGCGATACGGCCATTGTTCCCGCCCCGTCCTACCCGGCGCATATCTACGCCGTGGCTCTGGCGTCGGCCAACGCCATACTCCTCGAGGTGCTCGACCCGCAACAGTTCCTTTCCAACATCGCCTACACCTGCCAGCACCTGTATCCCAAGCCGCGGGTGGTGGTGGTGAACTTCCCGCACAATCCCTCCACGGTGGTCGTCGAACCCGACTTCTACGTGGAGGTGGTCAAGCTAGCCAAGCGCCACGGCTTCCTGGTCATCAGCGACCTGGCCTACGCCGATGTGACTTTCGACGGTTACCAGACCCCCAGCTTCCTCGCCACGCCGGGCGCCCGCGAGGTGGGCGTCGAGCTGACGACCATGAGCAAGGGCTACAATATGGCCGGCTGGCGGGTGGGGTTCTGCGCCGGCAACGCCGAGATGGTCCGCGCGCTGACGACCATCAAGACGTACTACGACTACGGCATGTTCGAGCCCATCCAGATCGCCTCCATCGTGGCCCTGCGCAGTCTGGATGCGGCGGTCGAGGCCCAGGCGGCCGTATACCAGCGGCGCCGCGACGTCCTCTGCGACGGCCTGGCGCGGCTCGGCTGGCCCATCGAGCGGCCCAAGGCGACCATGTTCGTCTGGACCAAGATCCCCGAGCCCTGGGCCAGCCAGATGACCTCCTTCGACTTCGCCATGAAGCTCCTCAAGGAGGCCGACGTCGCCGTCAGCCCCGGCGGCGGCTTCGGCCCGGCCGGCGAGGGCTACCTCCGCATGGCCCTGGTCGAGAACGAGAACCGCCTCCGCCAGGCCGTCCGCCAGATCGGCCGCTGCCTCCGCCCCGCCGGCGCCTAGGGCTGGTGCCGCGCGGCTAGACCTCGACTTCCGCCGCGGCAGCCAGGGCGTGGGCGTAGCGGGCACGGATCGGGCCGATGATCTCCGCGAGGAACTCGTCGACTTGCTGCGGGGCCCGCCCGACGAACTGCGCCGGATCGGTCACCGCGCCCAGGTCCACACCGGCGAAGGCAGGATCGGCGGCCAGCCGCTCGAGCAAGTCGTTGGGGCGGCCTTCCTGCTTGACGACCGCGGCCGCCTCCTGGCTGTGGCGGCGGATCCGCTCGTGGAGATCCTGGCGGTCGCCCCCGGCCGCCACGGCGGCCATGAGGATGTTCTCCGTGGCCATGAAGGGGAGTTCGGCGGCCAGGTGCGCGCCAATCACCTTGGGGTAGACCACCATGGCCTCGGCGACGTTCTGGTAGAGGATGAGCACCGCTTCGGCGGCCAGGAAGGCCTGGGGGATCACCAGGCGGCGGTTGGCGCTGTCGTCGAGCGTCCGCTCCAGCCACTGGGTGGCGGCCGTGGCCGCGGCGCTGGTATCGAGGCTCATCACGAACCGCGCCAAGGCGCACATCCGCTCGCTCCGCATCGGGTTCCGCTTGTAGGCCATGGCCGAGGAGCCGATCTGCTCCTTCTCGAAGGGCTCTTCCACTTCCTTGCGGTGCTGGAGCAGCCGCAAGTCGGTGGCCGCCTTGTGCCCGCTCTGGGCGATGCCCGAGAGGACGGAGAGCACCTGGGCATCGACCTTCCGCGGGTAGGTCTGGCCGGTGACGGGATAGAACTCCTCGAAGCCCATCTTGCGGCAGACGAGCTCCTCCAGGCGGCGGACCTGGGCATGGTCGCCGCCGAAGAGGCTCAGGAAGCTGGCCTGCGTGCCGGTGGTTCCCTTGACGCCGCGGGCCTTCAGGCTCGCCAGCCGGTGCTCGACTTCCGCCAGGTCGAGCGCCAGGTCATAGGCCCATAAGCAGGCCCGCTTGCCCAGGGTCGTCGGCTGTGCGGGCTGGAAATGGGTGAAGGCCAGGCAGGGGAGGTCTCGCCACTGCTCGGCAAAGCGGCCCAGGCGGTCGATCACGGCCGCCAGCCGGTTGCCGAGGAGGACCAGCCCCTCGCGGAGTAGCAAGAGGTCGGTGTTGTCGGTGACGAAGCAGCTCGTGGCGCCGAGGTGGATGATGCCCCGCGCCGAGGGGCACTGGTCGCCATAGGCGTGGACGTGGGCCATCACGTCGTGCCGCAGCCGCCGCTCGTGCCGGTTGGCGGCCTCAAAATCGATCTCGTCCACCTTCGACTTCAGCTCGGCGAGCTGCGCCGCCGTGATGGGCAGCCGCAGCTCGGCCTGGGCCTCGGCCAGCGCCACCCAGAGCCGCCGCCAGGTGCTGAACTTCCGCTGCGCTCCCCAGAGCGCACTCATCTCCTTCGAGGCATAGCGGCCGATCAGCGGATTGTCGTAGCAGGCGTGCGGGTCGGACATGATCAATCACCCCTCCAGGCTGTACGGCGTTCGCGGCACGCGCGACTGCCGGGCCCGGGCCTCGGAGTTCCCCACGATCACCTCTTGCTCGGGGTCCCAGGTGAGCTCCTGCTCAAGCTGCAGGGAGATGTTCGTGAGATGGCAGGCGGTGATCGTGCGGTGCTGGACCTCGACGGTGGAGACCGGCTGCTCGCCGGTGGCCACGCATTCGAAGAAGTTGGCCATGTGGTCCAGGCTTGCCGGTGCCCGCCAGGCGTCGTCGGGGAGCGGGTTCTCTTCCAGTTCCTCGACGGGGCGGCCGTAGACGCCCCCGCGGTTCACGAAGATCCGCCCCCGCTCGCCGATGAACATGACACCGTTCCGCGAGAAGGTCTTGATCTCCTCATCCGTATCGGCGCCGAAGAGCCACTCCGCTTCGGCGGGCGTGGTGTCGACATGCCCGTCGACGGCGCCGTAGTGGAGGCGCTCGCCCAGCGAGGCGAAGTAGAGCAACTCCACGCCATTGGCATACTCCATGCGGGCGAAGAAGCGGTCCGGGGTGTTGTAGTGCTGGGGCCGCCCGCCGTTGGGAAAGAGGCCGCGGGCCTCGACGGAGACAGGACCGGTGCGCTCGCAGTCCATCCCCCAGTGGGCGATGTCGTAGTGGTGGTTGCCCCAGTCGGTGATGATGCCGCCCGCATATTCGTACCACCAGCGGTAGTCGCTGTGCGTCCGTTGCCGGCAGTAGGGATGCTCGGGCGCCTGCCCCTGGTAGAGATCCCAATCGAGCTCGGCTGGGACCGGCTCAGCCTCGAAGGGCCCTCCCTTGGCGCTGAAGTAGGGGAGCGCCACCCAGACCTGCCGGAGTTGCCCGAGCCGCCCGTTGCGGACCAGTTCCACGGCCAGTTGGTAGGCACGATCGCTCCGCTGCTGGGTCCCCACCTGGACGATACGGCCCGTCTGGCGGACCACGTCGCAAAGGAGCTTCCCCTCCTCGATGGTCAGCGTGAGCGGCTTTTCCGTATAGATGTCCTTGCCCGCGCGGCAGGCGGCGATGTTGATCGGTGTGTGCCAGTGGTCGGGGGTGCCGTTGAGGACCACCTCGACGTCGTCGCGGGCGAGCAGCTCGCGGTAGTCCTGGTAGACGGCCGCCTGATCGCCCAGGGCCTCGCGGGCCGCCTGGGCATGGCGGAGGTCGGCATCGCAGACGGCGACGATCTCGCCGAAGCGGGCGGCGCTGCGGGCGATGGCCAGTCCCTGCCCCCCCACACCGATGCAGCCGATCTTGGGCCGCGACTCCTGCCAGGCCGCGCCCCTCGCCGCCGCCGTGTGCCAGTAGGGAATGCCTACCGCCGCGGCCGCCGAAGCAGCGAGAAAGCGGCGCCGGGGAACGCGAAACCGCGTACCGTTCATGTCAACCTCCGCAACAGAAACCACTCGAGTTCATGGTCAAAGTCCCCGCCGGCCGGCCGTGCCGGGGGGCGCGGCTCGCGCTCCTGGAACACCCCGATGATGCACTACCGAGCTTGCCGCCGTCAAGCACCGGCGGCGCATTCATCTCACGGCGAGGCTGAGGCCGCCGCTCCACGGTCCATGAGGACTGCTTCCCCTGCAGAGCCGATTTGCTGCGATTCACCCACCGGGCTGAAGGCCTCGCGAGGGTGCGACGCCGTAGCCGTCTCGAGCACCGCCCGGGCGTGGCGGGCGAGGTGACCGCGGAGGTCGGCGGTGTAGGCTTCGAGGATCGAGCGGCCGAGCCCGTCGTGGTCGCCCAGGCGGAAGAGGGCCCGTGCCACCAGCAGCTCCCGGAGCGAATCGCGCCGGGTGTGGACGGCATGCAGATCGCCCGCAGCGGCTGCGTCGTGGGCCCGGGCCGCCTCGAGGCTATCGTGGACGTGCCCCGACATCCCCGGCTTCGCAAGGAGCGCAGCCAGCGCCGCTGCGGCCGCCGGGTCGCCCAGCCGCTCCAGAGCCAGGGCCGCGGCGCGGTGGTGGGAAAACTCCACCGTCGCATCGAGCAGCGCCACCTTCTCCAGGATGGTGGGCACGGCCTCCTCGTAACCGGCCCTGGCCAGGGCGATAATGGCCGTATCGAGCGGGCTCAGCGCCGAGCCGAAATTGCTCATGCTCGCGTACCTCCAGCCAAAGTCCCAACCGTCGGCGCTGCGGACGCGCTCGAGGAGAAGCTCGGCCCCCGTGGCGTCGCCGAGCATGGCCAGCTTCTGGGCATAGGCGAAGCGGGTCTCGCCCTCGCTCGATGCATAGGCCTCCCGCAGCAGCGGCAGGGCCGTTTCCGGGTGTTGGAAGAGGACCGCCGCCGCCCAGAAATCTTCGCGGGGTGGTGCCTCCTCGAAGCGGCGGGCGATCTCTTCCACACGGCGGTCGCCGCCGGCATGCCGGGTCCAGAGCGGCGGGAACTCGCGGACCGCGCGGGCCACCTCTTCCTCCGCCATGGGAAGCGAGTCCTCGTGCTCCAGGACCTCCTCGGGGAGGTTGCCGATCTCGACGAGCTTCTTCTGCAAGGCACGGATGTCGATGGCGCGGAGCGGCACGCCCTCGCGCGAGGCCGCTGCCGCGGCCAGCCCCGCCGCGTAGCCCTGGTTCTGGATGCAGGCCTGCATCCGCACCAGGGGTACGGCGTCGCGGTGCATGCTGATGCCGAGCCCCGTCGCCAGCAAGCCCTCCAGCCCGCGAGGCAGGAGGCAGCGGTAGGGGATGTTCACCAGGTAGTTCTGTGCGCGGGGCGGCGTCTCCAGCATCAGGTAGGGATCGACGGTGAAGCCGTGGGTGTCGAAGTCGCTGTTCGCCTGGCTGATCGTGTCGGGATAGGTGCGGCCGACGATCTGGTCGAGGACCGTCATCCTGAAGTCGCCCACGATCCGCCGCCGCTCGCGGGTGTTCACCAGGGGGGCCTGATCGAAGGCGTCCGGGTATTTCTGTTTCGACCAGACGAGGACGTGCCAGAGGTCGATCAGGTCGGTGTCGTCGACGAGGGTGAAGGAGGGGTTCGCCCCCCTGCCGCCGAGGCGGCGGAAGGTCGTTCCGGCCCCCATCACGCCGAACTCACCGCTGCCCGTATAGTCGGTCTCCGCGCCGGCCGGAGCGGCGATGTCGGCGTTGCTCGTCGAGTCGATCACCACGTCGGCGAGCACCACGCCGCGGCCGTGGGGCGTGGCCACTACGGCACCGGCCACCCGGTCGCCCTCGACCACCGCTCCGCAGCCGATAGCGCCGAACCAGATCTCGGCCCCCTCGTCCAGCAGCGCCCGCCGCCACCACTCCGCCTTCTGCTCGATGGCCCAACCGGGATCCCCCGGCACCGTGGCGGTGAAGCCGACGCGATTGCCGTGGTAGTATCCGGCGATCTGCCCGACCGTCCCCACGCCGCCGAGCATATGCTGGTGCTCGACGACCAGCACCCGCGCCCCCTCGCGTGCCGCGGCGATGGCCGCCGGGGCCCCGCCCGTCCCCCCGCCGACCACCACCACGTCGTAGCGG